>CAZAQY010000053.1:0-38403 GCA_964486845.1 uncultured Pirellulaceae bacterium
GGCTAGACTCGGTCATGAATGAGTTGAAGGACCTTCAGCGGCAGCACTGCGACGGGGTGATCATCTGCGGCAACCCTCGGGAGTACGACTTGATCCGGACCGGGTTGCCGACCATCAACGTCTCGGTGTTGAGCGACTTTATGAATGTGCCGTTTCCGTTGTTCCCCAAGCACCGGGTCGTTCACGCCATGCTGGACCCCTGGCAGTTCTCCGCAGATCCCAAGGTCACGGAGCGGATGTTCACGGACCTGGCGGACAAGATCAAGCTGATCCGCGCGATCAAGCGGATGAAGCAGGAGCACATTTTGACGGTGACCGATTCCAAACTGGTGAACGTCATCTACGGCGACCTGCTCAAGAATCCCCCGCCGGACTACAACGAGCAGATTCTGGCAGCCATCGACACGACGTTCGGTACGCGGGTCACCAAGATCGGCACGCAGCAAGTGGTCGAAGATCCCGACATCGCTCAGTTGTGGTCGGGCGAGAGCCCGGAAGCGAACGAGATCGCGCAGCGCTGGATTCGGGCTGCGAAGAAAATGATCCACACGCTCGAATCGGAGGTCGTCCGCTCGGCCAAGGTCTACTTGGCGATGAAAATGCTGATGCGGCGGTACGGGGCCACGGCGACGGCCTTCCACATTCGGACGCTGAAGCCGCGACCGCGGCGGGAAGATTACGTCTGTCCCGCGCTGGCGACCTCCGAGTTTCAACTGGAGAACACGGTCGCGAAATGTCAGTCGCACCTGAACATCCTGCTGTCGGAAATGCTGCTGCAGTACGCCTACCGGCGTCCCAGTATGCTGGGCGATTTCTCCGTGGACACCTACAACAACACGTCCATGGTTCAGCACTGCGAGGGGCCGTGGAATCCATGGGGGGACGAACGCCGCGTGCCGTACATCCTGACCGATCATCGCGAACGCCACGTGCGTGCCCGTGCCCAACCCGGCGTCGGAGCCGCATCCTGCATCCTGTACCCGGCCGACGAAGCGGTCACCATGTGGCAGATCGACGTGCTTTCGAAAGAAGTCCTGGTCCACACCGGCAAGACCGTGCCGATGTTCGATGGTCCCGTCAAGTACCGCGATCATCTGTACGAGATGATGTGACGGACCAAGATCGTGGCGTCGGTCGACGCCGAAAAAGTCAAGCGGACCATCTATCCCGACAAGTACGGCGTGCATCGCTGTGCGACGTTCGGAGATTGGCGGGACCGGATCAAGGACCTGGCTACGCTGCTGGGATTCGCAGTCATCGAGGAGGATCGTTGAGACGAAAGCATGGCAAGTCACGCAATTTCGGGTGCTGAAGCGCGGCGACTGGCGCGGCTGTTCCTGCCTGACCAGCAGCAGCGGCGTCCGTACCAGGGGCAGCCCGCGCACGCGGCTCCCGACGGCCGGGACCGGTTGCTGTTCCACGAGTATTTTCACGGCGACACGGGGACCGGACTCGGCGCCAGCCATCAAACGGGCTGGACGAGTCTGGTGGCGCATTGCCTGGAGCACACCGTTCGCAGTAAGATGTCGCCGTAGTTTAACGAGCTGCGGCTAGTTCGTTTAACCGCGACCGGGTACCCGCGCGGGTGTTGGAGCCCGTGCCGAGGAGCCGAGCGTCCTTGCTCACGCCGACGCGCTCCCCGCTGGGTCGCGGTTGAACGAGCAAGACCCCAGGAACAGGTGCCACGATGCCCAATCCAAATACGGCTTGGATCTGCAGTGTTTGCGGATACGTTCACCGCGGCCCCGAACCGCCGGAAACCTGTCCGGTCTGTGGCGCTTCGCGGGAGGAGTTTGAAGCGATGCCGGAGGATGAAGCGTCTTCTGGGCCGTCAGGACCAGCTGTGGCCGGCGCGTCTTCACCGGCTACGAGCCCCACTCGAATCGTCGTGATCGGTGCCGGGGGCGCCGGCATGGCGGCCGTGGAATCGCTGCGCAGAACCGCTCCCGCCGCGGAAATCGTCTTGATTTCTCAGGAGACGGAACTCCCCTACTACCGCCTCAACCTGACGCGCTACCTTGCCGGAGAAATCAACCGGCCAGACCTCTTCATCCATCCGGCGGCGTGGTACCAGGAGCAGCAGGTTCAGCTCCTGCTGGGAACGGAAGTCTCCGCTTTGGACCTAGCCGAGCACGCCGTCCAACTGGGCGACGGCCGGCGGTTGCCCTTCGACAAGCTCCTGCTGGCCGCCGGCGCCAATCCCTTCATCCCGCCCATTTCGGGAGCGAATCGCCAGGGGGTCACCACCCTGCGGACGGTGCAGGACGCCGATTATCTCTTGAAGTCGTGCGAGGCGGGGGCTCGCTGCGTGTGTATCGGCGGTGGGTTGCTGGGACTGGAAGCGGCCGGCGCGCTGGCCCGGCGCGGAGCCCAAGTGACCCTGTTGGAAGGCCACGGCTGGCTCCTGCCGCGACAGCTGAACGAGCGTGCCGGACAAATCCTCGGCGAGCACGTCGGCCGGATCGGGATTGCGCTCCGGCGTAAGGCGAAGACCCGAGAGATACTGGGAGACGAACACGTCCGCAGCATTCTGCTGGAGGACGGCAGCACGGTCGCGGCGGACGTGGTCGTGATCGCCACGGGCGTCCGCTCGAACTGTTCCCTGGCGCAACAGGCGGGATTGGATGTCAAGCACGGCGTGTTGGTGAACAACCAACTGATCACTTCGCATCCCGACGTCCTGGCTGCCGGGGATGTGGCCGAGCACAACGGCGTGGTCTACGGCCTCTGGACCGCCTCCCAAGCTCAGGGTGCGATCGCCGGGCGGAACCTGGCCGGGGCCGGGGCGGAGTTCACCGGTTTGCCACGTTCCAGCACGCTCAAGGTGCTCGGCCTGGACCTGTTCAGCATCGGTCAGATCATGCCTCCCGAAGCCGGCGGCCAAGTCATCGAGCAGGAAACCGGTGGCCGCTACTACCGCTTCGTCTTTCAAGACGGCCGCCTGGTCGGAGCGATCCTGCTGGGCGATACGCAGCGGATGGCGGTGGCGAAGAAGGCCGTGGAGGAGAAGCGAGATTGCACGAGCGTCCTGCGCGCCGGCTCGACGGCACAGTCCGTGATGGGTTATCTTGGCGAGGCGGGATCGGCGCCACCTCGGGCGCGGCCTGTCGGCCACACGCCCGGATCGCCTCGGCCCGCCGACCAGCCGGCAGCCTCGGCTGGCAGGAGACGCTATCGCTGCCCTGTCTGCGGATACGTGTACGACGAGCAGCAGGAAGCCGCGTCGTGGAGCGAGTTGCCGGACGACTGGGTCTGTCCGGGCTGCGGAGCACCGAAATCGACGTTCGAGTCCGACGAGCCTGAAGTCCGCGGACCGAGCCCGCCTGCGTCCGGCGAAGTCACCCGCAAACTCGCGGCGGCTCATCGCGTCGTCGGGTACGTCTTCCTGGCCCTCTACCTGCTGCTCATGTGGGAGATGGTCCCGCGGCTCTGGACGTACCAGATTGAGTTGCCGGCGCGGACCGTGATGCACATGAGCCTGGGCATCGCCGTGGGGGTCATCCTGCTGCTGAAGATTTCGGTCGTGCGTTTCTTCAAACGGCTGGACGCGGCCCTGGTGCCGGCCATGGGCACGTCGCTGCTGGTCGGCAGCAGCGTGCTGATCGGCATCGCGGTGCCGCCGGCGTTTCGAGAGGCCCTGGCGACCGGCCGCCTGTTTACGGACGAGAATCGCCGCCGTGTCGAGGCGTTGTTGGTTCAGACCGGGCTGGATCAAGCGACCAGTGCCGCCCTGGCTTCGCCAGCGCAGCTGCGGGCCGGACAACAGGTGCTTCGCCAGCAGTGCATCGAATGCCACGATCTGCGGACGGTGATCGCGCGGCCGCGGACCCCGGACGGCTGGCGCCAGACCGTCCGCCGCATGGCGGACCTCACCTCGTACCTGACACCCATTCCTGAGGATCAGCAGTGGCAGGTGACGGCGTACCTGGTGGCGCTGTCCCCGCAGTTGCAGCAATCTGCACAGCGGTTGCGAGATCAGGCACAGCGGCGCGAAGGGGCGAAACAGGCCGCGGAGAGCCTGACCGCGGAGCCCGCTGAGGCCGCGCCCTACGACGCGGCGCAGGCCAAGAAGTTATTTGGGACAAAGTGTTCTGAATGCCACGCCACGGACGAGGTGGACCAGGCTCCGCCGGACTCCGTGGACGCCGCCCGCGATCTGGTGACACGGATGGTCGAAGAGGGGATGACGGCCGATGAGGTGGAATTGGCGCAGATCGTACGTTACTTGACCGAGACCTACGTCAAGAAATCGGGCCCTTAGGACGACGAATCGCGGAATCGCAGCACACGAATTCATGTCGAAGGAGACGCAACAACCAATGGACCCGCTAACCAATGCCGTGTTAGGCGTCGCGTTCCTGGTCGCCGGAGTGGTGGCCACCGGCCTGATGTACCAACTGCGCGGAGGCAGGCACTAGGCCAAATTGTCCGTAACCGAAGCGTAAGCGAGGACCGCGAAACCGAGGAGGGTCGCGCGACTGAATTTCCGGTCCCACGGCTGTCAAATCTCTCGGCGCCGGGTATACTCAACGTGCTAGATCCCTCCCGTGCCGTGCCTACCCGTTGACTTGAACCACCCGATGACCATTGCATTGGCGGACGCTGACGAATTGTGCCAGCTGCGCAGCGGGCGCGAACAGGCGGTGGCTGAACTCTTCGGCCGCAACCGCGAAAAGCTGCAGCGCATGATCGCGTTTCGGCTGGACAGCCGGATCGCCGGCAAGGTGGACGGGGATGACATCCTGCAGGACGCGTACCTGGAGGCGGTGCGGCGAATCCAGGACTACCTGGACCAGCCTTCGGTCCCCTTTTTCGTCTGGCTCCGCCAAATCACCACCCAGGTCTTGATCGATACGCATCGGCGGTACCTGGACGCTCAGATGCGCGACGTCAAGCGGGAAGTGGCACTCGACCGCGGCGGAACGTCGGATACGAGTTCCAGCGGCCTGATCGCCCAACTGGCCGACAGCCTGACTACGCCCAGTCAGCGCGCGGTGCGGGAAGAGACGATCTGCGAATTGAGGCGAGCCCTGGACCAGCTGGAAGAGATTGACCGCGAAGTGCTGGTGCTCCGGCACTTGGAAGAGCTGAGCAACAACGAAGTGGCCCAGGTCTTGGGCATCGACAAGTATGCGGCCAGCAAACGTTACCTGCGGGCGCTGGAGCGGTTGCGCGGCGTGATGTCCCTGACGGTGGAGAGCACCAACGATGAACAAATCGCCGGGTGAACGGGATCCGTTGGAACGATTGGCCGACGAGTTTGCCGCGCGATGCCGGAAGGGCGAATCGCCGTCGATCGCCGAATACGCGGCCCGCTATCCGCGGTTCGCCAGCCGGATTCAGGACCTGTTTCCCGCCGTGGCCTTGATGGAGCGTCTGCGGTCGGACGAAAAAGCCAAGCGCAAAGCCGCCGCCGTCCGCGAGCGGTTCGCCAGGGCGCCGGAACAACTCGGGGACTTTGTCATCCTCCGCGAGATCGGCCGCGGCGGCATGGGGATCGTGTACGAGGCCGAGCAGAAGTCGCTGGCGCGCCGCGTCGCCGTCAAGGTGCTCCCCAAACACGTGCTGCTGCTCGACAAACACCTGCGCCGCTTTCAACGCGAAGCTCAGACGGCGGCTCGGCTGCGGCACACCAACATCGTCCCGGTTTTCGGGGTGGGCGAACAAGAGGGTCTGCACTACTACGTGATGCCGCTGATTCGAGGCGTAGGATTGGATGAAGTCATCCGGGCGGTGCGGGCCGGCACCGGCTCCCACCCGGCTGGAGCAACGGCCTGCGGCGTTGCTGCCGATCGCGAACTCAGCGCGGTCGTCCGGGAACTGATCGCCGCAAAGTTTCCCGGCCTGCCCCGGACGCAGGTCTCGGCGGACAGCGATGGCGGCCAAGATGCCGATCGCCGTGGGCCGCCGGACAGCACCGCGCGTCGTACGCCGGCGGAGCACGGCCGCTGGGCGGCGCAGGTGGGCTTGCAAGCCGCCGAGGCCCTTCAGTACGCCCACTCCCAAGGCACGCTGCATCGCGACATCAAGCCGGGGAATCTGCTGATCGACGAGGACGGTGTGGTTTGCGTGGCGGACTTCGGCCTGGCACGGGCCGTCGATCCTGCGGAGTTGAGCCAATCCAGCGAGGTAGCTGGGACTTTGCGCTACATGGCCCCCGAGCAACTTCGCGGCGTGGCGGACGCCCGCAGCGATGTCCACGCGATCGGCCTGACGCTGTACGAGTTGCTCACGCTGCGGCCGGCGTTTGAGGGTTCGCACCGCGGACACTGCCCGAACAGCCAAGCTCGGCCGGAACCGGTCCCGCCCAGGAAAATCAACCGGGCGATTCCGCGAGACCTGGAGACGATCGTGCTGAAGTGCCTGACCGTCGATCCCTCCCGGCGGTATCCGACGGCCGATGCGCTGGCAGCCGACTTGCGATGTTTTCTGCAAGACCAGCCGATCCGCGCCCGCCGGGCATCTTGGGCCGAACGGGGCTGGCGATGGTGTCGGCGCAACCCGGCGCTGGCGGCCGTATCCGTGGTGGCAGCGATGCTGCTGATCGCCGTCGCCGCGATCCTTGTCAGCAGCGGGATGCGAACTCGGGCCGCCTACGCGGAGGCCACTTGGGCGCTGGCGCGGGCCGAAGCCACATCGCGGCTGGCGAGGGAGACGCTGGACGGCATCTACGGGCAGCTGTCGCCGGATCGAGTCAAGATTTCTGCCAGCTCGGACCGTGACGGGGACGGCGCGGAACTGGCGTTGGAGCGGCGCGGGGCTCCTGTGGAAACGTCGCCCGAAGTCGCCTCGGTTCTGGAAAATCTGCTCGTGTTCTACGACCGCCTCGCCGAGCAAGCCCCCAGCGACTGCCAGGTGATGCTGGAATCGGCGATTGCCAGCCGGCGCGTGGGAGACATCCGCCAGCGACTGGGGCAGTTGGACCAGGCCGAACGGGAGTACGAGAGGGCAATCGCGAAGCTCTCGGCGTGGCCCACCGCCATGAGCCGGGCCCTGACGGCGCGCACCGAACTGGCTCGCACCTACAATGAGATCGGCAACGTGCATTCGGCAAGGTTCCAGTTTGGCCGGGCTCACGAATCGCACCGGCACGCGTTGTCGATTCTCGACGCGGCGGACCCCGCCACGCCCCTCACGGAAGACTACCGTTACGAGTTCGCCCGTACACTGTATTTCCTGGCCAGCAAGCATCTGGGCGCAATGGACAGCCGCCGCGACGGCGAGGCTCACGAATACGTTTCGGGACCCGGACCGCATTATTACAAGAGTCGCGAATATCGCAGGTCGGCGATTGCCATGCTGGAGAAGTTGACCCGCGAGCACTCCGGCACGCCCGAGTACCGCTTCTTGTTGGCACTGTGTTACCGGCTGTCCGGATTCGGGCCTCCGGCAGTGAGAATCGCCACCAAGGACTGGGGCCGGCGCCAGGCATTGGAAATCCTCGAACGACTGCAAGCTCAACATCCCGAGATTGCCGATTACCGGTACGAGTTGGCGGTGACCTGCGCCGCCGTGCCGGTGGGCCTGTTCTCCTGGGAGCATCGTCCCGAGATACCTCCCGGCACCGAACCGAGTCTGCTCCGCGCGCTGGACGAATTGCAGCGGCTTGTCGCGCAGCATCCGTCCGTTCCCGCGTATGCCAGGTGCCGATCGCTCACGCTGGCCAAGATGGGGATGGTGTGCTGGCGAAGCGGGCGGCTGGCCGAGGCGGAGGACTGGCTCCAACAAGCGTTCCAGACGCAGAGCAACGCGATCGCCGCATGTCCCGACTTGCCGCCGCAGCATCGCGTTCTGTTGGAACTGCTGCGGTTGCGCGGGGGACAGGTTCGCCGGGAGCGGTGCTCGGCCGCGAACGATCGAGGCGGGTTGTTGTCCGCGTGCGAGTCGCTGGAAACCTGTATTGCTCAACTCAGCGAACTGACCGCAAATGCGGAACTGGCGCGGGACGGCTTGGCCTCCAGCGCGCTGCCGGCGGCCTACCAGACGCTGAGCCTGGTCCATGCGGACTTGGGCGAGGTCGAACGAGCCGACGAAGCCGCCCACTGTGGTCAATCGCTCCGCAGCCAACTGCAGGTAGGCCGCCCTGCGGGTTGGCGGCAGGAGTTCCTATCGAGCCTCGGACTGTAAGCAGCACGGCCGAAGATCGACAGCAAATCGTCCCTGTCACGGTCCTGAAGCGACTAATGCAGCACCGGACAGGTGTCGAACCACAAGTGCCCCTGTTGTTCCATCCACGGTGTCGCCTCGCCGGGGCCCCACAGGCCGGCTTCGTATGTCAGCAACGGCGGCTGTGACGCCGTGTCCCAGGCCTGCTGGATCGGATCCACGATGCTCCAGGCACTCTCCACTTCGTCGGCTCGGGCAAACAGGCTGGCGTCTCCGTTCATCGCATCCAACAGCAGCCTTTGGTACGCTTCCGGCATCGGGCCGGCGAACTTGTCGCGGAACCGGAAATCCAGGTCCGTCATGCGGAGTTGCATGCCGGCGTCGGGGACCTTGGTGTGAAAGTGAAGCTGGATGCCTTCGGCCGGCTGAATTTGGATGACCAGGCGGTTGGCATCGCATTGATCGCGCGGGCCGCCTTCGAACAGCATGTACGGCGGTTCGCGGAACTGGATCACCAATTGAGTCGTAGCGCAGGACATGGCCTTGCCGCTGCGCAGGTAGAACGGCACCCCTTGCCAGCGCCAGTTGTCGATGTACAGCTTCACGGCCGCGAACGTGGCCGTCTGACTGTCCGGACGCACGCCGGGCTCCGAGAGATATCCGCGGTACTGGCCCCGCACGGTATGTGTGGCGATGTCCTCCGCCCGCAACGGCCGCACGGCCCGCAGTACTTTCACCTTCTCGTCGCGCACCGCCGCGGCTTCAAAGCGAACGGGCGTCTCCATCGCGGTCAAGGCCAGGAGTTGGAGCAGATGGCCCTGCAGCATATCGCGCAGCACGCCCGACGTATCATAATAGCCCGCCCGTTGGCCCACGGTGAGCGATTCGGCGGCGGTGATTTCGACATGGCAGATATAATTGCGGTTCCACACCGGCTCGAAGATCGTGTTGCCGAACCGCAGAACCAGCACGTTCTGTACCGTCTCCTTGCCCAAATAGTGATCGATTCGGTAGACCTGGCTTTCGGCAAAGACTTCGTGAATCTGGCGATTGAGCTGCCGGGCGCTGGCCAGGTCCGTGCCGAAGGGCTTTTCCACGACGACGCGCCGCGGCCCCTGCTGTTCACCGGCCAAGCCGGCAGCGCCCAGATGTGCCACGGCAGGCGCGTAGGATTGAGGCGCGATCGCCAAGTAGTACAGCCGCGCCGCAGATCCACCGCCTTCCATTTCCTGCAAGAGGCTGTTCAGCTTCTGGAAATCAGCCGCGTTGTCGACGCTCCCAGGACAGTAAAAAATCCGCGGAGCCAGCGCGTCCCAGGTGGCGGTATCGAACTGCGTTCCCACGAACCGGGCGGTCGATTCCGCCAACCGCTGGCGCCAGGCTTCATGGGTGAACGCGGTCCGCGCGAAGCCGACGATCTGCGTGTCCGCGGGCAAGCGTTTTTTCTGGTGCAAGGAGTAGATGGCGGGGATCAGTTTCCGGCTGGTCAGATCCCCCGATGCTCCAAAAATCACCATGGTCTGGCTCATCACTCGCTCCTCCCGTGCCGCGGATGCTGGTCACCGCGCCAAACCACGATTTTACGGAAAAACGAAGTCTTCACAACCACCGCACGGGCCGAGACATCGCCACGCGCCTCTTGTGTCAGACGGGGAACACACTTCGCAAGCGGTAGCCAGGGCGATGCCGACGAAACCTCACTTCGCCGGGCAGCAGAGTTGCGGAAACGGTTTTCGGCAGTAGTCGTCCGCGCACCCCTGGAATTTGACACACGGAATGCACGGCAGCGGCTTGCGACAGTAGTTGTCGCACGCAGTCGGCAACGGCACGCATGGCAGGCACGGCAGCGGTTTGCGGCAGTAGTTGTCCGTACAGCAGCAGGGGACGACGGCGCAGCGCGTGCATTTCAGCTCGCGTCCCAAGGAGCCAAAGAAGAGATCGGCCCCCTGCGCGGATTGCCCCGCGGCCAGAACAGAGAGAATTGTCAAACACCAAGTCAGTCGGTTCATGATCGGGGCTCCGGAGTTACTGTGGGGCGTGCGATACGGCGGTCGGCGTTATCAGGGTTGTTCGACTGCAGGCGGCGGGGCCGGCTGTGCAGGCGGTGCCGCCGGTTGGGGAAGCGGGGCCGGTTCTGGCACCGGAACGGGCTCCGCCGGCTGTTCGGGCGCCGCAGGGGGTGGCGGAAGGAAAGTGCTCAAGCGGATTTGCCAGCCGCCGCCCAGAGCTTTGTAGAGTTGAATCAGACTTTGTGCGACTGCGCCTTGGGCGATCGCCAACTGGTCTTGTTGCTGGGTCAGATATTCCTGGTTGATGAACACTCGGCCGAAGTCGACTTTTCCCTCCTTATACTGCAGCATCACCAGGTCGACGGATTCGCGGGCGGCATCGGCGCTTTCCCCTTGCGACCGGGCTTGCTGCTGCGAGTTGAGAAAGTTGACAATGGCGTTCTCGGCTTCCGCGTTGGCCTGGAGGACGGTGTTCTGATACTGGACGGCCAGTTGTTGAAAGCGAGACTCCTGGATGCGGATGTTGTTGGCCAGCCGGCCATAGTTCAGGATGTCCCAGCGGAAGGCGGGACCGACGTTGGCGGCGACGGAATCAAGCGAAAACAGGTTCTTGAATTGAAGGCTATCAAGATAGATCGTGCCGCCGATGGAAAAATGAGGATACAAGTCAGATGTGGCGACTCCGATCAGGGCGCTTTGGGCGGCAACCTCCCGCTCGGCCCGTCGCACGTCCGGACGGCGGCGGAGAAGTTCCGCCGGAATGCCAACCGCAACCTGGGGCGGGGCGTGCGGTATCCCGCGATGACCCGCCAGCATGTGATCCAGGCTCTGAGGCGGCATCCCCAGTAGAATGCAGAGTCGGTTGGCGGCCTGCCTGCGGGCGGATTCCAGCGGCGGGATGCGGGCCTCGGTCTGGGCGACGCTGGATTGGCCTTGGGTCACGTCGAGTCGCGTCGTGGCGCCCTCGCGGAAGCGTACTTCAGCAAGATTCAAACTACCCTTTTGGATGTCGACGTTCTGATGGGCATAGGCCAACCGCTGTTCGGCAATCCGCACGTCCGCGTAGCTCTGGGCCACGTCGGCCAGGAGCAGGACCAACACGCCGTCGTAGGCCTCGACCGAAGCGTCCAGGTTCGCATCCGCCGCCTCGATGGCCCGCCGGAAGCGGCCCCAGAAGTCGAGTTCCCACGCCATGCTGGTGCCGAGCCTCCACTCGCCGCGGAACCGGTTGAAAAACGTTGCTGCGAGGCTGTTTTTGCTCAGGCCGGTGCGGGTGTAGTCGCCGAAGGCCGTTTGCTGTTGCGGGAACAACTCGCCGGCGGTCATGGCCCGCTGGGCTCGGGCCTCCAAAATGCGCAGCCCGGCGACGCGGAGGGTCAGGTTCTGCTGATAAGCGGAATCCACCAGGGAATTGAGCACCGGGTCCTGAAAAGTCTGCCACCAAGCGCCGTCGTGGATCAGCCCGTTGTTGAGTGCGGGATCGCCTGCGTCGAGCCATTGGTCCGCCACGGGCGCCGCCGGGCGGCAGTAATTTGGGCCGACTTTGAGGCCGTTGGCAAAGTACTCGCGCCAACTGGTACACCCCGAACACAGGGCCAGCAGGAGGACGGCCAGGAGGAACGCCGACCCGCGGCCGGTTGCCTCCGCGGGTGCGACCGCCGGGAATCCTGGTAGCGTTCTTCCTGATGCGAGGCGACTGCGTCTCATGGCCTTACCTCCCTGACAACACGCAAGATGTGAATTGTCGTCATAATCGGCCCGCTACATCCGCTTGGGACAGCAAAAGCCGGATCGCCCGCAAGGTTGACGCAACCGGACTGCTCTTTGCCAAGAGAGCCGGAGAATTGCCAAGGGCCGCCGGCGCGCGGGGCAAAAAGGGAATCCCGTTTCGGAGGGTTGAAGCGGCCGGCGGGAAAGAAACTGCCCGGCGGTGAGGAACCAACGCTGCTAGCGTTCGCCCAGAGGGAATCAGGCACTTCAATCTTCGCCGCCGCACGTTCTGCCACTGACAAAGTGTTTTCGCGGCGAAGATTGCAGATTGAAGTGCCTGCCCCCGTCCCCTCCGTTCGTCAAGCGTCGGCGTCCGGCAACGGGGCGGACTCCGCCCGCTTCTGCTCCCTGCCGAAGATCTGGCAGACAACGACGAAGAACAGGGGGATGAAGATCAGGTCGATGAAGGTGGCGGACAGCATTCCGCCGGTGACCGCGGTTCCGATGGCGTTCATGGCCCCGGCCCCGGCTCCGGTGGCGATGGCCAGCGGCAGGGTGCCGAAGAAGAAAGCCAGCGAGGTCATGATCACGGGCCGGAACCGGATCCGCACCGCCGCGAGGGTCGCGTCGATCAAGCCTTCACCCTGCCGCCGCTGTTCCTTGATGAACTGAATGATCAGGATGGCGTTCTTGGTCGAAAGTCCGAGCGTCGTCAGAAAGCCGATTTGAAAGTAGACATCGTTGGACAGCCCGCGCAGGGACGTGGCCGCCAAAGCGCCCAACACCCCCAGGGGCAACATCAAGAGATTGACGAACGGGATCGTCCAGCTTTCATATAACGCCGCGACGCACAGGAAGATGACGAGGATGGAGAAGGCGTAGAGCACCGGCCCCTGCGCCGTCGCCATCCGTTCCTGGTAGGAGAGTCCGGTCCAGTCGTAACCGAAGCCGGGGCCCAGTTTCGTGACCATCTCTTCCATGGCCTGCATGGCTTCGCCGGAACTCTTGCCCGGCGCGGGCTCGCCCCAGATGTTCAGGGACGGAAAACCGTTGTAGCGTTCCAGCCGGGGGGAATTGGAGGTCCAGCGGTTGGAGGCGAACGAGGCATAGGGGACCATCTTCCCGGCGCTATTGCGGGCATGCAGTTTCTGCAGGTCCTCGGGCAGCATGCGGAAGGGAGCGTCCGCCTGGACGTAAACCCGCTTGACGCGCCCTCCTTGGATAAAGTCGTTGACGTAGGCGCTGCCGAATGCCGCCGCGATGGTGCTGTGAATGGAACTGATAGGCACCCCCTCCGCGCCGGCCGCCTCCCAATTCACATCCACGCGGAATTCCGGCACGTCTTCCAACCCGTTGGGCCGGACGTTGATGAGCCTCGGATCCTCCCTGGCCATCCCCAGCAGCTGATTGCGGGCGTTCATCAGAGCCTCATGGCCCAGGCCACCCCGGTCCACCAACTCGAAATCCACACCGCGGGCCGTGCCCAGTTCCGTGACGGCCGGAGGCGGAAAGGCGAAGACCATGGCGTTGCGGATGACGGAGAACGCCTGCGTGGCACGCCCGGCTACGGCCTTGGCCTTCAAGTCGGACCGCGTGCGCAGCTTCCAATCCTTCAAGCGGACGAACACCATGCCGTTGTTCTGGGATCGGCCGGAAAAGCCGATGCCGGAGATCGTCATGCAGGATTCGACCGCCTCCTTCTCGTCATTGAGAAAATAGCGCGTGACCCGGTTGGCGACCTTCTGGGTCTGCTCCAGCGTGGCCCCGGTCGGCATGATGACCTGGCACATGAGCATCCCTTGATCCTCATCGGGAAGATAGGCGCTGGGCAGCCGCAGGTACAGGTAGCCGACCAGACCCACGAGCACAAGATAGACGAACAGGTAACGCAGCTTCTTGGCCAGCGAGTGTCCGACCACATCGACGTACCGATCGCGAATCCAGAAAAAGACGCGGTCGAACCAGCGGAAGAAGGGGCGGAGAAAGAAAATGGCGTTCTCGGCCGGTTCATGCCCTTTGGGCACGGGCCGCAGGAGCGAGGCGCAGAGCACGGGCGTCAGGATCAACGCGACCACCACCGACAACAGCATGGAGGCGATGACGGTGACGGAGAACTGGCGGTAGATCACGCCGGTCGAACCGGGGAAAAAGGCCATCGGGCCGAACACCGCCGAGAGCACCAGGCCGATGCCGATCAGGGCGCTGGTGATCTGGTCCATGCTCTTGGCCGTCGCTTCCCGGGGCGAAAGCCCTTCCTCCGTCATGATGCGTTCCACGTTTTCCACGACCACGATGGCATCGTCGACCAGCAACCCGATGGCCAGCACCATGGCGAACATGGTCAGCATGTTGATGGAAAAGCCGAACGCCCCCAGCACGGCGAAAGTGCCCAGCAAAACCACCGGCACGGCAATCGTGGGAATCAGGGTGGCCCGGATGTTCCCCATGAACAGCCACATGACCAGGAAGACCAACACGATCGCCTCGATCAGGGTCTGCACCACTTCTTCAATCGCCACCTCCACGAAGGGCGTGGTGTCGTAGGGATACACGACCTTCAGACCCGGCGGGAAGAAGCGGCTCATCTCTTCCAGTTTCGACTTGACGGCATTGGCGGTGTCCAGCGCGTTGGCGCCGGGCGCCTGACGGATGGCGAGGCCGGCGTTGGGTTTGCCATTGTAGAAACCCTCGATATCGTAGGCCTCGGTCCCCAGTTCGGTTCGCCCTACGTCCTTGACCCGTACGATGGACCCGTCCGGATTGGTGCGGATGGGCACGTTGGCGAACTCCTCGGGGGTTTCGAGCAGGTTCTGGACCACAATCGAAGCGTTCAAACGCTGCCCCGGCATGGCCGGCGCCCCGCCAAACTGGCCGGCGGAAACCTCCACGTTGTAGGTCCGCAATGCCTGGATCACATCTTCGAACGTCAGCTGGTAACTGGTGAGCTTGACGGGGTTCAGCCACACGCGCATGGCGTACTGCGAGCCGAACACGGTGACCTCGCCCACTCCGGGGACGCGGGCCAGGACTTTCTCCAGGTTGGATTGCGCATAATCACGCAAGTCGTGGCCCGACATGCTGCTGTCCTCGGACACAAGCCCCACGATGATCAGGAAATTCCGCGTGGACTTGCTGACCATCACGCCGGAACGCTGGACCACTTCCGGCAGGCTGGCCATAGCCAGTTGGAGCTTGTTCTGCACCTTGGCCCAGGCCAGGTCCGGGTCCGTTCCGGCCTTGAAGGTCAATTCCACGCGCGACGAACCGGACGAATCGCTCGTCCCGGAGAGATACAGCATGTCGTCGAACCCCGTCATCTTCTGCTCGATGATCTGGGTCACGCTGTTTTCCACCGTCTCGGCCGAGGCTCCGGGGTAAAAGGCGGTGATGGCGATCGACGGGGGGGCGATCAGGGGATACTGCGAGATGGGCAGGGTGTAGATCGCCAATCCGCCCAGCACCATCATGATGATGGCGATGACCCAGGCGAAGACCGGCCGGTCGAGAAAGAATTTGGATAGCATCGCGAGTCTCTATCGATTACGGTCGCTTGGATGTCTTGGTTATCTCAGAACCGCTCACGTAGGCCGGATCGTAGGCCGCTCGCTCCGCGAGCGGAATCGTGTCGCGGAGCGACACGCCTACGATGGCCGATCTCTCCCAGACCGGCGAGTTCCTTTCAGGGGCCCTTCGCCGGAGCCTCGGTCTTGGCCGTGTCAGGCTTGGCCGTGTCAGGCTTGTTGTCTTCAAACGGCACCGCCTTCACGGCCGTTCCGGGGCGGGCCCGCTGGATGCCCTCGACAATCACGCGGTCGCCCGGCTGAAGCCCCGAGGAGACGAGCCATTGGTCGACCAGGGCGCGATCGGTCGAGATGCCTCGCTGTTCGACTTTGTCTCCGGCGCCCACGACCAGGACGAGCGGATTCCCCTTGGGGTCGCGCGAAACGGCCTGCTGAGGAACGAGGATCGCCCCCTCCTGGACGCCTTCGTCGATCGTCGCCCGCACGAACATGTTGGGCAGGAGCGTCCGGTCGGGATTGGGAACGACGATCCGCAGAATGACGGAACCGGTCGTGGGGTCCACCGTCACGTCGCGGAACTTGAGCGAGCCCTCCTGCGGATACGCCGTGCCGTCTTCCAGGGTGATCTTGACGCTGTCGGTCCCATTCTCCTTGAGGCGGCCGTTCGTCAGGCTGCGTCTCAGCCGGTTCACTTCCACGGTGGATTGCGGCACATCCACGTAAATGGGATCGAACTGCTGAATGGTCGCCAGGGCCACCGGCTGATACGCGGTGACAATGGCGCCGTCGGTCACGCTGGACCGGCCGATGCGGCCGGAGATGGGGGCGGTGATCTTCGTGTACGCCAAGTTGATCTCGGCCGTCTTGAGCGCCGCCTCGGCCTGCTGGATGGCCGCTTCGGCCGCTTTGACCGCTTGCCGATCGCTTTCGACCTGCGCCTCGGCCGTGCGCAGCGCGGCTTGGGCCCATTCGACTTCGGTGGCGGCCTGGTCTCGCTCCATGAGAGACGCAGCATTGCTCTTGAGCATGTTTTCGAACCGCTGGCGGTTCGTTGTGGCCAGCGCCAGGGTCGCCTCGTGCCGCTTAACACCGGCGACGGTCGCTTCCAGCGTGGCCCGCGCCCGTTCCGCCGCCTCGCGCGAAGCTGTGACGGTCGCGGCGGCGCTGTCTAACGCGGCTTGAAAGGGTTCCGGGTCGATCTGATACAGCACGTCACCGGCCTTGACTTCAGAACCTTCCTCAAACAGCCGTTTCAAAATCAGGCCGCTGACCTGAGGTCGAATTTCCGCCACGAGGTAGGCGGAGGTCCGGCCCGGCAACTCCGTGGTGAGCAACACCGGCCGAGGCTGGACCGTTGCCACGGCGACTTCTGCGGGAGGCGGCGGTGGCGGCGGCGCCTGGCGGTTGCAGCCGGCCTCAAGAAAGCTCGTGAGGAGAGCCGCCGCAAGCGGTGCCGCTTTCCAAAGATTCCACGTCTTCATTGAAACTTCTCTCTTCGTTCTTTCGCAACGTGAATGGAAAACCCTTCACGAACCGCACCGATCAAGATGCCCACGTATTCGGTCGCCGCTTCATCGGAATCGCTGCTCATTTGCAACTCGAACAGCTCTGTCAGACATCCGATGAACATGCGGCTCGTGTACGCTGGATTGTGCGGCCGAAAAGAGCCTTCTTTGATTCCTTGCTCGTAGATGGCGGTAACCGCTTCCAGGATCCGCGGCCGCGTGCTTCGCTTGACCTGACGGCTGTGATCCGCTTGCGCCAACAGCCGGATGACGGCTTTGTGCTTCACGCTGTCGTCCAAGGCGTGGCGCAGGATGGTATCGAGTTTCTGGGGAGCCGGCAGATCCGCCTGCACGAGGTCCTCAATCATCCTCAAGAAGGGACCGACAATTCGATCAGAGACGAATGCCAGCAAGTCCTCCTTGCTGTGGAAGTAGTCGTACAGACTGCTCTTGGACAGCGCCGCCGCCTCCGCCACCCGGTTCATGGTGGTTCCTTCGATGCCATGCTCGCACAACACCGCCGTCGTGGCCTCGAAGATACTCTCCTTCATCATCGTGTTCAGCAGCGCTTTGCGGGTCTTGCTCAGTCTTGGCATGGTCTTGATCTCACTGCGGCCGCCGCGCGTCACTGGTCTCAAAATATAGCGACCGCCGGGTCGCCAATCAATACCGCAGGTTCATTTAATTTGACCGATGGGTCACCCCTCTATCACGCACCCCTCCAAACAGGGCACCGGCCACGTCTTTCAGCGAGATGTCTGGCTTTCTGCAATCCGCCGCCACGGATTCGCCTGTTCCAATTCGTAGGCGATCTCCAGCAAAGTGCGTTCGTCACCGTGGGCGGCCGAAAACTGCACGCCAATCGGTAGTCCGTTGGCTGCCGTCCCCATCGGCAAGGAAATGGCCGGAGAACCATCGGCGTTGTTGACGGGGGTGAACGTGGCGTAGTTCGCCATTCGCTGGAACAACTCCGGAAAGGGCACTTCGGGGCTGAGATAGCCCAGTTCGGGAGTGACGTGAGCGACTACGGGTGACAGAACCAGATCGTAATCCTTCGTGGCCGTGGCATTTTGCCGAGACGTACGTCGCAGCCGAAGCAGAGCCAGCGGCAAGTGCCAGCCATGGCGGCGAAAGCGAGCTGCAAGCCCCCGGGTCAGACCGTCTACCTGACTGGAATCAAACCTCCTACCGAAACGGTGATGTCCGAAACGGATCGCCATGAAGGCGAGAAAGCCCCAGTAGTCGGCAAAATCTTCGGGAAACGACGGTGACATCGTGACAACTGCCTCTTCGACGCGGTGACCGAGGCTCTCCAACAAGGCCGCCGTTCGTTCCACTACCGTGCGAGTCTCCGGGCAGGTCGGAGCACCAACAATGGAATTGATGACCAGACCAATCTTCAGGCGCCGTTTGGCCGGTCCCTCCACCAGTTCGACCGGCGGCAATTTGCGATTGCGCCAGTAACGCTCTGCGCCGGCAAGAAAATAGGCCGTGTCGCGCACCGTGCGTGTCACGACGCCATCGACAACGACCTTAACGGGCAGTCGCCGCCCTATTTCGCCTTCGACGAGACGACCGCGGGACGGTTTTAGCCCGACCAAACCACAGCAGGCCGCGGGAATGCGCGTCGAGCCGCCGCCATCGTTGGCATGGGCGATGGGCACGGCTCCAGCGGCCACCAAAGCCGCGGCGCCGCCGGAACTGCCCCCGCATGAGTAATCCGTATGCCAGGGATTACGGGTGGGCCGCAGGCCCTGGAATTCTGTGCTGCAGTTGAAACCGAATTCCGGCAGGTTCGTCTTGCCAAGGACGGTAAAGCCCAGAGACAGAAACTGTCTGGCAAACGCGCCATCCGCTGTCGCGGAAACCGGCGGCACCGCCTGCGAACCATGCCTCGTCGGCAGGCCTGCGAGGTCGGTGTTGTCCTTGACAAAGGTCGGCACACCGGCAAAGAGCCCACGGGGCCCTTTTGCCGCCTCGGCAAGAGCCCGCTCATAAGTTGCCAGCTTCACCGCATTGAGCGCACCGTTGACCTTCTCGACTCGAGCGATGGCCGCCTCAGTCAACTCTACCGGACTGACCTCGCGGCGCCGCACCAGATCCGCCAGCGCGACCGCATCAAGGTTCCCGAGCAGATCATCATCAAAAGCATGGATTCTGTGGTTGCCCATAACATCCCTCGAGCACCATCTCCCTATCATCGCCGTTCAAAGAAGTTCTTCAAGTCACGCACGGCAAACTGTCTGCCACGGCCATCGCAACAGCCCGTCCGCGCCGGCAACCAATCGCCCTGGTCCAGCCCTCCTCGATCTGTTATCATGTTGTCTTTTCAGCACCGGAACAGGATCACCATGCATACCAAGACGGTCGTTTTTGTTTGCACTGCCAACTATTTCCGCAGCCGTTTCTGCGAGCACTGGTTCAACGCCCAGGCCGAAGCCCGGGGGCTGAATTGGCGGGCAACCTCCCGCGGACTGCGGACCTGGATGGCAGACGGCTACGGCCCGATTGCGACTTACACCGTGGAACGACTGGCCGCCCTTGGCATCCACCTGAACGGGAACATCCGCTTCCCGATTTCGCTGTCCGAGTCCGACCTCCAGAGCGCCGGCCTCGTCGTGGCCCTCAAGGAAGAAGAACACCGGGCGATGATGGCCGAGCAGTTTCCCGCCTGGACGGATCGGATCGGGTACTGGCACATCGACGACATCGACTGTGCCACGCCCGACGAGATCCTGCCCTTGTGCGAAACGCACGTCGACGCCCTGGTAGAGCGACTGGCGGTCGCGGCAACAAACAGCCCCCCGGCAGCTGAACTGCCGGGGGGCCGCGTCGATGCACGATCCCTGCGCCCTTAAGAACGACGGGAATCCCTTGCCCGCCGTGATCGCTTGCCGGGCTCGGGCACGGCCGAAAAAACCATGCTACCGGATCATGGCCGTCTCGCCTAGCCCAGGAACTCCCACTGGATGCCGGCGCGTTTGAGGGCGTAGCCGAGTTCTTTCGAGTAATCGCCGTAGGCGGTCATCCAGTGAAAGCCGGGCATGCGTTGGGCCAGCAGCAGGCTGTCGCACTGGAATCGAATGTCGATCTGGTCGCGGCAGATCGCCAGGAACGGGGCGTCCACGATCTCGCCCCGCACCCCCACCCACCGCTCGGCCTTGAAATCGGGCAGAATGTTCGTCGTCATCTGGCCTTTGCGCATCTCGACCTTCGGCGCGGCCCCGTAATCCGACTCGAAATGCGTCAGAATCCGCGCCGGCTCCAACGTCTTGCCGTCCATCTTCCGCGGACCCGTGCAGTGCGCCAAGGTAATCAAGCCGTCGTGTGGGTAGGTGGGGTCGTTCAAGAACACCGGCCGGCCGGAGATGTTGGCCATCAGGATGCCGGACGGAATGACCACGAAATCGGACTCGCAAAAGGCAAAATAGCCGTCGTCGTTCAGCGTGCTCAGAGTCAAGCAGGCGGTGGTCTCGGACATGGGCATGATTGTGCCCATACAGCCGTTGACGGTGATCGCGTGGCAGTCCGCCTTTTTCATGATCGCCCGGAAGACCTGATCCAGCAGCATGGCATTTT
Source organism: uncultured Pirellulaceae bacterium (assembly GCA_964486845.1). Classification (GTDB taxonomy): domain Bacteria; phylum Planctomycetota; class Planctomycetia; order Pirellulales; family Pirellulaceae; genus Anammoximicrobium. The sequence continues at coordinate 20,431 of CAZAQY010000053.1, forward strand.
CGACGAACTTGACATCGGTCTCCAGCGTCGTACCGGGCAACTTCAGGTAGGCTTCGGCTCGCTGCTTCGCCAGCGCCACGGCCGCCGCGTCGGCCCGAGCCGCTTTGATCAACTCGCCCAGCTCGGGATAAGGTAGGTTTTGGATTTCGAGCTTGAATCGCTCCTTGGCCAACTCCGGCGCTTTGGGTTGCGCCCAGCCGCCGGCGCCGCCGACGGCGACGATCCGGCTGTGCATCGTGTTCTTCAGCCCGCACAGGGCCCGCAGTCGCCAGAGGACTTCGTCCAGGCTGTCAACCACCACGTCCTGCTCGTCGAAGTTCTTCGTCACGCGCTGGTCCGTGTGGCCCCGCAACTGAATCGGGCTGACGATTTCGTACCACAACGATACCGGGCCGGACTTGTGGCGGACGAAGTAGACCACGTCTTTGCCTTGGTCGCGGAACTGCTGGAAGACGTGGGAAGGTCCGCCCGCGGCGTACAGCAGGACCGTGTCGGCGCCGGCCAGGTCGGCCGCGCCCTCCAACTGCTTGGGATCGCGGATGGCCGTCACGCTCAGGAACTGAACGGGGAAGTCGGCGGACGCTTGCAGCTTTTTCAATTCGTCTTGGATGCGAGCCACTTCGGCGTTGGCATCCTCCTCCGTCTGGATGCCGCCCCAAGGCCGCCAACTGGTCTGCGGGGCTCGTTGCGGGGTCGCGTAGGTCAGGATCGGCTTGACCACCAGCGGCTTGCGAGTCGGCGGCATGGGCAACTGATCGTCAGCCCCGGCGATCTCGGACCAGGAGGCCCAGGCCAGCGCCATGCCGCCGAGCGCCGCGCCGCTCATGCCACCCAGGAAACTGCGACGAGAGATCCCATCTGCGTCGCTGGAGCAGTCGCAATTCGGACAGCAGTGGGCACGGAATTTCGAGCCGTGATCGTGGTCGGGCATGGCAGATTCCTCCTCGACGAAAATGGAATTCGGTAGTTTACGTCCGGAAGTCAAAAGGCCCCGGGAAAAGGCGTCTGTGGCTGATCTTGCCACTCTGGAATACGACCTGCCGGCCTTCTGGCCCGCTGGTGATTTCGACTCGTTCGAAAGTCAGATATAATCGCCGGTATCTTTCTACCCGATCCGTGTTTCGTTTGCAACTGAAAAAGCCGCGATGTTTCATCAACCGCGGGGAGCAAAACCAGCGTGATGACCAACGAGTCAGTTGGCTCGCGCTCGCCAGGCCGCGGAACAACTTCGACGCCAGGCCGCCGGGCTGGACGGTTCGCCGAGAGAATAGTCGACAAGCCCAAAGTTGACGGCGCGGGCATATCTTGGAGTGCGGTGCCTTGTCACCGCTTTGCATTCACGCATGCGGCGGTTCTGCCGGCATGTGTACACAATGCTCAGCGGACTGCGGGCGTCCTCGAAAAAGCGGCGAGAGGGCGCCGCAGTCCAAGAGATCGTTTTCTATTTCAGGTCGACCAAGGCTTGCAGGACCTTGACACGCACGGCGTCGGCAAGCGTGCGGTCTTTGGGGTCTTCCCAGCGCAGCTTGTTGACCGCCTCGGCGGACAACACCCGGCGCGCGCCGTCGGCCAGCAGCGTTTCCGCCGCGGTCACGGGCCCATCGCTCCGGCCGGCGGCCTTGGCGCGATCCACGGCGCTGCGGAGCATCACGAAGCACTCGTAATCCTCCACGCTTTCTCGGATTGCCTCCATCTGCTTGCCCGCCGTCACCGAGGTATCGTCCAGGAACAGGGGCGTAAACGGTCCCGCGACGGCAAAATACTCGTTCCACGAAGAAGCCCCGCAGTTGTCGCTGAACGCCCAGAAGAAAGAGCCCGTCGCTCCTTCCTGCCAGCACTGCCAGGCCTGCAGGCGGTAGTAGGCGTAGGGGTCCAGCAACCGCGCCGGGCCGGAGCAGGAGTAGAACTGGAGCGTGCGTCCCGCCGCCTGCTGCCGATGGTAGAACTGGGCGAAGGACTCGCCGCGTTCCAGCCACATGGGACGGTTGGGGCACAGAACGCTGCACGCCTCGAACAATTCCGGCGGCGCCTTGGCCGGGTCGCGGTACGTGGCGTCCTCCCAGATCAACACGTCCGGCTCCGCCGCCCGGATCGCCCGCGCCCAGGCCAACAGCGGGCCGATGTCCGAGCCTTCGTGCGGCTCGTCGTGGATCAGCAGTCCCAACTGGTCGGGCCGGATGCCTTGGTTGCGCAGGTGGGCGACCCAGGCTTTGATCCACGTGCCGACACGCTCGCCAAACTCAGGGGTACCCAGCTTGGCGCCGCCCAGCGAACTCTGTATCGCCCCGCCGTAATCCGCCACTGCCAGGAAGACCATGTACCGCTTGGCCTGCGGCCAGAGCGCGATCCAATCGTCCAACGCCTTGGTGTCCAGGCGGATGACTTTCGGATCGTTGCGGTCGAATTCGAAGGACCGCAGCACGCCGCCGGTCGCCCAAGGCGCGTTGACGAACCGCTGCCGAAGGTGCTCGACCAGCGCCGCGCGGTTCTGGGATGTCACGCCGCGACCGCCGCCGCTGTTCGTGTAGCTCCACCCGCCCAGGCACAGCGAGGTCTGCTGCGGAAACTCCATCGGCCAGACCTTCAGCCGGACCGGGATCTCCAGCGGCGGGTGGCCCGGAGATTCGGCCGACACCGAACCGGCATACTCGCCGGCCGGCACATCCGTCACGTGCCACGTGATCCAAACCTGCCGCACCAATCCCGGCAACACCGTGACTGTCCAGCCGTCGCCCGTGCGGCCGGCTTCGGGAAGCGCGGCGGCCACCGGCACGCCTTGCGACGTGTCGGTCCACTGGACCTCATGCACGGTCACGTACGGCGGCAGCGGCGACTGCGGCAAGCCGCGGAAGCACAACCGGACCGCCAGCGGCCGTTCCGTGCTGTTGGCCAGGTTAAACGCCCCCGCGCGGTATTCGCCCAGCATGGTGTGGATTTCAAGCGGCCGGGCCGGGTCCCGCTCCGGGAGTGAGGTCGGTTCGAGCGGATCCCAGAGCACGGGAACGCACGCGGACAGCGGCGCGCGTCCCAGGCTTCTCCAGAACGCCGCCTGGACTTCGAACAGCTTGGCGTGCTTGGCTGTGAGCGGCAGTACGGCTCGGAACGACGCGTCCGGAACGATTGGTTCGGGGGACGCCAATGCGGTGGTCAGTTGAGCCGTGAGTTGGGACCGCACGGCGCCGTCGATATCGGCCGCCTCGATCTGTTTTTTCAACGCCGCGCCGTCCAAGTCCAGACGCTGCGTCACGGCGCGCATCAGGCGGCCCTGCTCGTACAACGCTTGCGCGGTGGTCGGCTCGCCACGCCCGCGCGCCGGGTCGATTAACGACGGCGGTCCGCGGAACACCTGCACTTCGTCGGTAAACGTGTACGGCCCGCCTGGCAGGGGGACAATCATCAACTGGACGTAACGCCCCCAGGTCTGCAGTTGGCGAGTCACCAGCCGCCGAATCGCGTAACCTTCCGGAAACGGGCCGTTCTGCTGGCGGTCCAGGGACACCAAGTCCCCCGCGCCGTAAAATGCTTGCCCATCGTCGCTGACCAGCACGTACACGGCCAGCGGCCAGGTGACCCCGGCCGCGCCGGCCGCCGTGGTCATCGAAACACCAGAGATCGGCTGCACGATTCCCAAGTCGATCGTGATCAACGCATACCGAATCGACTGCCAGCCAACGGTGCCGGATTGTGTCCAGAAGTATTCGGCGGTCGTTTTGCCGTCGGTCAATTGCTCCCGATCGCCCGGGTCGGTGCAGAGCGAGTAGTTCGGCTGTGGGTACAGCGTATACGCTTTGCCGCGGGCGATGTTCTCGGCCGCCTCCGATGCCGCACCGGTTTCGGCGGCAGGCAGAGGCGGATCGCTCGTATGAAGAACCGCAATCAAGCAACAGACAATCACAGCCCAATCGTGTCGAAGACGTTCAGCGAAATGGCGGGGCGTCATGGTGGGGTCTCCTGGGGAAGAAAGCGGAAAGTCTTGAATCGTTCGCCTGGGCACCGTTCGAGCAACAACTGTCTGATCATACGTGAGCGGCAAGGCGCCAGCCGCCGGTATTGCCGCCGATCCGGAACCGGTGGCTGGCGCCATTCCGCTCGCTTATTCCGCGGGCGGTTCTTAGTCCGCGTCGATGGTATCCTGCGTATCGATGTCCAGAGGGCCCTTCAGACGCTCGGTGACATCGACCGGCGGCAGCGTGAGCACTCGGTACAGGCAGAAGGCCGCCAGCGCCAGCACGGACGCGACCGACACAATCATCACTGTCCAGCCTCCAATCGTCATCGCTAGTTTCCTTGTCGTCAATGTGGGTCGCCGAAACATCCGGCCGGTCACGCCTCCAAGTGCTCGAATCGTCCTTCCGCCTCCCAGCGTTGGCCCGCGATGTAGACCATCACCAGCAGGAAGGCCAGGATCGTAGCGACAAACAACAGCGAGGCAAGAGCCACGGGATGGTTGCCGATCTTTTCGTAGTAGCCGACTTCATGCGCGTAGACCGCCAGACTCTTCTCTGTGCGAATCGTATACGGCAGGGCCTGGTCCCCGTCGTACACCTGCCAACTGCCGCCCTCCGCCGGCCGGATCGTCGCGCTCGCCGGCAACTGCACGTCGTTGCTCGCGAATTGCGCCTGGATTGCCTCAGAGGCAGCGACTTCCTGCTGGCTCAGAGCCACGCCTTGCCCCAGGTGGAACTTGAACACATCGCGGCTGGGCAGATCCATGAAACAGAAGCCCCCGAAGATCGCCAGCAGGTACATGGGCACGATCCACTTCAACATGAACTGGAAGAACCGCGGTATGCGAATGAGTGCCCCCTCGTGAAGTTCCTCGTGCCCACGCTGGGTGCCGAAGGCCCAGCCATACAGAACCGCCTGGATCAAAGCCAGGACGAGAATCATCACGCTGCCCACCAGGAAGTCGAAGGTGTCGAGCGCGACCAAGTCCTTGGAGAAGTAGAGCACGAAACCGCAGCCCAACGCGGACAGCACGCCCAGGATCGACACGGAGGCATGACGTTTCAGCCCAAACCCCTCCTCCAAGAACGCAATCACCGGCTGCAGCATCGAAATACTGCTGGTGATGGCCGCCAGGAAGAGCATGAAGAACCACAGACTGCCGATCACTTGCCCCGCCGGCATCCGGGCAAATACGTTGGGCAAGGCGCGAAAGCCCAACGCGAACGACGAACCCGTAAACTCACTGGCGGCAACGCCCAAGAACAGGAAGGCCGCGGGCAACGTAATCAGGCCGCCCATGCAGACCTCGAAGAACTCGTTCACGCTGCACGACGTCAGGCCGCTGAGCGCCAAATCGTCCTTCTTCGTCAGGTAACTGGCGTAGTTGATGATGATCCCGAAACCGACCGAGAGGCTGAAGAAAATCTGTCCTGACGCGGCCAGCCAGGTGGCCGGGTTCAGCAACGCCTCGGGCTTGGGGTTCCACATGAACCCCAGGCCGCGCAGCACGTTCTGGTCGGGCTTGGCCGGATCCGGCGTGCCCAGCGTCAGGACGCGCACCAGTACGATAATTCCCAGCGTGAGCATCAGCGGCATGGCAACCTTGCAGAAGCTTTCGATCCCTTTGCTGACGCCTCGATAGATCAACAGGAAATTGAAGACAAAGACGATCAGCAGCACCCACGTGCCATGGCCGCTGCCTTCTTCGTAGATGAGGCCGTTTTCTTGCATGCCCACAAACTTGCTGAAGTACCCGGACGGGTCTTGCGCCAGCCGTGCATCGCCGATCAAGTACGTGAAGGCGTAGCCCAGACACCAGGACTCGATCAGCACGTAGTACATGTAGATGACCAACGGGATCACCAAGGCCAATCCCCCAGCGTACTTGGCCAGCGGGTGACGCCAGATGACGGTGAAGATCGCCGGGGCCGAATTGCAGCCGCGGGCGCCGGCATAGCGGCCCATCGTCCATTCCGCCCAGCACATGGGAATGCCCAATACGAGCAACGAGATGAAGTACGGCAGCATGAACGCTCCGCCGCCGTTCTGCGCCGCCGTGCCCGGAAAGCGCAAAAAGTTGCCCAGCCCCACGGCCGAACCGGCCACCGCCAGAATCACGCCGATGCGAGAACCCCATTGCTCGCGAGTGTTTGCTTCCGCCACGATCAGGTCTCCTTCCGGATGTTGCCGGTTCAGAAGTATAACGAAACGCGGCGCGCGGAGAAACTACCGTTGGGCTCCGCAGGCGGCGAACTTTCCAGATTCCGCCGCAGGCTCTATGATAAAAGCTAGAGGACCGGTAAAGCCGCAAGTTTGGCAGCATGGCTCTCTGAGCCGTGCGCTGCTGCTCGAAATTCCGGGAGCGTCCGCACGGCTCGGAGATCCATGCTACGGGGGGGGCAGGGCTCGGACAGCCATGCTGCGGAAAACGGAAACCATTGCAGAAGGAGATCGCCGTGTGGGTCTGTTTGCTGTTGGCGGGCGGGTTGCTGCCGGGAGCGGCGGGCGCGGAGGCTCCCGGCGGGTTGCCTCTGCAGGTGCGCCGCCTCGTCCGGCAACTGGACGATAATCAACTTGCGACGCGCGAAGCGGCCGAACGTGAATTGATCGAGTTGGGCCCGGAGGCATTGGATCTGCTGCCGTCGCCGGGGCGCGACACGTCGGCCGAAGTCCGGGTCCGCCTGGAACGCGTCCGCAAGACGCTCCAGGAGGAGGCGGCCAAAGCCGCTGCGGAACCGTCGCGAGTGACCCTGCAGGGCGAGATGCCCTTGTCCGCCGCGCTGGCCGCCGTCCAGCAGCAGACCGGCAACCGCATCGTCGACTTTCGCCAGCGATTCGGCCAGCAACCCCACGATCCCCAACTCAAGTTCGACTTTGACAAGCAGCCGTTCTGGACGGCCTTCGACGTCATTCTCGATCGGGCCGGCATGACGCTCTACAACTTCAGCGGGGAGGCCAAGGCGCTGGCCGTGGTCGCTCGGGATCAGGCGGAACTCGATCGCGCCAGCCGCGCCGTGTATGAAGGCTTGTTTCGCTTCGAAGTGCTCCGCGTGCTGGCAATCCGCGAACTGCGCAATCCAGCCCATCACTCGTTGCGTCTGGTCCTGGAAATCACCTGGGAGCCTCGCGTGCCGCCGATCCTGCTGCAGATTCCGCTGGGCGACCTGCGGGCTACGGACGATGCCGGCCGCGCCATGGAGATCGGCTCGAAACGCGCCAACCTGGAGGTGCCAGTGGAAAGCGCAATCCCGGCTGCCGAAGTGCAAGTGCCGTTGTCGCTGCCCGACCGCAGTGTCAACAAGATTGCGTCACTGCGAGGCCAACTCTCGGCCCTCGTGCCCGGCCAGGTCGAAGCATTCGAATTCAGCAACCTGGGAGCAGCCGAATCCGTCGAGCAATCACGTGCAGGCGTGACGGTGGTGCTGGAGCAAGTCCGCAAGAACGTCGATGTGTACGAGCTGCGTCTGCGCGTCCGCTTCGATCAGGCTCGCAATGCGCTGGAATCGCACCGCAACTGGATCTACGGCAACGAGGCGTACTTCATCGGCCCGGACCGCCAGCGGTTCGAGCACGTGGGGCAGCAGGCCTTTCGCCAAACGGAAAACGAAGTCGGGGTCGCCTACTTGTCCGACCGCGAGAACGGTCTGGCCGACTGCAAATTCGTCTACAAGACCCCTGCGGTCTTGATCCAGATGCCGGTCGCTTTTGAACTGAAAGACATTCCGTTGCCTTAACGAGGGCTGATGGCCGCAACCAAATCCGAGACTCGAAATCTAGAATCCGAAACAAGTTCACAGACACGAAATCCGAACGTTCAAAATACAACCGCCATGCCCACTTCCTCAACTCTCCCTCTTCATCTTTCTGTCACCCCATTTTTCTGTCAGCTCTCTTCCCTCCTCTTTCTGCCTCGCCTCCCAATCGCCCTGACTGCGCTGTTTCTGTTTGCCAGTTCGATTGTTCTGCCCGCCGCGGAACCGCAGTCCGAACGTGCTGCTGCGGTGTTGGCCACGGTGGACGGCCAGCCGGTTACGGATCGAGAATTGGAGCGCGAGTTGGCGCGCGTCGTGCGCCAGCGCGAACTGACGCCGGCCGCACTTCGGCAGTTGCGCGAGACGACGTTGGCCCAATTGATCGATCGGCTGATCGCCAGCAAGTACTTGGAGCAGAACGGCTTCGGTGCCAACGCCCAGGAGATCGACCGCGAACTGCAACGGATCCGCAAACGGCTGGAACAACAGCAACTGACCCTGGACCAGTATCTGCAACGGTCCGGATTGACTACCGGCGCGCTCCGCCAGACCGTCGCTTGGCAGATCGCCTGGCCGCGTTTTCTGGAACATCACCTGACGGACCAAAACCTGGAACGCTATTTCCAGCAGCATCGCCGCGATTTTGACGGTACGGAAGTGGCTGTCGCGCATATCCTGCTGCGCGTCGAATCGCCTGCTGACGCGCAGCAGCAAGCCGCGGCGATTGACGCTGCCGACAAGCTGCGGTCGCGAATCCTGGCCGGCGAATTGACGTTTGCCGAGGCCGCCCAACTGCACTCCGTCGCTCCGACCGCAACCGGCGGAGGGCGGATCGGCTCCATCGGACGTCATCAGCCGATGCCCGAACCGTTCTCCCAAGCCGCCTTTGCCCTGGAGCCGGGCAAGATCAGCCCGCCGGTGGTGACCGCGTTTGGCGTACACTTGATCCAGTGCCTGGAGATCAAGCCGGGGACGAAACGCTGGCAGGAAGTCCGTTCGGAACTGGAATCCGCCGTGACTCAATACTTGTTCCGCTGGGTCGCCGACCGGCAGCGCCCGCAGTCCAAGATCGAAGTCATGAACACCGAAGGGGAGCGGAAACCGTGATTCTTGGAGAGATCCCCATTCGCCGATGACCGACACATCCGTCCGGCTGCCCGACTCCGCATGGAGGACTCGTTTCCGCCGTCGCCTGACGGCCTGGTTTCGGCGCAACGCGCGCGATTTGCCGTGGCGCAGGACGCGCGATCCGTACGCGGTCTGGATCAGCGAGATCATGCTCCAGCAGACGCAGGTCGTCACGGTCGTCGGCTACTATGAACGCTTTCTGGCCGCCTTCCCGACGCTGGCCGATCTGGCTGCAGCCGACGAGCAACAGGTCCTGCGGTTGTGGGAGGGTCTGGGCTACTACCGGCGTGCGCGGCAACTGCACGCGGCCGCCAAGATCATCGTCGCGGAACATGGCGGCGAGTTTCCCCGCCACCCGGAGCAGATCCGCTCGCTGCCGGGCATCGGCCGTTACACCGCCGGCGCGATTGCCTCGATCGCTTGGGATGCCCGCGAGCCGATTCTGGAGGCCAACACGGTGCGGGTCTTCAGCCGGCTGCTTGGCTATCGCGGCGACCCGGCGCGAAACCACGGTCAACAACTGCTGTGGGACTTCTCCGCCAGCCTCTTGCCCGCCAGGGACGTGGGGCTGTTCAACCAGGCGCTCATGGAACTGGGCAGCGAGATCTGCGCCCCGCGCGGCCCGCGGTGCGCGCAGTGTCCCGCCGGATCGCTATGCCCGACGAAGCGAGAGGGACTGCAGGACGTCATCCCGCCGCCTAAACGCAAGACCAACTACGAAGACCGGCGCGAAGCGGCCGTGATTGTCCGGCGTGACGATCGCGTCGTACTCCGCCGCTGTGCGTCCCACGAACGCTGGGCAGGCTTGTGGGACTTCCCGCGATTTCCTGTGACGGCGCAGCGCGGCGATCCGTTGCGCCGCCAAGTGGAGCAAGCCGCCGCCCAGCTGACGGGCTTGGCGGTCGCACCGGGACCAAGACTAACCACGATCAAGCACGGCGTGACGCGATTTCGGATTACGCTCGACTGCTACGAAGCCGAGTGCACGGGCGGACGGCTCAAACGCGGCGGCGATGTCCGTTGGGTGAAGATCGGCGAACTGGAGGGCTATCCGTTGAGCGTCACCGGCCGCAAAATCAGCGGGTTGCTGCGGTAGGCTTGTCTGTTTCCACGACGATTTCCGGCCCTCCGGAGGCTCGCACGGTCACCCGGTACGTCTTGCCCTTTTCCACCTTGATCGAGACGGCGTCACCGTGCAGCGCGCGAATGCCCAATTCGGCGGCCTGTTGCGGGTCGTTGGCGATCTTCCAGAAATCGTCCCAGATCTTTTTCTCGAAATCAGACATCACGCTGCCGCGGGCATAGTTCCCCGGCCGCTGCCCCGGTTGGTCCAGGGTGAGGCCCTCCTTGGGCTTCTGCAAGTCGCCGAACACGCGGCTGAGCATGCAGATGGACATGCCCCGCTCCAGATCCGCTTGTTCGACGTACTTGTCCTCGAATTTCACCACCCAGTAGTCGACATATACCATCTCGCCGTCCAGGGAGAATTGTCTGGCCTCGCCCACCGGGTCGCTCAATTCGTTCAGTTCCACGAATTCGATCTTCGAGAACTTCTTCCCGCTGTCCGGATCGACGCCCGCGTCCAGCACGCGAATCCGCGCCAGGCGACGTTCCATTTTGTGCAGTCGCAGGGCCGTATCCAGCCGCTGGATTTCCGCTTGTTGGCGGGCTACTTCCTCGTTCAGACTCGCGATTTCCTTTTGCTGGCTGGCGATTTCCGCTCTTTTTCCGGCCAGTTCATCGTCTTTGGCTTTTAGTGCCTGACGCTGCATTTCAACCTGCAGTATGCTGTCAGCCAACTGCTGTTCCTTTTCGCGCAGAATCGCGTCTTTGCGCTGGCCTTCCATTTCGGCCGCGTTATAGGTCGTGTAACCGTACCACCCCGCAGCACCGACTCCGCCGAACAGCACCAAGGCCAGCAGAGTCCGGATCAAGCTGTTGACGGTTTGCAGTCTTTCGATCGTACCAGCCATCAGAGAGACCTCGAAGGTTTGGATTTGTCCGGAGAAAGGGGGGGCGCGGCACCGGAGACCGGTTCCATCGTTGATTATCTTAGCCTATCGTTCGCCCGTTGTGACGTGCCGCACAACGTTAACCGCAGGACGATGCGATTCCGCCTATTTCGCCAAGGTTGGGCTCCTTCTCGACCCGGTCGTGACGGAGTCCCAACCTACTTCGCCGCCGCGCACCGACGCCGAATACGCCACATGCCCGCCAGGATCTTCCGCCACTCGCGTGCCATGTTCAATTTGCTGCCGGGCATTTCCGTCCAGTTCACGGGGATCTCCGCCACGCGATACCCCAGCTGCCGGGCGAGCACGAGCAGTTCCAGGTCGAACACATAGCCGCTCTCCTGCGACATCGCAAACAGACGCTCGGCGGCCTCGCGGCGGAACATCTTGAACCCGCACTGCGTGTCGCGGACGCCCGTGGGCAGCAGGCGGTGGGCGAAGGCCGTGAACGCCCAGCCGACCAGGCCGCGAAATCGGGCCCGTTGCCGCGCCACGTCCGGGGCTTGGACCCGTCGGGATGCCACTGCCACATCCGCCCCGGCTTCGATGGCCGCTCGCAAGCGAGTCTCCTCCCGGATGGGCGTGGCGCCGTCCGCATCGGCGAACAAGCGGATTTCGCCGCGGGCGGCCAGCATCCCCGTGCGCACAGCCGCGCCTTTGCCCTGGTTCTGCGAATGGGCCACGAGCCGCAAGGCCGGCCAGGCCTCGGCCATCCCGGCGACGTGTCCGCGCGTCCCGTCGGTACTGCCGTCGTCCACGACGATCACTTCGTGCGCGCCGGGAAATGCCGTCGTCAAGTGGGTGCAGACGTCGGCCAGATACGGCGGCAGGCGATGCGCCTCGTTGTAGGCGGGAATGATCAAGGAAAATGCGAGTGACACGATGGCAAAGCTCGTTCCAGGAACTTGTGGCGCACAGCCTCCTTTGCGCTGCGTCGCAGAAGTTCCCTATCATAGACTCTGGTCCGAAACACGCAACCACGGGGACCCAACCAGCCATTTCCGTCGTGGCGGGCTTGCTGGAAACGGGGCCAAAGTCCATCATGGAGGTCCGTGGCTCGGCCGCGACATGTTTAGGTAGGTTCGGACTCCGTCCCGACCCGCCGGGACTCCTTTCCCACCCGACCGCGACGGAGTCCCAGCCTACGAACCAGAACTCGACTTCGATACCCAGCAGGCAGTCATGGCGGAAGTCCTCTGGAAGATCAGCGGTGGCTACGTCTACGACCCGCGGAACGGCGTGGACGGCCAGGTACAGGACATCTGGATTCAAGGCGGAAAGATTGTCCCGCCTCCCGGCGATCCCCCGCCGCAACCTGCCTACACGCTGAATGCCGCCGGCCTGGTGGTGATGCCCGGCGGCATCGACATGCACTGCCACATCGCCGGCCCCAAGGTGAATGCGGCCCGCAAGATGCGTCCGGAAGAGCGGCGCGGGGGCCGCAACGTCGTCCGGCGCACAGCCCTCACGCACAGCGGGACGTTGGGCAGTGTGCCCAGCACCTTTGCCACCGGCTACAAATACATCGGGCTCGGCTACACGACGGCTTTTGACGCGGCCGTCCCGCCCCTGATGGCCCGCCACGCTCACGAAGAGTTCGACGACATGCCGTGCATCGACAAGGGCTTCTACATCCTGGCCGGCAACAACCACTTCGTCATGCGTGCCATTCAACAGCGGCAGCCGGAGCAGTTGAAGGGCTTCATCGCCTGGCTGCTGGGCGCCGCCAAGGCGTATGCGATCAAGCTGGTCAATCCGGGCGGCGTGGAAGTCTGGAAACATCGCGCCGGCGGCAACGTACACACGGTGGACGAACCCGTCGATCACTTCGGCGTCACGGCGCGGCAGATCATTCGCGAAGTGGCGGTGGCGGTGGATGCATTGAAACTGCCCCATTCGGCCCACATCCACTGCAACAATCTCGGCTTGCCCGGCAACTGGCAGACGACGCTGGAGACGATGAAGGCCCTGGAGGGACATCGCGGGCACATCACGCACATCCAATTCCACAGCTACGGCGGCGGCGAGGGCGACGAGAGTACGTTCAACTCGAAAGTCGCGCCCTTGGCCGAGTACGTCAACGAACATCCCCATCTTTCCGTCGATGTGGGCCAAGTCCTGTTCGGCGAGACGACCAGCATGACCGGCGATGGGCCGCTAGGCTACTACTTGCACAACGTCTACGGCACGAAGTGGTTCAGCGCCGACGTGGAAATGGAATCCGGCTGCGGCATCGCGCCGATCAAGTACCGCAACAAGAGCCTGATCCACGCCTGGCAGTGGGCCATCGGGCTGGAGTGGTACCTGCTGGTCCAGGACCCGTGGCGAGTGGTGATGAGCACCGATTCCCCCAACGGCGCTTCGTTCCTGGCGTACCCGCAGATCATCCGCCTGCTGATGGACAGCGCTTACCGCAAGGAGGCATTGAAGGACGTCCACGCAACGGTCGGCAAAGGCTCGTTGTTGGCGGATTTGGACCGCGAGTACTCGCTGTACGAAATCGCCATCATTACGCGGGCCGGTCCGGCGAAGCTGCTGGGACTGAAAAACAAAGGCCACCTGGGCGCCGGAGCCGACGCCGACATCACCATTTACACGCCGCACGAAAACAAGGAACGGATGTTCCAACTGCCGCGGTACGTGATCAAGTCCGGTAGATTGCTGGTAGACGAGGGTGACTTGCGAGAGACCTTGGACGGCAAAACGTTGTATGTCGCGCCCGGCTACGACGCGGACATGGAGAACCTGATCAGGGACTGGTTCGAGCAATACTACTCGGTCCGCTTCCGCAACTATCCGGTCGCCGACGACTACCTGCACGAGGCGGAGCGAGTCGCCTGCGGCGCATAACCAAGTGGCACGGCCTACTTGTTGGCCGTGCCCGCCGCGTCCACAGTGCTTGCTAGCGACCCGCAGCACGCCGGATCGCCTGTCCCGCCACCAAGACTGGAAAGAGGATTTGACAACGCCATGCTTCCCGAAACCTTTCGCTGCTACCTGGTCACCAAGGACGCCGACGGCAAGATCCATACGGAGATCACCGAGCGCGGGCTGAGCGAATTGCCGCCGGGCGACACGTTGATCCGCGTGGCCCACTCGTCGCTGAACTACAAGGACGCGTTGGCCGCCACCGGGCACCCCGGCGTCAACAGGCAGTTTCCTCACATCCCGGGCGTCGACGCCGCCGGCCACGTAGTGCGTTGCGGCGCCGGCAAGTTTGCACCGGACGATTCCGTCCTGGTCACCGGCTTCGACATGGGCGCCAATCGCTGGGGTGGATGGTCGGATTATGTCCAGGTGCCCTGGAACTGGGTCGTGCCGTTGCCGGCCGGTCTGACTCTGCGGGAGAGCATGATCCTGGGCACGGCCGGATTCACCGCCGGGCTGTGCGTGGACGCCTTGCAGAAACATGACGTGCTGCCGAACTCCGGCGACGTGGTGGTTACAGGGGCCACGGGCGGCGTCGGGACCTTTGCCGTCGCCCTGTTGGCCAAGCTGGGCTATCACGTGACGGCCATTACCGGAAAGGCATCCGGCCACGAGTACCTGACGCGTCTTGGCGCCGAACACGTTCTGGGCCGCGAGCAGGTCGATGATCGCAGCGGGAAACCGCTCCTGTCCGGCCGCTGGGCCGGGGCGATTGACACCGTCGGCAGCAACATTTTGGGCACGATTCTTCGGGCAACCAAGCACAGCGGCTGTGTTGCCGCCTGTGGACTGGCCGCGGGGAGCGACCTGCCGGTGACGGTCTACCCGTTCATCCTGCGCGGTGTCACGCTGGCCGGAATCGACGCCGCTTGGGGCTCAATCCCCCTGCGTCACGAGATCTGGCAACGTTTGGCCGGCCCCTGGAAGCTCGACTGCTTGCCGGCGATCGCCAGATTCGTCGACCTTGAGGAATTGCCTCTGCAGATCACCGAAATCCTGGCAAGCCGGGTCACTGGACGCGTCGTGGTGAACGTGTCAGAATAGGGCGAGCCAACGCGGGCCGGCAAGCGCAACCCAAGGGCTCAGACATACTGAATTCAGTTTTTGGCCGAACAGGGTCCATCCACGTGGTTGGACTTGCCATCGGCCAAAATTGTATTCTGTACGTCTGAGCCCGCCGTGCACGCACGGTGCGCGCATCATACCGACTGCGACTAAGTCGATGTCGCAGGCAGACGGCAAGATCAGCATCCGCTTCGACCACATCGGCGACGGGATCAAGGACAAGGGCGAGAAGCTGACCGGGTTTGCCATCGCCGGAGAGGATCGGAAGTTCGTCTTTGCCGATGCCAAGATCGAGGGCACCGACACGGTCGTGGTCTGCAGCGATCAGGTCGTCAAACCGGTCGCCGTGCGCTACGCCTGGGCATCGAATCCCGACGCCAGCCTGTTCAACAGCGCCGGCCTTCCCGCCTCACCGTTCCGTACCGACACGTGGGAGCCCCCCTAAGCAGATCTACTTTGGGGAAACACGGGTGGGAGCCCGCTGGTCTTGTGTCACGTCAACCAGGCCCACGTCGATGAATTGACCGCCCGTGGTCTGACGGCAATGAACCGCGATGACGTTTCTGCCGGGCCGGAGCGCGGCGGCAGATTCCTTGTCCAATTCGATGTCCACATAGTCCGTCTCGTAGCCGGTCAACTGGATCACTCGTTTGCCGTTCAGGTACACCTCGGCGTCCTCGTCATGGTGAATTCGCAGGTTCAGCGCGCCGGTACCGACTTGCGGTACGTCGACCGTCCGGCGCAGCCAGATGTCGCTGCTGGGCCACGGAGTGCCCACGACGGCACCCGGCGTGCCCTTGGTGCCGAAACCGCCCGGACCTTCCTTCCAGGACGTGTCATCGAATCCCGGCTGTTCCCAACCGTCCGACGGTTTGTCCGTCGTGTACCGCCAGGTCTGCGGCTGCTGTTGGCTGGTCGGCACCATCACTTTGGTGACCACGACCGGCGGGGGCAGGAACAGCGGCGCGTGCAACTGGGCCATGTGTTCCGGGTCAAACTTGACCACTTTGCGATCGTAGGTCATCAGGCCGTTCACTTCGCCTTCGCAATCGGACGTTTGCGTATAGACGGCGGCGGAAAGCCCTTTGCCGATCAGCGGACGCAGCCGGCGGATGAGGCCGTCGTAGGCGAGTTGGATTTCCTTCAGGTCGTGGAAGTTGCGGTAGCCCCAGTTCTTCTTGTCCCACCACAAATGTCCGGGAAGCGGGATACCCAGTCCGCCAAACTCGCCGAGCACCGCCACGCGTTTGTCCTCCAACGGCGGCATGCCGGGGCCGGGGTAGTTGTGTACGTCCTTCACATCCCCGCTGCCCTTGTCGGTCCAGCCGCTGGCTTCGTTCACCGGCCGGGTCGGGTCGTATTTCTGGATCGAGGCCACGATTTCCGGCGTGTCGTGCTGGCCCCAGCCTTCGTTGAACGGCACCCACATGACGATACAGGGGTGGTTCCGGTTGGCATCGATCACGCGCCGCAATTCCAGCTCGAATTGCGACCGCGGGAACGTGGCTCCGTCGCCGATCTTCTCGCCGGGTCCGCCGCCGCTGGGCATGTCCTGCCAGACCAGGAGGCCGAGCTTGTCGCAATGGTAGTACCATCGCGGCGGCTCGACCTTGACGTGCTTGCGAGCCATGTTGAAGCCCAGCTTGCGCGTCATTTCGACATCGAACCGGAGCGATTCGTCGGTCGCCGCCGTGTACAAGCCGTCCGGCCACCAGCCCTGGTCCAACGGGCCGATTTGGAACAGCACCTGGTTGTTCAAGAACAGCCGGTTGACGCCGGTTTCGTCCTTCTTGACTTCGATCTTCCGCATGCCGAAGTAGCTGGCGACTTCATCGCCGCCGTCGAGACCCACGCGCAAATCGTACAGGAACGGAGAATCCGGCGACCAGAGCTTGGGGTTGTCGATCTTCAGCCGTAGCGTTCCGCCCGCCTTGCCCTCGGCCTTGGCGACCTCCTGGCCGCCGTCCAACGCCCGCGCCCAGACCTTCGCCGGGCCGCTGGCGGTGACGGTCACCTTCAGTTCCTTGGCGTCCACGTCCGGCACCAACTGTAACGCTTGGACATACGTCTGCGGCACTGCTTCCAGCCACACGGTCTGCCAGATGCCGGTCACGGCCGTGTAGAAGATGCCGCCCGGATTCAGCACTTGCTTGCCGCGCGGCTGCGGCCCTTTGTCCGTCGGGTCCCAGACCGAGACGACCAGTTCCTGCTCGGCCGCATCGGCCAGCTCGCGGGTGATGTCAAACGTGAACGGATCGTATCCGCCCCGGTGCTCGCCGAGCAACTTGCCATTCAGCCACACCTGAGCGTGCCAATCCACCGCCTGGAAATGCAGCAACAGCCGTTTGCCCTGGGCGTCATCCGGCCTTGCGAACGTGCGGCGGTACCACAGCCGGTCATCGGGCCGGACTGCCCGCTTGACGCCGGACAGCGCCGATTCCACGGGATACGGCACGAGGATTTGACCATCGAATGCCTCCGGCCGAGGCGCGTCCTTGCCGCGGATCGCGTAGTCCCACAGCCCGTTCAGGCTCGACCACGTTTCCCGGACCAGTTGCGGTTCCGGATGTTGCGGATGGGCGTTGGCCGGCGATACGTCTTTGGTCCAAGGCGTCGTCAACGTGTTTTCAGCCGGCTTCCAATCCGCCGCCGTGGCGAGCGTCACGGTGATGCACAGAGGGAAAGTCAACAGCAATGCCAAGCGTCTCATGTTAAGCTTCTCCTGGAGGATTTCGAAAATGCTTCGCGAGGGCCGCATTATGCCACAGGTCCCATCGCTCATCACCATGTGCTTGCCCTGACGCGCGACGCGGACCCCCCCGCGCTCCAACGCCTGCACCGCGGCTGGGTGGTTGATGCGCCAGTTGTCCTCAAACTGCGTCAGGGCGGTCTTGTCCCACCAGCAGTCTAGCGATTCCCAGTCCTTCGGTCTATGGCCTCCGCCACTTCGTCCCCGTCTTGATCTGCGTATCGTCCCAGACCGAAATCGTCGCGTTGCGGACGTACGGCTTGAGATGCTTTTGCAGCCGGTCCCTGCTAGCCCGGATTATTCATGATTTGTGGGAATTCGAATGCCTCCAGAGGCGTTTGCACTTTAGGACAGCCTACCATTGGCCGCTTGTTCACAAACAGAGGCCAAA
>CAZAQY010000054.1:0-5695 GCA_964486845.1 uncultured Pirellulaceae bacterium
TGAAATTGACGGTGCCGCCCGGATTGGGCGCGGCGTTGTCCACGGTTTTCGTCAGCGACAAATCCGCGCGCTGGGGAGTCAGCGTGATGCTGCTCTGATCGTCCTCGGCCGGATTGCTGTTGTTCGGCGTCGAATCCGGATCGGGCTGGTCGGAGCGGCTGACCTGGGCCGTGTTGGTGACCGCCGTCGAGGTGTTGACCGTCGCGGCCAATTGCAGGCTGGCGCTGGCGCCGGCGGAGACGGTGCCTACGGTCCACGTGCCGCTGATGCTATCGTAGCTGCCCTGCGACGGCGCGGCGCTGACGAACGTCAAACCCGGCGGCAGCTTGTCGCTCACGGCGACGTTGGTTGCCGGACCGGGGCCGGAGTTGTTCAAATTGATCGTAAACGTCACGTTCTGGCCGACGTTCGGGGCCGGATTGTCGATGGTCTTGGCCAGCGACAGATCGGCCACCTGGGGCGTCAGCGTGACGCTGGCCTGGTCGTCTTCCGTGGCGATGTTGTTGTTGGGCGTCGAATCCGGGTCGCGCTGATCGGAGGCGGAGATCTGGGCGGTATTGGTGATCGCGGCGGAGCTGCCCACCGTGGCGGTGATCTGCAGGCTGGCGCTGGCGCCGGCGGCCACGGTGCCCACCGTCCAGACGCCGGTGGTGGCGTTGTACACGCCGGGCGGCGAAGCGCTGGCGAAGGTCAGTCCCTGGGGCAACAGGTCGGTGACGGTCACGCCGGTCGCCGTGCTGGGCCCGGCGTTGTTTACGTTCAGCGTGAAGGTGACGGGCTGGCCGAGAGTCACGTTCGCATTGTCAATCGTCTTGCTCAAGGACAGGTCGGCCAGTTGGGGCATGAGTGTGATGCTGCTCTGATCGTCCTCGCCCGCGTTGTTGTTGTTCGGCGTCGAGTCCGGGTCTCGCTGGTCGGACGCCGAGACCTGGGCGGTATTGGTGATGGCGGTGGTTCCCACCACCGTGGTCGTCACCTGCAGGATGGCGGTCGTATTGGCGGGCACGGTCCCCACGGTCCAGATGCCGTTGGCACTGTTGTAGGAGCCCTGCGAGGCCGTCGCGCTGACGAACGTCAGGCCGGCCGGCAACTGGTCGGTGACCGCCACGTTCGTGGCCGTGTCGGGGCCGGAGTTCAGCAGATTCAGGGTAAAAGATGTCGTCTGGCCCACGTCGACGTTGGGGTTGCTGGTGGTCTTGACCAGCGACAGGTCGGCCGCCGGCTGATTGTTGAAGTCGGCCGGAAAAGTCTTCGACCCAACCGTACGGAACGTCGTGAGTTGTCCGTCCAGGGCCACCGTGGTCGTGTCCACTTCCAGGACGATGGCGCCCACGTTGGCGAAATTCGCTCCGCTGCCCCCGGCGGCGGCAAAGTCCGAGGTGAACGACAGCAGATAGCTCTGCGTGGCGTTGACGCCCAGCGCCGTCGAAGCTTGCGAGAAGTTGCTGGCATCGGTATAGACCAGAATGCGGGCCGTGCCGCCGGCTTTCTCTCCGGCGCCCGCCACCTCGAGATGGGAAATCGTACCGCCGGCCGTCAGGTCCACGCCCGTGCCGCCGGAGCGCAGTCCGATGGGATTCAGCGACGAGGCGTTGTTGTCCGCACCGTCCCAGGTGACGACGTACCGGCCGGTCGCGTTGAAGCCGGCATTGATGCTCAGCAGTCCCCAACCCGCTTCCAAGGTGACGAAGTCGCCCGTCTGGCCGGCGGTCAGCGTGACGGACATGTCGCGTTCGCCGCCCAGCGCCTCGGCCGCGGCCTGGGCCGAGACGATCGTCGTGCCGACCGGTAGCGGCGCGGTGACCGTCTGGCGCGTGGTGAAGCCGTCGATTGTCCGGCCGGGCGTGCCCTGTACGTCAGTGCTGCTGATTGAAATGCGGCTGCTGGTCATCTGGGCCAGGCTGGCGCCGGACACGTTCTGCGCCGGTTGCTGGACGAAGTAGTCGCCGGCCGTGAGCCGGTCGAATCGGTACTGGCCGTTGGCGTCGGTCACGGCTCCGCGCAGCGCGCCACCGTCGCCCGTGTCCAGCGTCCCGTTGCCGTTGACGTCCCGGAACAGATTCAGCGTGGCGCCCACCACCTGTTCGCCGGGCGTAAAACCGTCCCCGGTGGCATCGCGGAACACGCGGCCGGCGATCGCAGCAAGATCGACCGCGGCCAGCAGTTGACGCGGCTCCAGCTTCTCCAGCGCCAGACGCCGCGTCTTTCGGCGAGAGAGCCGAGCGTCGCGACGCGAACGAGGTGCGGACCTGTCAGCTGAGTCAGGGGATGATGGGAACATAGTGTCACTCGATTCTGAGTTTGCCGATGCCGGCAGCGCGCGCTGAGACATCAAAAGCCCGGCTTCTTCGGAGAAGTCGGGCATCTTCGCAGCGTTCGACGCCAATGCCGGTGCTTACCAGCGATAATCCAATCCCAAGTTGAAGCCGTGAGCCCAATAAGTTGTTTCGCGGAATGCGGCGGCGGGACGCGCGGGTCCGATCGGTACGAGATCCGGGTCGGTGGGATCGGGAATGTACATCTCGTTCACGCCCATGTCGATCACGCCGTCGGGCCGCAACACGCGACTGAGAAACACCCCCGAATAGCCCAGCTTGATGCTCAACTGAGGTGACAGCTGGCAGCCGAAAGTCAAGGCGATTTGCGGCGCCCAGGCGAACGACTTGAGATCGTATTGACCGATGTTCGTGGACAGCGCCAGCAGATCGCCGGTCATCAAGGTCGCTTGGCCATCCTCCGCGCCCGGCGGAACAATCAATCGCGTCTGGCCATCGATTCGCGTCTGCGCCTGCGTGCGGCCGAGGGCCACTTCCAGCAACGCTTCGGCCCACCACCGCTGGCGACGGTACTTGGCCGCCAGGCCGATTTCGCCGCCGTGGAAATCGTTGTCGGTAGCGAAGTGATCGTAGGCTTGAAACCCGGTGCGCGGGGTGACGGTGGTCACCAGGGATTCGCTGATCGTGACGCCTTCGTCCAGGCCGATATAGCGATAGCCGCCCAGCAGGTCCAAGCGAAAGCCGTTGTTGCAGCCGCCGGCTTCGGCACCCCGATTGCACTGGGTGCCGAAGTTGCACAGGATGTTCGTGATCAAATGGGCGCCGGCCATTTGAAACCGACTGTCGGCCTCGATGTAGATCGTGCCAGCCAGCAGATTCGGGTAGGCAACCAGAGCCGAATCGGACGTCAGCGTATTCGTGCCCACGTTGAAGAACGGCCGCGCCAGGATCTGTTCGCCCACCGACGCCGCCAAGAATTGCGCCTGCTCGTCCTCCAACCCCGTATAGTCCAACTCCATCCCCACCCAGCGGCGTTTTCCCAGCCAGCCGCCGATGCGAAACTGGCCTCCCGCGCGAGGGTCGCTGAAATAGTCGCGGTTGCCGAACAGCACCTGGGTCCCCTCTGCCCCGATCACGCCCGCCTGCACCTGAGGCGTGCCGGCGGGGCTGGTTGTCACCAGCGGCGGCAAGGGCATGCCTTTGGTCCACCATGCCAGAGCGCTCACTTGTCCCCACAGCCATTCCGGCGGGCCGCAAGGGGCGACGTGCCAGGGGTCCTGCCGCGGCGCGATCAGCTGCAGATCTTCCGGCGAGTCGAGCAAGCCCGGTGAATTCAGCAGCGGACCTTCGTCCAAGTTCTCTTCGGAGACGATGAGAGGTGCGGATCTTCCACTTGTCGAAGGCGGGCCCGTGGCCGGCGAACTCGACGACTCCGGAGACGGAATCGGGGTCAGCGGTGGAAGCGGTTGCGAGTCTTGGCCGGCGGTGGCCGGAGGATCGGGGTACAAGGTTGGCGGCGCGGTTTTTGGTTCGATCGCTTGGGCGACCAATACCGGCTTGTCGGATGTCGGCGGCGAATCGGACTTGCCCACGACTTGAACCGCTTTGCCGAGATTGGCCTCCAACGGCAGGTTCTTGCTGGCGCCGACGTCAATTGAATAGCGGATCTGGCCGTCCTTGTCGACCAGGACGTACCGATCATCGCCCTCACTGGTCTTGTGCTTCTGCAGCACCCCAAACGCGACGCGCAGCACGGCCTTGTCCGGCTCTGAAGGGCCGTCCGCCGCCCCGGCAGACGGCGCAGGCGCAGCCAGCAATAGCATCAGCAGGCAGAAGATCAGGAGACGCTGCATACCCAAAAGCCGAATGGCAAGCTACGTGAAAAGAAGCGGGTCGTTAAGTACAGCAGTCCAGACGGCGAGGCAAGGTCAATTTGCGAGGATTCTCGGCAGCCGACAGGAATCTGGGGTAAATAGGAGCCGTGCGGTGGCGGTTGCTCTCGGCGGGAGCTGCCTTCTGTCTCTTGCAGAGGATCGTGTCACGCTCTCGGGCGGGTTCTTGCTTTTCGGCTCAGCCGCCCGCGGGACAATGGGGCCGAATAGCGATGTGGACCTTCATTTCGCCAGGAGTTCGGCCAGCAACGACGCCGCTTCGCCGCCGTTGTCGGAGGCCAGCGCAGAGCGGGCGGCTCGCACGGCTTGGAACTGCGGCTTCGTGAACACTACCGCTGCTGCGGGTCGCGGCGGCTCGGGAACCAGCCGCCCGGCGACTTCGTGTACCAGGGTCTCGATTCCCCAACCCTTTGCGGCACTGACCGCGAGGCCCGGCGGCCGGCCCGGCCACATCGGCGGTATCAGGTCGCATTTGTTGTGCGCCACCAGCGCGCCGGGCCATTCGGCCAGCAGCGTTTCGTCCGCGCCGGTCCAGGGTGCGGAGAGGTCGAACACCAACACGACCAAGTCCGCCTGCTGGAGTTGCTGGCGCGCCCGCTGGACGCCCGCGATCTCGATCTCTTCCGTGCCCTCGCGGAGGCCCGCCGTGTCCGCCAATTCCACCGGCCAGCCATCCAGCGCCGTGTGGGCGGTCACCACGTCCCGCGTCGTGCCCGGCTCGACGTGTACAATACACCGCTCGAAACCCAGTACCGCGTTGATCAGACTGCTCTTGCCCACGTTGGGACGTCCGGTCAGAACAACGCGCCAGGGCTCGGCCAGGTGCAGGCCCGTCTGGGCATTTTGCTCCAACTCGCACAGGATCGCCGCCGCCTTGGCCGTGTTCCCGCAGCGAAGGTCCGTCAGCGCTTCCGTCAACGACGCGCGCAGGCCACCTCGCAACTGATCCAGCAGGACGGCAGCCGCGCGTTCCGTACGCGCCGCGGCCAGGGCCACGCGGGCTTCCGCCTCGATGCGGCCTACGGCCTGTCGCCGGGCAAAATCCTGCCAAGGAATCTCCTGGGCGCCGCTGGCCACCAACGAATCGACAACCGTCCTGGCCGCAAGCCGGCCTCCGTGGCAATGGATTTCCACTTCGTCCGTCGCGCGGCGGCAAACCACGACCTCCTCGCCCGCTGCTGCGGACACGGCCCAGCGACCGAAGACAATTCGGCCGCAGGGGAAATCACTTAATGGTCTGCCCGCGGCGGGGCGGAACAGCGAGGCCACGTGGGCTGTCGCCTGTGGTCCCGCCACGGAGATGGTCGCCACCGCGCCGCGGCCCGGCGGTGTCAAGATGGCGACGTCGCAGGTGCCGGCCGTTTGCGACGGCGGACGTTCTGCGTGCCGCCGCTCCGCCGTCTGACAGCCATCGAGTTCGGTCGGTTCGACGCCGGAGGCGGGCATACGGTCATCTCCAAGTTGCGATCGAGGACGGTTATGCAGCGTCCTCAAAGTAGCCATCACACTCCGTGTGATGATCGGCAA
>CAZAQY010000054.1:5795-38337 GCA_964486845.1 uncultured Pirellulaceae bacterium
GACGGTTATGCAGCGTCCTCAAAGTAGCCATCACACTCCGTGTGATGATCGGCAAGAAAAACTGGACCGTCTTTGTCGAACGCCGCCAAGGCGATCGATTATAGCGGAAACGGGATTGTCTTTCCGCAGGCTTCGTGCTGGCCCCAACCAAAACCATCACTCCCCGCCCCACTTGACAGCGAATTGAAAGCGGCCGCGAATAAGCCAAAAAAATGATCCGCTGTCTCCTTTGATTCGCTGTCGAATGGTAGAATCCAAGGAGGCGTTCAAGCGAGCATCGATCATGGCCATCACATGTCCGCATTGCGGCCGACCCTACGATGTGACGTTGTTTCCGTTCGGCCGCCGAGCCCAGGGTGCATTGGGTGATCTACAAACTGCCCGCCGGCCTGCGGGAACTGCCGCAGGGGCTCCCCACCGGCGCGCGGTTGGATAAACCGATTGCTGCCTTGCAGGGCCGGAATTCCTGGCCCAGCGGCCGGACGGTCGGCTACCGCGGCCCCGCCGCCCGGCCACGGCGTGCACCACTACCATTTCCGGCTGTACGCGCTGGGCTGCGAGTTGGACGTCACCGCGGGCATCGACAAGAAGACGTTGCTCCAGGTCATGGGCGGCCACGTGCTGGCCGAAGGCGAATTGGTGGGCGCGTATCAGCGGTAGCGGGTTTCATCGACGGCGGCTCTGGCGGCGGCGTAACGGCCGGCGGAGACGTCTCAGCACACGCGACGAGACCTGCAGCAAAAGGTCGTTTCCGCGTAACGTGTTCAGGTCGCTTCCACGCCCAGAATGGAGACATCGTCTTTGGGGCCGGACTTGCCGCACCACTGTTCAACGGCCTTGAGCAGGTTCTCCGTCGCCGTCCGCAGATCGCGGGAACGCTCTTGTCGGCAGACATCGATCAAACGCTCGTTCGTGAATGATTCCAGCTCGCCGTTCAGAGCCTCTGGTACGCCGTCGGAGTAGAAGCACAAGCGATCCCCCGCTGTCAGCTTCAGCGTGTACTGGTCGAAGTCGAAGTCGGGGTCCCAGCCGACGGCGAACCCTCCGCTTTCCAGCAACTCCGGTTCTCTCTGGTAGGGCAGCCGAATGATGGGCGGGTGCCCCGCCGAGACGTAGCAGAATTCAAGCGTTTCGACATCCAGTACACCGTAGACCAGCGTGAAGTAGCTGCCACCCGACTCATCCATTTGGAATCGCCGGTTCAACTCTCCGACCACTTCCTTCGGCGGCACGATTTCTATTGCGGAGGTCCCCGGCTGGGCGCGCGCCAGAAGCGATGATGCGACCCCCCGAGCGGTCAACATGTGGCTGATCGTTACGGAAAGCAGCGAAGCGACGACGCCGTGTCCACTGACGTCAGCCACGTACATTGCCAGATGCCGCTGGTCCAGCCGCAAGACATTGAGAAAATCGCCAGCCAACTCCTCACACGGCCGAAAGCTCCAGGCCAGACGGATTCCAGGCACGTCCGGCAAGGACCTGGGCAGCAGCGATTGCTGTACGGCCGCGGCCGTCTCCAAGTCGCGCTTCATGTGCTCGTTGATGGCCTGCAGCTGTTCATTGCGATCGGCCAGGCGCTGTTCGAGTTCAATGATCCGTTTCCCCGCATTGACGCGCACGCGCAGTTCATCTTGATCGAAGGGCTTGCTGAGGAAATCGTCGGCGCCGGCTTCCATGCCTCGAACGATGTCTCCGGTGTCCTTCTTGGCCGTGAGCAAGATGACATAGACGTACCTTCGCTCGTGCCTTCCCCGGATGCGTTCAATCAGGGCAATGCCGTCCATTTCCGGCATCGTCCAGTCGGTGATCACTAACGGGAAATCACCGTCGCGAAATCGCTCCCAGGCCTCCGCCCCGTTTTCCGCGGCGACCACTTCGTGACCCCACCGTTCGAGATGGCGCTGCAGCATGCGCCGAGATATCCGATCGTCTTCTGCAATCAGAACGCGCATCTCAACCCTCCTGGAGCAACTTGTCCAACGCTGCTTTCACAAGTTCGACTTCTGCGTTCAACGCGGTCCATCGTTCCCCCGCCTGCACGAAATCGCCTTCCTTACACAGCAGTTCGACCTCATAGGCCATCCGATGCGCTGCGGCGGCGCAGAAGTTCCCGATCGTGCCTTTGAACGTATGCGCCGTCTTCGTGGCCAGGGGGCCGTCCTGGCGGGAAATCGCATCGCGAAGCTGTTCCAACAAGTTCGGCCCGTCCTCCGCGAACAACTCAATTAGTTCAGCCAGGAACTCGCGGTCACCAAGAACCCGCTCCATCAACGCATTCACGTCGATCGGTCCCGTGAATTCTTCCGCCACCTCCTCCAGTTCGGCCGGCGCAGCGACGGAGCGCGAGCTGGTTGCCCGTTCCATCTCTGCAAACAGTTTGTCGGCCTGAATCGGCTTGGCCACGTAGCCGTCCATTCCGAACGACAGGCACCGCTCGCGCTCTGCGTGTGCTGTGATGGCGATGATGGGCGTGTGACGGTCCGAGTTTGCCTCTCTCTCTCGGATCGCTGTGGTCGCTTGAAATCCATCCACGTCCGGCATCTGCAGGTCCATTAGCACCAAATCGAAGGGCTCCCGTTCCCAGTGCTCAATCGCCTCCGCCCCGTTGTTTGCGACCGCGACGGAGTGTCCCCGCTTGGTCAGGATCCTGACCGCATAGGCCTGATTGATCGAGTTGTCCTCGGCCAACAAAACCCGCAACCTGCGAACGGGCAGTTCGCCACGATCGGTCTCCGCCGGCCGTAGGTCCGTATCCGGGATCGTCTCATCGGTCGATGCGGCCACCTCGAAACATGCCGTGAAATGAAACGTACTGCCTTCGCCGAGCGCGCTCTCGGCCCAAATCCTGCCGCCCATGAGTTCCACCAGCTTCGACGCGAGCGACAGTCCCAGCCCCGCTCCGCCGAAGCGGCGTGTGCTGCTCGTGTCCGCTTGCTCGAAGGGACGGAAAATCGCCTCCAGCTTGTCCTCCGGGACGCCGATCCCGGTATCGGAGATCGCGAAATGAAGTTCCACCTGGTCAGCCTGCCGGCGTTGCACCTCGACCCGCAAGTCCACTTCGCCCCGCTCTGTGAATTTGATCGCGTTGCCGGCCAGATTGACAATCACTTGCCGCAGCCGGCGAACGTCGCCGACCAGCAGTCCGGGGACATCCTCGTGGACGCGGCAGTCCAGCCGAAGTCCTTTTTGTTCGGCGCGAGCCACGAGCGAATCCAGGGCGTCCTCAACGCTGTCGCGGATTCGAAACTCGGCCGCTTCCAACACCAGCTTGCCGGCTTCGATCGTCGAGAAGTCCAACACGTCGTTCAGCAAGGAAAGCAGCGCGTGGGCGGAAGAACGGACTGCCGTCAAGTACTTGCGCTGCTCGGCGGTCAAGTCCGTATCCAGAGCCAGTTCGGTCATCCCGACGATGCCGTTCATGGGCGTGCGGAGTTCGTGGCTGGTGTTTTCCAGAAAGACGGTCTTGGCGCGGTACGCCGCTTCGGCCGCTTCTCGCGCACGGCTCAACTCCTCCGTACGTTTGCGGACTTCCGCTTCAATAATCTCGTTGGTGCATTCCAGCCTTGCCCTGCGAACGGCAATATCGCGCATCTCTTGGACGCTCAACAAGCACGATCGGATCAGGAAGACATTGGCAAAGGCCAGCAGCCCAACGTGCTCGACCCACCGCCATGAACTCGCCTCGGCCGCGCCGAAGATCGACTGGGGCCACCACAAACCGCGAATCATGCGATCCAGCGACGCCACCAAAATCGCCGTAACCAAGACCTTCCAATCCCGATAAAATGCCAGAAAGGCCAGCGAGCCGAAGGCGTAGAAGTGCATTTCGATCTGTCCACCCGCTTGGTGGACGAGAAGTCCTGACATCAACATTTGGGCGACCGCGATCACCTGACGGGTGGCGGCCCGGCCGGGCTGCCACAAGGCGAACAGGATCGCGACGGCAGCAATTCCCCCACCTAACAAAACCGAACCCCAGACATGTCGCCCCACGTGGATGCTGCCTTCCACCCAGGCCTGCGGCAAAATCCAGTTCGCCGCCAGGATTCCGCCAGACCACTGAAAGAACATCAGAGCAGCAAACAGCCGGTCGGTGTTCCGATGAATGTCCCGCTGGTGCTTGCGGAACAGGTCTTCGGCACGCTCGTCCAGGTCCTTGGGTAACGGAAGAGTTGATTGAACCATTGGTTGCCGGCTTTGAATCGCGAGACTGTCGCCAGAAGAACGCACCCGCTATTCTACTGAAACGGGCGGTCCGCGGGCCATCACGGCAGAGTCGGATATCCCGCGGCCAGCCGTCTTCACCTTGCTTCTTGTATTTCTGTGCATCCTGCCAGCTGTTTCAAAAATTCGCCCACGGCGGCTTGAAACTCCGCTTCGGCCACGGCCAGGATGTCGTTGTGATCGGCCGACGGCAGTTCGACGAAGCGTTTGGGAATTCCAGCGGCGGATTGCGGCGGGGCCGTGTCGAACAGTTTCCGGCCGAGTTCGATGGGGATGATCGAATCTCGCCGGCCGTGAATGTGCAGGATCGGGCAGGTCACCTGGGGCATCCGGTCGACCGACGGGTAACGGTCGACCAGCAGCCAGCGGACGGGCAGCCACGGATAGTGGTAGGCGGCCACGTCGGGCAGGGAACTGAACGTGGCCCGCAGCACAAGTCCGCCGGGCGGCGTGCCCGCAGCGCACTGTTCCGCCGCTAGCCGCACCGCCACGCCGCCGCCCAGGGACTCGCCGCACAAGATCAGCCGCCGCGACTCGATGCGCCGGGTCTGGGTGGCGTAGCGCCAAGCCGCCGTGGCGTCGGCGGCCAAGCGGTCTTCGCTGGGCGACCCCGCATTGTCCCCATAACCGCGGTAGTCGAACACGAACACGTGGCAGCCCAATTGCGTAAAGAGTTCGAATTCCTCGATTCGCCAGACACGGTTGCCCGCGTTGCCGGAGAAATAGAGCACGACGGGGCGGCCCAGAGCCAATTGCTCGTCGCATTGTCGCAAATCCGTCGCCGATTGGCCGGCGGGCAGCAGGTGCCAGCCGCGCAGTTCCAAGCCGCCGTCGCTGTTCAGCGTGATCGTGTGTACTCGCCCCGGCGGCAAACCGGCGTCCTGCGGTTCGATCTGCGACTGGCGGGACGGCAGATAGATCAACGTTCGTTGCAGGAAAGCCAACATGACGACGATCGCCAGATAGGTGGAAAGTGCGAACAGGATCAGTCGCCGCAGGTTTCTCGGCCAAGCTGATCTCGGTGGCGTAGTGGTTGCTTGATTCATCGCTCCGGCGCGGTGACGGCTTGTAGCATGGCTCTCCGAACCGTGCAGGTGGCCGGCGCAATCCGCACGGCCCGGAGAGCGCGTGCTACGTCGGTGCAGGATTTTACCGCAGGGGGCTGGGGTTTGGCAGATGGCAGCCGCTGCGGTACATTGTTGCTTTCCACTTCACTCGTTCAAGGAGACACAGCGATGCGACCTTGGTATTTGTTTTCCAGTGGTATTGTGGTGGGGCTGTTGCTCGCGGCGGGCTTCGGATTTGCCTGGCCGGGCGACGCGCCGCTGAGGAATCCGGAGGCGAGTTTTCCGCACCTGCCGAAGGCACCCAAAGTGCCCTTGCTAGGCACCGTCGTAGAGGCCATACCGGCAGGCACGGTACCCGCGGCGAAGACCTTTGCCGGCCAGCCGGTTCGGTCGGATGACGGCAAGCTCGGCGTCATCGTCTTCGGCGCGCATCCGGACGATTGCGAGATCCGGGCCGGCGGCGCGGCGATTCTGTGGACCAAGGCCGGTCACGCCGTCAAGTTCGTCTCGACGACCAACGGCGACATCGGCCATTGGGGCATGGCCGGCGGCCCGTTGGCGCTGCGCCGTTTTGCCGAGGTCCAGGAGGCGGCAAAGATCCTGGGCGTGACCAGCGAGGTGCTGGACATCCACGACGGCGAACTGATGCCGACGCTGGAGAACCGCAAGACGTTCACGCGGCTGATCCGGCAGTGGAACGCCGACATCGTGATTGCGCACCGGCCCAACGATTACCATCCCGATCACCGCTACACGGGCGTGTTGATGCAAGACAGCGCTTACATGGTCGCCGTGCCGTTCCTGTGCCCGGACACGCCGCCGCTGAAGAAGAACCCCGTGTTTCTGTATTCGTTCGACAACTTCAAGACGCCCAATCCCTTCCGGGCCGACGTGGTGGTGGCCATCGACAGCGTGATCGAACAGAAGATCGACGCGCTGGCGACGCTCGAGTCCCAGTTCATCGAAGGGGGAGCGACGGGCAGCGCACAGCGCGCGCCGAAGAACGAGGAAGAGCGGAAGGCCGCCTTTGCCCGCTTGCGCGAAAACTTCCGGCGCCGCTACGCGCAGATCGCCGGCCAATGCCGCGCGAAGCTGATCGAGTTGTACGGCGAAGAGCAGGGAAAACAGGTCAAGTACGCCGAGGCATTTGAAATCTGCGAATACGGGCGGCAGCCAAGCAAAGAAGACCTCAAGAAGCTGTTTCCGTTCCTGCCGTGAGGCGGCCGTAAGCATGTCGGCAAGTGTGTTCTTCCATACCTGTCCAGTGGCCGAACCAAAGAAGCCCGGCTTTTCCGCAAAAGCCGGGCTTCTTCCTGGGCCAAGGCGTCTGCCCGCGTCAGGATTCGCTGGGCAGCCAAGTCTCGATGGCTTGCTTCTTCTCCTCCTCGGAGCCCGTGGCCAACTGTGTGCCGCCGGACTCGCCGATCAGTTTCTGGTAAGCTGTCAAGAGATGCTCGTCTTTCAGAAGTCCGCGCGTCTGGTACATGCGGACTTCGGCCAGCACGGGCAGGGGGTTCTCGTGCGTCTGGCTGATCAGAAGTCGCAGGCGGTCCAGCACGTTCGCGGCCGTCAGACTGGAGGGCAATGGGCCCACGTGCCAGTCGGCGTCCACCTTCTTGAACAGGGCCTCGATCTCTCTGTCGGCGGGATCCTGATCGCCTTTCGGGTCGGCACGCTCGATTTGCACTTTGATGTTGTTCAGCTTTCTCGATTCCCACAACTCCTTGGGCTCCACCGTGTTGTGCAGGCGAATCGCCGTCTCGTTCAAGATCAGCCCCGTTCGCGGGTTCGGCGTGACCGATACGTCGAACACACAGATGACGTCGACTCCGGCTGCCTGGGCTTTATCGCGGAGGTCCCTGGGACTGACCACGCCCAGAAGGACGATTCCCGGCGACAAGGAGGAAACGTCGGTGGGCCTGCCCCCCAGCGGTTGGCCGGGCATCCCCGCTCCCTCGACACCGCCGGGAGCCGCTCCGCCGGGCATGCCCGCGCCCAAGTTCGTGCCGGAGCCTTCGGGCATGCCGGCACCCGGCATACCCGCCGCTGCGCCCGGCATACCCGGCGTCGCGCCGGGCGTGGAAGTCTTGCCGGCCAACGCCAGCACCTTGCCGAAATCGCCCTTGGCGATCCGTTGCTGAAGTTGTTGGAGGGCCTTCTGCCCCAGTTCGCCGGTGTAATTCTGCAGCGACGCGTTCCCCTGGCCGGCTCCGCCCATCCCGCCGGGAGCGAAGCCGCCATCGCCCATCCCGCCCGGCTGCGGCTGTCCGCCAATCCCGGCGCCACCGCCACCGCCCTTCGTCGCTACGTTTTGCGCGGTGCCGATGGGGTACAGGTTGCCGGTGTAGCCTCGCGGACCGTTGAAAACGTATTCGATGGCGATTCCCCATCGCACGGTCATCGCCGGTTTCTTCAGCGGGCCCACCCAGCCCATCTGCCCCAGCACTTCTTTGGCTACGGCGTCATCGCCCGTCAGGGCATGCGCGTACACGTACTGAAGGCCGTCCTTCTCACGCCCCTGCTGAAACGCGATCCCGGCCTTGTCCGCAAATGTCAGAGGCTTGGGCGGCTGTTGTGCTTGAGCATCCCCTGCGCCGGGATAGCCGCCCGCGGCGTCAGGATTCGGTGGGCCAACTCCGTCCGCGGAACTGCCACTGCCTGCGGGCGGGATCAAGCCAGTTGCAGACCCTCCCGGATAATTCGCCGGCACGCCCGCCGGGACCCCAGTGGAACTGCCCTCCGGAACCATTCCCGGATAATCCGCCGGCACGCCCGCTGGTGCTCCGGTGGCACTGCCCTCCGCCGGCATGCCCGGATAACCGGACGGCATGCCAGCCGAGCCCGCGGAGGAACTGCCGTCCGCGGGGACTCCCGGACCGGCCGGCACCGATCCGTCGGGGGCGGAGCTAAGCGATCCTGGCGCGCCGGGAGGGGCAACGCCTCCTGGGCCCTGTTCGTCATGAGGACCGGGACTTGCTGAGCCTGCGGCGCTGCTGTCCGATCCTTGGGGACCGGCAGCGCTGCCCGAACCCGCCGGCATCCCCGGCGCAGGACCGCCCGGAGGCATGCCCGGTGCGGCGGAAGGAGCCGCGCCGTCGGCCACCGCCGGAGACGATTTCGAATCGCCTCCGCCGCAACCGGACAGCGCGACCAAACAGAAGCCAATACCCGCGAGAAGAAGGGCGTGTCGCATCGCAGTCACCCGTTTCAAATGGCGCTGTCTACAGAGCGGACGCGCTCGGCAGGCTGGAAATCGAACTCGAAGCCAGCCAGACGCAAGACACCGCTTCCAGCTCTCACGACAGCGACAGCTGGACAAATGGGCTTTGGCCCACAAAATCTGAACGGCTCACGTCTTGTTTATTATGGCCGTTGTACGTGCGGATGTCGAGTCACCTGCCGGTTCCTTCAAGAAACCGGCGTTCTCATTCGATTCCCTGGGGGGCCTCCGGCGGCCGGTGCCATTTTACCTGCATTTCCTTTTCCAGGTCACGGTGCCACTGGTTCAGAAAGCCCTGCAGTTCGACTCGTGCCAGGAATCCCATGTCGCCGGTCAAGCCGCCTTCCACAAATTGCGTTCGGCGCTGCTCTTCCTGGGGGGATTCGGATACCAGGCGGATGACATAAGCAACCGTCTGAGGCGTATTGACGGCCACTCCGACCTCGCCCGGCCTGAGCGCGAACACGGCTTTCATGAAGTCCTGGCCGGCGTGTTCCACTCCTTCCACAACGTTCAGCATGGGAGCGCCCGATCCCATCGGCATCGCGCCGCGGGTGAGCCAGGTGAACTCCGGCGGCTCCAGGACGTTCTTGGCCAGCGTTGCGTCCAGCGACTCCTTCAACGGCTTGTCGCCCTTGGCCGCCCGGGCCAGTTTCTCCGCTTCGGCTTTCGCCCTCTGGAACGCCTCCTTGCTCTTCCACGCCTCCACGACTTCGTCGCGGATGTCCGGCAGGGCCGGGACGAACGGCTCCGCCTCCTTGGTCTTCCAATAGAGGAATTCCACATCGACTTCGAACGAGCGGATTTGATCGGGCTGGTACAGGGGTAACCGGCCGTTATAGGCAATCTCGGCAAACGATTTGCGGCGGAATTGGTTGCCCTCGAAACTGAAGTCAAACGCCTTGCCAAGTTCGTAGTCGCCGATCTGCAGTTCGTCGACCAGCGGAGTCTCGCCGCCGATCAACCCGTGCTTCTCGGCCAGTTGTTTCACGTCCGGCGGCGTTGGTTCTGGGAGATTCGGCTCGGTCTTCGACCTCGCCCGCCAGGAGGCATGGGTTTGGAAGTACTTGCGAAGTTCGGTGCGAGCGCTATTCAACGCCGCGGTCACCTTGTCTTGGGCGGGAGCACGAGCCAGATTGCGGCGGATCTCCTGCTCGACCTCGGCCAGTGGCTTGTACTTGGCCGGCGACTCCTGCGCCTCGTCTTTTTTCTCTTCCGCTTTGGCCGAAGCGGGTTCCGAGGGCATGGCCTCAGGCGGCGCGACGGGCTTCGCTTCTTCCTTCGGCGTTTCTTCCTTGGCGGCGGGTTTTGCTTCTTCCTTTGCCGTTTCCTGTTTGGCGGCGGGCTTCGCCTCTTCTGCGGCCTCTTGTTCCTTGGCGGCCTCCGCGGCGTTGAAGCTCACGAATACCGTCTCGGCACGCCGCCGCGGGGTCGAATGCTGAGACTGCTTGGATTGGCCCTCCTTGGCTGAGGGAGCTTCTGGGGCGGGCGCATCTAGATCCAACTCCACTTCCTTCGCAGCCGGATCGGGCGTCTTGGCCGATTCCGTTTCAGGTGCATCCGCCGGCTTGGCCGGCTCCGGCTTCATTTCCACCGGTTTAGGTTCGGCCGGTTTGCCCTCTTCTGGTTTGGCCTCGGCGGGTTTGGGCTCCAGCTTCTCCAACTCGGCCGCGGATTGCTTCGCCGCTGCGTCGTCCGCTGCCGGTTCAGCAGCGGGTTTCTTCTCTTCGGCCGGCGGCGACTCCGTCACCTTAAAGTCGACCTTGTTCTTCTCGTAGTACTCCTCGACTTGCTCCTTGGTGGCCGCCGCCATCTCCTGCTGCAGGTAGTTCTCAAAATCCGCCTTCAAGTACTGGAACGCGATTTGGCGGCGGCGTTTGAAGCCCGGATCGGGAAGATCGGGCGACGGATATCGCGACTTGCCTTCTTCATACAGCGCCGAAATCTCCTCCTCCGTGGGCTGGGCTGTGACTCTGCTCTTGAAATCCTCGATGGGCAACGGCAGCAACTCTGTTTTTACCCGTCGGTTCAACCGGTTGAAAGCGTCCCAGGCCAGGCCGGGCGACATGGCGAACACTCCGCTCCCGGCCATCATGCGCATGTGCTGGGCCAGCAACTCGGTGCGGAGTTGCTCGAACAACTGCGCCTGGCCGAACCGGCCTTGCGTGGCATCCCTCAGCATCACCCCAAACTGGTTCCGGGGAATCACGTCGTCACTCAGCGTATCCAGGAATTCCAGAATTGCCGCATCGCTGATCCGCACACCCAACTCTTCCGCCTTTCGCGCCAGGATCATCGTCTGGACCAGGTCCTCTTCGGCGTAAGAGCGGGGGATACCCGGGTCGATGACTCGGCCACCGATCACGGTGACACCCAGGCCCTTGGGCTGGCCCTTGGCCTCGATCGTCTTTTGGACGAGAAGATCCAGAAAGCGGACGACCAAGTTATGCGCCTCTCGCATCGCCCGCAAATCGCGGTCATCAAGCTTGCCGTGTTTCCATGTCACCACGGTCTTTTCCGGAGCCGCCCCCCCTGCACCCGGTTGGTTCCTGACAATGTAGTCGCCCACGACGAAGGTGAGCATGATTAATACGCCAAAGACGGCCAGCAACAGTTTTTGGTTTCGCCGGAAATAGCTCAGCGGACTAGACATGCTCGAACTTCCTCAAATACTGGAACAGGTCCTGCTGCCGCGACCAAAGGTGCTGAACCGAGACGCCATCGGCGTGGAAGCAAGAGCATTGGGCTTGCAAAAAAAGAGTGTCCCTGCTCCATTCACGCAGCCCATCGGGACCGAGGTCCATAACCTCAACCTCCCTTGACAGGCTTGCGTAAGTAATGTTAATGGGGTGCCTGCTTTGCGGCACAGACTCTGTCCGAATAAGCCGAAGATTGTAGCGCCATTTGACGTAAATACAATCCCAAAAAGCATTCTCGGCGTCGTTCCGCTGCGGTTCGTCGCTCCGGAAACGGACGGCGCTGCGTTGCGAGTCAGAGAATAGATAAACTGGCAAACCTATGCAATCTGGATGAAAGTTGGTTGAACAAACATGGGCAAAAAAGCGGCTGCCAGAAGCGGAAAATCGTTGGTGATCGTCGAGTCGCCTGCCAAAGCGCGGACGATCAGCAAGTTCCTGGGCAGCGATTTTGCGGTCGAAGCCAGCATTGGCCACATTCGCGATTTGCCGCAGGGCGCCAAGGAAGTGCCCGATGAATTCAAAGACGAGGAATGGGCCTACTTGGGCGTGAATGTCGAACAGGGCTTTACGCCCGTTTACGTGATCCCATCGGGCAAAAAGAAGCAGGTCACCAAGCTTCGTGCCGCGCTGAAAGAGGCCAAGGATTTGTATCTGGCGACCGATGAGGACCGCGAGGGCGAGGCCATCAGCTGGCACCTGTGCGAAGTGCTCAAGCCCAAGGTGCCCGTGCATCGACTGGTGTTTCACGAGATCACGGAAGAGGCCATCCGGGAAGCGCTGCAAAGCCCCCGCACGATCGACGAGGGGTTGGTCAAAGCCCAAGAGACCCGCCGCATTTTGGATCGGCTGTACGGTTACGAAGTGTCGCCGTTGCTGTGGCGGAAGATCGGGCCGCGACTGTCAGCGGGCCGGGTCCAGAGCGTCGCGGTGCGGCTGATCGTGCAGCGCGAGCGGGAGCGGCAGGCTTTCGTCTCCGCCAGCTACTGGGACTTGCTGGCCACGTTCGCAGCGGCCGATGGGTCCGAGTTCGAAGCGGCGCTGATCTCCGCCGGCGGCCGCCGCCTTCCCGCCGGGAAGGATTTCGACCCCAAGAGCGGCCAGCTCAAGGACCCCAACCTGCTGTTGCTCAGCGAGGCCCAGGCCAGGGAGTTGGCCGGACGATTGCAGACCGCCGAATTTCGGGTCACGGCCCTGGAAGACCGGCCCTACACCAGTCGGCCCTCGCCGCCGTTTACGACCAGCACCATGCAGCAGGAGGCCAACCGCAAATTGGGCTTCACGGCGCGGAAGACCATGAGCCTAGCCCAGAACCTGTACGAAAACGGCTACATCACCTACATGCGCACCGATTCGACCACCCTGGCCCAGGTGGCCGTGCAGGCGGCCCGCGATCTGGTCTGCTCGGAGTACGGTCCGGGGTTCCTGCCGGACACACCGCGCGTGTATGCCTCCAAGGTCAAGAACGCCCAAGAGGCGCACGAGGCCATCCGGCCGGCCGGCCATCCTTTCCGCTTGCCGGAATCGGTGCGCGGCGAGCTGGACCAGGATCAGTTCCGCCTGTTCGAGATGATATGGAAGCGGACGATCGCCAGCCAGATGTCCGACGCCCGCGGGCGGCGGATCACGATCGTGATCGAGGGCGGCGAGGCCGTGTTTCAGGTCAGCGGCAAGACGATCGACTTTCCGGGCTTCCTCCGCGCGTACGTCGAGGGCTCCGACGACCCGCAGGCGGAACTGGCCGACAAGGAAACGCTGCTGCCGCAGGTCCATCGCGGCCAGTCGGTCGCGTGTCGTGACCTGGAAGGCAAGAGTCACGTGACCCAGCCGCCGCCGCGGTACAGCGAAGCCTCGCTGACTCAAGCCCTGGAAGACATGGGCATCGGCCGCCCCAGCACCTATGCTTCGATCATCGACACCATCCAGGCCCGCGAGTACGTCTTCAAGAAAGGCAACGCGCTCGTCCCCTCCTGGACGGCCTTCTCCGTGATGCGGCTGTTGGAACAGCACCTGGGCAGCCTCGTCGACTACGAGTTCACGGCGGAGATGGAGGAGTACTTGGACGCCATCAGCCGTCACGAGGTCCAGCATCGGGACTACCTGCGCGAGTTCTTCCTGGGAAACGATCGTCCCGGCCTGAAGCAGTTGGTGCAGGACAAGATCAAGCAGGTGGACGCGCGGGAGGTCAGCCGGTTTTCGCTGGGCAAGCCCTCCTCCGGCGAGCATCAGGACGAAGTCTTCGTCCGCGTGGGAAAATTCGGCCCGTTCCTGGAACAAGGCCAACGCCGGGCCAGCATCCCGCACAACACGCCGCCCGACGAGTTGACCTTGGAGGCGGCGCTGGAAATGCTGGCCCGCGGCCAGCGCGAGGACGAACCGTTGGGACACTGTCCCGAGACGGGCAAGCCCGTGTACTTGAAGACCGGGCGTTTCGGGCCCTACGTGCAACTGGGGGCCGCTGACGACAAGGAGAAGAAGAACGCCTCGCTGCCCAAGGGCATGCCGGCCGAAGAAGTCGACGTCGAGACGGCCCTCAAGCTGCTGTCCCTGCCCCGCACCTTGGGCCCGCACCCGGAGAACGGTCATCCGGTGGTGGCTCACAACGGCCGGTTCGGTCCGTTCGTCAAGTGCGGCGAGGAGACCCGTTCGCTACCGGAGGAGCTGACGCCTCTGGACATCAGCTTGGAGCAGGCCCTGGCGCTGCTGGCTCAGCCCAAAGCCGGCCGGGGCCGCCGCAGCAGCGCGCCCAAAGAGCCGCTCAAGGTCTTCGACGTCTCGCCCATCACCGGCCAGTCGGTGCGCCTGCTCGACGGCCGCTACGGCCCCTACGTCACCGACGGCCAAACCAACGCTTCCTTGCCCAAGGGCGTCTCCGTGGAAAGCGTCACACTCGATTCGGCCCTGCAACTCCTGGCGGACCGCGCGGCCAAAGGCCCCGCGCCGAAGCGACGGCGATGAGCCCATGCTTGCCGCCTTGCGAACGAAGGTGCTGCTCTTCCCGAAACCAGCGGCGTGAGCACCGCAGTCGCCCCGTCTGGCCGGGATTGCCGGCACGTAGCCGAAGTCACCAAAATTCGAAAAATGTTCGTTCGCCCAGAATTCTGGCAAATCCGGCTACGCCCCTGCCGCCAGGACTTCCGGCCAGACACCGGGCGCCCGTTTGGTTGACGGGGCAGGGGGGCTTTGCTATCGTGACGTGTATCGTCTGCGGTGCGAGCCGCGGATCTCCCGCAATCGACGAACCTAGGCAGACCGTACCCATGACCCCCATGAACTTCGAGCGGACGCTGCGGGCTTTTCAGCGGCGAGCCCCCTTTCGCCCTTTCACGGTGGAGTTGGTCAGCGGTGACCGCTTCCAGGTCGACCATCCCGATGCCCTGGTCCTTCGGGATGGCGTGGCGGTGTTTGTCGCGGCCGGCGGCGTTCCAACGCTTTTTGACCACGAAGGCGTTTGCCAGATCTTCGCCAAGGAAACGCGACGGGCATCGTAGCCAAAGGACGCTCGGCGATTTCCCGTAGCATGGTTCTCCGAGCCGTGCTGGTCTTCGCGGGATTTCGAGCAAAATGACACGGCTCAGCGAGCCATGCTACAGATAGTCACAGCATCGGAGGCGGTCTGGAATTGGAGGTGTGGCAGACGCCGGGACACACCAACTGCCAACTTTGCTTTCGCCTGGGCGACTTGCTGTTCAGCGGCGACAACGTGTACCGGGACGGCTGCGTGGGCGCGATCGACGCGCATCATGGCAGCGACCTGCCGGCCTTTGTCCAGTCGCTGGAACGAATCCGCGCGAGCGACGTGCAATGGCTGCTGCCCGGTCACGGCCCATACTTCCGCAAGGACGACCGGCTGCTGGAGGCCGTCATCGCCCGCCTGCAGCACTATCAGCACATGGCCGACTTCGGCACCTGCGCCGCCGAATGGCCGCTGATGGACCAGTGGGAGCAAGAGCTGGTCGCCGGTGAACGGCCGAATTAGAAGCGTGGACAACGCGACGTGGCGGGCGGGGAAACGATCGGCAGCTATAGTCTTATCGTAGCCATCTCGCTCCGCGAGATGATCGGCCGGCCTCTCGCGGAGCGAGAGGTCAACTTTGATTACGGCCACCTGCCACTCTTCAATAGACCATTTCGCCTCGCACGAAGGCGGCCGTACGGGGATCGGAGGGCGACTCAAAGAACTGCGGCGCCGGTCCGATTTCGATCAACCGGCCGGACAGCATCAGCCCGACCCGCGTGGCCAGTCGCCGGGCTTGGAACACGTTGTGTGTGACCAGAACCACCGTCGTGCCCTGCTCGCGGTTCTGCCGGCGCACGATATCTTCGATCAGACCCACGTTGTAGGGATCCAAATTGGCGGTCGGCTCGTCCAACAGCAATACGGTGGGCTCGACGACCAGCGCTCGCGCCAGTGCTACGCGCTGCATCTCGCCGCCCGATAACCGTTGGGCATGGGCTTTCGCACGGTCGCCTAGCCCCACTTGCGCCAACATCTGCTCCACCCGTCGATCGTCCCGTTGACCTCGCAGCCGCAGTCCGTAGGCGACGTTGCGGCGGACGCTGCCTCGCAGCAAGGCAGGTCGCTGGAACACGGTCGTGATCTCGCGGCGGACGGCGATCGGCACGCGATGGTCGCGAAAGGTGCGGCCGTGGTAAACGATGCTCCCCGCCGTGGGCGGCTCCAGAAAGTTCAGCAGCCGCAGCAGCGTCGACTTGCCGGCCCCGCTGGGACCCACCAAGGCCAGCACTTCGCCAGCTTGGACTTCCAGATGGTCCAGATCGAGCACAGCAGGGCCGCCGTAGGATTTCCGGAGACCATCCAGGAGGTACAAGAGTGCGTCCATCTCGGTCAGCCCTCGGCACGCTGCTGGAGCCAGAACAGGACCGCGTTGGCGAGGAAGGCCAACAACAGCAAAATGATGCCCAAGGCCAGCGCCAAGTCGAATTCACCCATCCGCGTGCCCAGCACGATGGCGGTCGTCAGCACGCGCGTGCGGCCTTCGATGTTGCCGCCGGCGAGCATCACGGCACCCACCTCGGAGATGATCGACCCGAAGGCCGCCACGACCGAGGCCATCACGCCGACCCGCGCCTCGCGCAGCACCGCCACCAACTCCTGCCAGCGCGTGGCACCGAGGGCCCGCACCTGAAGCCGTACCCCCGGCTCGACGCTTTGCACGGCGATCATCGTCAGGCCCGCGACGACCGGCAGCGCGATGACGAACTGGGCGAGGACCATCGCGCTGGGCGTGAACAGCCAGCCCAAAAAACCGAGCGGTCCGCTGCGGGACAACAGCAGATACACCGCCAGGCCGACGACGACCGGTGGCAGGCCCATGCCGGTGTACAGCAGCACCGTGATCAGGCCGCGAACCCGAATCCGCGACCACAGGCCCAGCGCGGCGCCGGCAGGCACGCCGATCACCGTGCTGATCGCCAACGCCAGCCCGCTTACAAACAAGGACAGCCAGACGATCTCCAGGACCGCCGGATCAGCGGTGCAGATCAAATTCGCGGCGCGCACCAGCCCGCGGACGATTTCGTCCATCGCGTGTTTTCCCAACAAAGTAGCCCGCACGCTCCGAGGCGGTGACGATCTGTAGCATGGCTCTCTGAGCCGTGCAGCGCCGGTCAACGGGCGGACGGGTAGAACAACGGCTGATCGAACCGGCTGACGCCGAACTGTGCAATGCTCTTCTGGATCTCCGGCGACCGCAACCAGGCCGCGAACCGCTCGGCCAGCGCCGCGTTGACACCGGGGTGAGCCGCGGGATCGACGGGGATCACGGCATAGCGGTTGATCAATTCCCGGTCCTTGTTGGCCCGCGGATGCTCGCCCCCAAAGACAATCCGAAGATGGGTCAGCTTGGCCCGAGTCGCCAGCCAGGTGCCGCGATCGGTGAGCGTATATGCCCCTTTCTCGTTCGCAGCCCGCAACACTTCGCCGGTCCCTTGGCCCAGCGACTGGTACCATCCGGCGTCCTTGTTCGGCGCCAGCCCGGCGGCCGCCCAAATCGCGAGTTCCTTGGAGTGGGTTCCGCTCTTGTCGCCGCGGCTGAAGAACGTCGCGCGGGCGGCGGCGATCGCTCGGAACGCATCCGCAGCCGACTGGCCCCCGCCGGCTCGCGCCGGATCCTCCGGCGGCCCCACCAGGACGAAGTCGTTGTACATGAACTCGAAGCGTTGCTTGGCATGGCCGGCCGCCAGGAACGCCTCTTCCTGCTTCCGCGCGTGGACGATCACCACATCAACGTCGCCGCGCCCGGCGATCGCCAAGGCCTGGCCAGTGCCGGCCGCGATCACATCCACGCGGCAAGCGTTCTGACGCTCGAAATCCGGCAAGATGCTTGCGGCCAAGCCGGAGTCCACGACGCTGATCGTCGTGGCCAGGCGAAGCACAGGCCTGTCCGCCGCGACGGCCAACGATGCCGCCGGGGCGACCGTCAGAGCCAGCAGGCACTTCCACGCCGAAAGCCTGCGCGACAAAATGGGTATTTTCCGAGTCATGCGATGTCATCTCCCAGATCGGTGAACGGCAATCGGCAATCGGTAATCGGTGATAATGGATTCGTGCTGTCGATCGCGCCAGACGCCAGCCTATCCCGCATTCGTCACGGCGTCCAGACCACCGCCGCCCTCCAGCAAATACTCAATCACCGATCACCGATCACCGGTCACCGCTCACCGCTCACCGCTCACCGGCGCCCAGACCATCACCGGCGTACAACAGGCACAGTAGCGGCAGCTTCTTCTTCGCCGCCACGTCGGCAAAGGTGCCCAATTGGCCTCGGATCACCTTCTCGCCGGGATAGCTCACGTCGCAGACAATCGCGACCGGCGTGTTGGCCGGATCGCGGTCCCGCAATGGAGTCAGCAATTCCTGGATCTTGGCCCGTTGCGTGAAGAACGCCAGCATTCCTGACTTGACGCCGCGAAACTGTTAAGATAATTGGCCAATTGCAAGACCGCAGTTCCGGAACACCGCTTGGCAAGGAGATCGCGATGGACAAGAAACTGGGGGTGGCCATTCACGGCGCCGGCGACGTGGCCGATGCGCACGCGGCCAGCTGGCTGCGCAATCCGCACGTGCAGATCGTTTCTGTCAGCAGCCGCCGCCGGGAGAGCGCCCAGCGGCTGATCGACAAGCACGGACTCGACTGCCCCGCGCGGGACAACTTTGACGAAGTGCTGGCCGACCCGCGTGTGGACATCGTCAACGTGAGCGGTCCGAACCAGGTACATACGCCGCAGGGCATCGCGGCGGCCCGGGCCGGCAAGCATCTCCTGGTCGAGAAGCCGATGGCCATTACGATGGACGAGAACCGGGCGCTGCGGGACGCCGTCGCGAAAGCGGGCGTTAAGAGCATCGTCAGCTTCGTGCTCCGCTGGAACCCGCTGCTGGAATCGCTGCGGTCGTTGCTGGCCGCCGGCGCGATCGGCGAACTGCTGTACATCGAGGTGGATTACTGGCACGGCATCGGCACATGGTACAGCGGCTGGGAATGGGCGCACACCATCCAGACAGGCGGCAGCGCCACACTGCTGGCCGGCTGCCATGGACTGGACGCCCTGCGATTCCTGTCCGGCCGCGAAGTCGTCGAGGTATCGGCCATGTCGAACAACAAAAAGGGCTTGTACGAATACGACGCCAACGTCGTGGCCACGATGAAGTTGGACGACGGCACGATTGCCAAATCGTCGTGCCTGCTGGACGCCGACATCCCCTACGCCTTCAACATCGACATCATCGGCACGCAAGGCTCGCTGCGGGACAACCGGATCTGGTCCAAGAAACTGTTCCCAGGCCAAAAGAGTTGGGCCACGATGCCCACGATCATGCCCGATTCGGGCGACGTGCATCATCACCCCTTCGATGCCGAGATCAACC
Source organism: uncultured Pirellulaceae bacterium (assembly GCA_964486845.1). GTDB lineage: Bacteria > Planctomycetota > Planctomycetia > Pirellulales > Pirellulaceae > Anammoximicrobium. Next base: position 24,891 of record CAZAQY010000054.1, read on the forward strand.
ACTTCGTGGACTGCATCCTGCAAGACCGCGAGTCGCACTGCAACGTGGCCGACGCCTACCGCACCCATGAATTGTGCCTGGCCATCGACCGCTCGACCGCCGACGGCGGCCGCGTCGTGAAGCTGCCGCTGGGGTGAAGTTTTGCTCGTTGGGACATCGTTCCATTTGACGGCGCAGCCGCTGCGCACTTCAAGCGGCTACGAAGACAGCGCGTGCGCATCGGCGCGATGGATCTGAAAATCGCCGCGACGGACCTGGCCCATGATGTGCTGTTGCCTTACCACGGACAAGAAAAGAGTCTTGGTCTTCATCCGTGGTATCGCCATGCCATCCGTGGGGATTCTGTTCCTTGAACTACTTGTTGATCTCGTCGATAATTCTCTGCGTCTGTTCGCTGGTCCAACCGCCCGGCGGATTGCCGCCCAGGTTGGCTTCCATCTCTGCGGCCGTGGGACGCGGGGACGGCACGCCCCCGGCCGGAACATCGATCTTGGCAACCCAGCAAATCGCGTTCAGCAAGACCTGGCGGAATCCGTCGTGGGCGTAATTCCAGTGGTCGTGTCCGCCGGTGAAGCCGAAGCCGCGGCCGCCGTCCGAACGTTCGTAGGCCCACGCCACGTGCTCGGCCATCCCGGCGCGGGACCGCACGGTCGGGTTGCCGCTGTGCGGTCCGTCGCGCCCCTGGCGAGTCCGCTCCGGCGGCACGGCGCTCAGGATGGGCGCCACGCCTTGCATGCCCTCGCGAAACCGCATGTGGTAGTACCATTCGTCGTGGATCGCGAACGGCCGCACGCCGCGCGTGATGGGATGATCGGGCAGTTGCTTGAATTCGGCCTTCCACGACGGATTGACCGACCAATGCTGCTCGTAGTACCCGCCGAGCCAGTCCAGCAGGTATTTCCCATACTGGGTGCCGGGATCGAGCGCGTAGTGGATATAGGCGATACCCACACCGCGCTTGGCGATCGAGTCCAGCGCCTTGTAGTTGTCCTCCGGACCCAGCAGGCTGTTGCCGTCGCAGGCGATCACAATCGCGGCGGCGCCGTCCAGCACCGACAGGTCCTTCGGCCAGCCGCCTTCGACCACCACGGCCTGCGCACCGGGCACGTTCTTGTTGATGATGTCGGCCAGCAGTTTGCACTCGGCCGGGTAAGCATGCGCGCTCCACCCGTGGCTCTGCCGGCCGGGCAGGAAGACGATCTTCTTCTTGGCGGGAGCCGATGACGCCTGATCGGCGCCGGCAGCCCGTGAAGCGGTTGAGCCGAGGCAAGAAGTGGCGATGCCCAACAGTAAGGCGACAGCGATGCGATGTCTCATGGCAAGGGAACCTCCAAGGTGAGTGCGGGTTGCGGGATACGGGATGCGGGATGCGGGATTCGGGGTACGGGGTACGGGATTCGGATTGCGCGATACGAATTACTACTTGTCAACAGAAGCCATTTTCGGTCCGGTGTCAACTGCGGGTGGCGAGCCCTTGACGGCATGGTATTCTATCCGCTGCTTGACGAAACAACAGCAACCCCCGAAGCTCGTCCATCTGGAGGCAGATTCGAGTTGGCAAACGATCCTGCGCAGAAATGGGTGCTGTACGGCGCCAGCGGCTATACGGGGCGGCTGATCGCGCGCGAGGCCACCGCACGCGGGTTGCAACCCGTGCTGGCGGGCCGCGACGCGGCCAAGATCGAGCCGCTGGCGGCAGAACTCCGGTGCGATTGGCGCGTTTTCGGCCTCGACAACGGGGCGAAGATCGCTGCCGCCTTGGAGGGGACGGCTGCCGTCTTGCACTGTGCCGGCCCCTTCAGTGCGACGGCCGAGCCGATGATGGAAGCGTGTCTGGCCGCCGGCGTCCATTACTTGGACATCACCGGCGAGATCGAGGTGATCGAGTCGGCCAAGGGCCGGCACGATCGGGCGCTGGCCTCAGCAATCGCGATCCTCCCCGCGGTAGGGATGGACGTGGTGCCCAGTGATTGCCTGGCGGCCCGGTTGTCCGAAGCCCTGCCTCAAGCCGTCCGACTGGAATTGGCTTTCGGTGGCACGTCGTCCGTCAGCCACGGCACGGCGGCCACGATTTGGGAGAACATCGGCCGCGGCGGCCGCGTTCGCCAAGACGGCCGGATCGTGCGCGTGCCGGCGGCGTGGAAGATCCAGGAAATCCCCTTCCCCCGTGGACCACGGCGGGCCATGACGATCCCCTGGGGCGACGTCGCCTCGGCGTTTCATACGACGGGGATTCCGAACATCGAGGTTTACGCCGCCGTCCCAGCCCGGCAACTGAGTTTACTGCGCCGTTTCCGCTTTCTGGCCCCGCTGGCGGGCATCGGCGCCGTGCAGTCCCTGGGACAGCGTTGGATTGACCGGCGAATCCGCGGGCCCAGCGAGGCGGAACTGACCCGCGGCCGCACCGAGTTTTGGGGACGCGCGACGGACGAGGCGGGTCGGACCGCCGAAGCCACCCTGGAAACACCAAACGGCTATGCGCTCACCGTGAAAACCTCGCTGGCCATCCTCCAGCAGGTGCTCGCTGGGCGCGTGCATGCCGGTTTCTCGACTCCGGCGCTGGCCTTGGGCGGTGGATTCATCGAAACCATTGCCGGCGTGACCTTCGCATGGCGCCAGCGGCCTTCCCGCTGACCGGCGACAACCACAAGACTCACGCCGAAAGCAGACCGGAGATGCGTTGTCCGGGGGGCAACGATCGCTACCTCCCCGATCCGTTATAAATTGGGCTTGTTTCGGTTTGGCCAAATAACGACAATTGCGTCCCGCCCGCGTCCTGGTGGTGGTCGTCCCTTCGCGTCTTTTTGCAGCCACGTCTCTGCGCGATGAATTCGAGATCAGAGTATGTATCGCCACGTCCTGTGCGTGTTTCCCTATCGACGGACGCGTAGTTCGAGGACGGCCTTCCCACCGTTGGGCCTGGAGTACATCGCCGCCGCGCTGCGCCCGTACGCCGAACGAATGGACCTGGTCAACTTTCGGCATGAACGCACGCCCAGCACGCAGCCGTTCCTCAGGCCGGATACCGACCTGGTCTGCTATTCCATCAACTGGAGGACCGACCTCGAGCTGATCCGCGATGATATTAACGCGTTGCCGCCGGGGGTATTGACCATTTTAGGCGGGCGGGTCGCGACGGAGAATCCGCGTTACTGGCTGGAGGCGTGCCCGAACGTGGACGCCGTGGTCTGCGGCGATGGAGAGCGGGCGATTGTCGAGATCGCCGAGGGGCGTGCGTGGTCGAGTGTCGCGGGGCTGCAGTACCACGGGAACGACGGCCGACTGCTGCACAATCCGCCGCGAGACAATGAGCCGCTGGACGACAATCTGATGCCCGCTCGCGATTTGCGCCGGCGGCCGTACTACCTGACCAGCAAGGGCGTGAACACGGGGATCACGATCGACAAAGTCGCCGGGTCGCGGGGATGTCCGTTCAATTGTAAGTTCTGCAGTTTTGCGGTTAACCCGTGGGGCGTGAAGCGGTGCTGGACGCCGCGTTCCGTTGAGTCGATCGTCTCTGAAATCGAACAAATCGACGCCGAGCTGATTTTTTTCGTTGACGACGTGTTCACGCACCAGCCGGACCGGGTCGCCGAACTCTGCGATCTGCTGATCGCGAAGGGGATTCGCAAGCACTATATCGTCAACGCCCGACTGGAGATTGCCAAACGCCCAGATATCATCCGCAAAATGGAGCAGGCCGGGTTCCTCGCCATGTTGATCGGAGTCGAGTCGACGCAGGACGCAACCCTCAAGTCGATGGGCAAGGGTTTCAATACCGAACTGGTCCGCCAGCGGTTCGAGGTGCTCCGCAAGTCCAAGATGATCATCAACGCGTATTTCATCGTGGGCAATATCGGCGAGACGGAGGAGCAGATGCTCTCGACCGCGACGTTCGCCCGTTCGATCGGCGCGGATCTGATCCACGTCTCCCGATTGCGCCACGAGCCGCATTCCGGCCTGGGCGAATTGATCGAACGGACACCGGGCTACCACATTGACGCCGACGGCTTCGTCTACAGCGACGAATACTCATCCCAGCATATCGCGAACCTGCGCAAGCGGATTGACTTGCGGTTCCACAGCCCACTGCACGTGGCCGGCGTGGTGTTCAAGTTGCTGCGGGTCCTGCACTGGCGCGTGTTGGCCAGGGCGGCGCTGACGATCCCGGTCTTCCTGACGTTGCTCATCGCCTCGCAGGCGGACCGGAAGGTGCGCAAGTGGATGCGGTCCCCCTCAATGCCGGACGCGACCGTGATGACCAACCTTCAGGCCATTCGTGGGCGAGGCACAACCATGACTTGATGGCGACTGGAAACTGCTGGAGTACTTCGAGGACGGACGAGCGGAACTGTTCAACCTGCGAAACGATCTCGCGGAGAGCGAAAACCTGGCGGAGAAACAAGCGGAAAAAGCTCGGACGCTGCAGCGACGACTCGCCGCGTGGCGCGAGGAGGTCGGCGCCCAGTTGCCGGAGCCGAATTCGGCTGCCGCACGGTAGTAACCGTGGACGCCAGGCGCCGGCCCACAGCCTTGTCGCGAACCTCGTCGTGAATCCCGTAGGTCGGTGAATGAGCCGCAGATGCCGTTGCGTGTGGGGTTCGATCTCCGGATAGTCCAGTTCGACCGTAGTCGGTTCGGCCACGGCCACTGCGCCTTTCGCCTCAGGCCGCCAGTGTTCGGTCGTACTGATTGTCACGTCGGGCAGTACCCGATGGAGACGCACATCCTCCTGGGTCACAACGAGGCACTCTTCGATGCGCACATCGTAGCGCGGAAGCAGCCTCGGCAACAAAGCGTTTCGGATTTCGGCAAGCAGCGTCGGTGCGAAATCGCCCCAAAACGGCGGCATTTCAAGGAACGGATCCATCCCGGGAAACGGACAAGGCATGACGCGTCCTCCTCAAGCGGAATCTGGCCGGCGTCCCAACGCGGCAGTCGGCCTCACTCTATTGTCTCCGTCGCCGTGTTGCCCAGCAACCCGGCGAACGAGGTTCTCCAACTGAATGACCCATTCAGACCGCTTGACGACGGCGTCCTGAACGCCGATGTTCATGGAAATCCGGGTCGGCCTGAGTGGCAGAGAGGGAGGAGTCGAGCGATGAAAGCACTGGTCAAGAGCAAGTCCGAGCGGGGGTTGTGGCTGGAGGATGTGCCGGAGCCGAAGATCGGGATCAACGACGTGTTGATCAAAGTGTACCGGACGGGCATTTGCGGCACCGACTTGCACATCTACAACTGGGACGCCTGGGCGCAGAAGACGATTCCCGTGCCGCTGGTCGTGGGACACGAATTCGTGGGCGAGATCGTCGACGTGGGCTCGAACGTCACCGACTTCTTTCGCGGCAACATCGTCAGCGGGGAAGGACACGTGGTGTGCGGCCGTTGCCGCAATTGCCTGGCCGGACGCCGGCACTTGTGCGCCCATACCAAGGGCATCGGCGTGAACCGGCCGGGCGCGTTTGCCGAGTACCTCTCCTTGCCCATGACCAACGTCTGGCCGCTGCACGAGTGCGTCGAGCACGATGTGGCGGCGATTTTCGATCCCTTCGGCAACGCCGTCCACACTGCGCTCTCGTTTCCGGTGCTGGGCGAGGACGTGCTGATCACCGGCGCGGGACCGATTGGCTTGATGGCGATCGCGGTCGTCCGCCAGGCCGGCTGCCGGTACGTCGTCGTCACGGATGTGAATCCCTACCGGCTGGAACTCGCCAGGAAGATGGGCGCGACGCTGGCGATCGACGCGCGGACGCAACGACTGGCCGACGCCCAGAAACAGCTGGGCATGGTCGAAGGCTTTGATGTCGGCCTGGAGATGTCCGGCCATTCGGCCGCTTTCCGCGAGTTGCTGGCCAACATGTGTCACGGCGGCAAAATCGCCATGCTGGGGATTCCGCCCGGCGAGATGGCGATCGACTGGAACACGGTGATCTTCAACATGTTGACGATCAAGGGAATCTACGGCCGCGAGATGTACGAAACGTGGTACAAGATGACCGTCATGATCCAAAGCGGCTTGGACATCCGGCCCGTGATCACACACCGCTTCCCGTTCACGGAATTCGAGCAGGGGTTCCGGGTCATGAACAGCGGCCAATGTGCCAAGGTCGTCTTGAACTGGAGCACGTGAGCATGTCGGGCGCGTCGCTTGGGGAGGCCCTGATCGCGGCCGGGTTGTGGCCGGCGGCCGGCAACCTGTGCCGGAGACCGCCGCCGCTCGTGCCGGGCGGGGATCTGCTGCCGGAGATCGGCAGCGCCTGGAACGCGTTGATCGAATCCTCTCCGGGGCAGCCTCCGCAGGCGGTGATGGCGACGGCGGCGGCGTTCCGGCGGGCGCAGGAGTTCGGCGCTCGGCTGACATCGGGCGTGCCGGGCGCCGGCGCCGAGCGAGCGACTGCCTGGCTGGGAAACCGGCTCGCGTGGTGGCCCCAGGGCGTGCCCGGCGGCCGCCGCGTGGGGCTCGTCAGTTCGCGCTTGGGGCAAGAACTCGAAGCCCACCAAGCCTGGTTCGGCGTCTTGCGGACCGCCTGCACGCGGCTTGACCCTCGGCGCGATTTGGTGGTGACAGCGGGCCAAACGGCAGCGCAGCGTTTCGTCCAGCGATGCGGCCGATTGTTCGGTCTGCCCGTGCTGACCATCGAGGTGGATCGCGACGAAGCCGGTTCCTGGAAGGACTGGGGACGGCGCGTGCGGGCCTCGATCCCCGGCGATGGACAAGCGAAACCTGAGCCGCCGGCGGGAGGGATGTGCGGGCACTCTCTCGCTGGCGCTTCGGGTCTCCGTTGCGGCTTCGACACTTCGCCCCTGCGCGTCTTGCTCTCGCCACCGTTGGCAGTCGACGGGCCGTCTGCCGCAGGCGACCAACTGGCCGATCTGCCGGTGCCGGACCGGGCGATCCTGGCCTTGAGTGACCGGAGCATCGCGTTGTACGTCAGGCCGAAGGGGAATTTGATGCGCCTGCTGCGGGCCCGCTTGCGATGGCCGGGCGTTCCGGCGGCCAGCGTCTTCCTGGCCTTGGGCCCGGAACTCGTCCCGCGCGACCTGGCGGGCGAGTTATTGGATGCGGGCGGCGTGGGTTGGTACGTGATCAACGCCGCCGGGGAACAAGATCACAGTCAGCCTGCTCCCTGGACGCAAGGCGACATGACTCCCGGCACGCCGGCGCCGATCGTCCCCTGCCCGCCGGCGGACGACTGGGCTTGCTTGACGCACTGCACGCGGCGGCGACTGGGGCCCTGGCCGGACGAAGACGAGGACCAGTTCCTGGACGACTTGATCCTGGACCGCGCCGGGGCGGATCACTCCGCGTTGGCGGCCTTGTGGCGGATCGTGCGCAGCGGGCGCTTGATCGCCAGCGGCGAGTTCGTCCGCGGCGAAACGCCGGTGGTCAGCCTGACGGCCGTTCCCTTGAGCCAGATCCACCGGCTGCGAACCTACCGCTCGCACCTGGGCCGCTGGGACTTCGAGCCGTACGGGATCTGCATCCGTCGCGACTGGCTGCAGCGTCGCGGCGCGCGTCCCGTTCAATACGGCGACGATTCGTTGTGGGACGCCCTGCCGGCCGCCGATCGCCCGTTCTTTCAGATGGACGCATCGCGCACCGCCGGCGGCAAGCGGATCGACTGGACCGTCGAGCAGGAATGGCGCCACGTGGGCGACGTGGAACTCGGCGACTTGCCGGCGGACGCCGCGCTGCTGTTCGTGCCTTCGGAGGCGGAAGCCAGACAGTTGGCCGCGGCCAGTCCGTGGCCGATCGTTGTCTTGAGTTCTTGATCGCAGTACCATGAAACGCTAGTGTCGATTAGGAGAATCGAAGCATGATTTGCCATCCCTATCGTGACGTCTCTTTGCTGATCGGTCTGTGCTTGGCTGCGTTGCCGGCAACGAGCCTGTTTCCGGCGGTGGCCCAGGCGGCCGGCGTGCCGCTGCCGAGTTGGAAACATCTCTCCAGCACCAACGGCGATCTGCCGGAGCCCAATGGCGGCAAGCAGCAGACCGCCTGCGTGGTGTTCGACATCGACCGGGACGGCGCGGCGGACATCGTGATTGCCGAACGGACCCAAGCGCCGGCCATCATCTGGCTGCGGCACACGAAAACCGGCTGGCACAAGTATGTCATCGACGACACCAAACAGCGTCCCGACGCCGGCGGCTGGCCGCACGACGTGGACGGCGACGGTGATTTGGATTTGATCATCGGCGGCGACGCCAGCAGCGACGAGCTGTGGTGGTACGAAAACCCCGCGCCGAAGTTCGATCCGCAGATTCCGTGGAAGCAACGGATCATCAAGCAGGGAGGCGGCAGGGCGCACCACGACCATCTGGTCGCCGATTTCCAGGGCACGGGCCGGCCGCAGCTGATGTTCTGGAACCAAGGCGCGCGGAAGCTGTTCATGGCACAGATTCCCGACCACCCGCGCAGCGCCGGCCCCTGGCCGCTGACCGAGATTCTCGACACGTCGAAAGTCAAGACAGCCATCAAGCAGGAGGGCATGGCGGCGTTCGATGTGGATGGCGACGGCCGGGTGGATCTCCTGGCCGGGATCTACTGGTTCAAGCACCGGGGCGGAAGCGATTTCCAGCCGATCCAGATCGCCGATCATCCGGGGCGCATCGTTGCCGGGCATTTCCAGCCGGGCAAGGTGGCACAAATTGTCCTGGGGCCGGGCGACGGCGACGGGCCGCTGTGGTTCATCGAGTGCCACGGGGAGCCGACGGATCCAAAGGCCTGGAAACGTCGCTCCCTGCTCGACCGCGACGTGCTCTCCGGGCACACGCTGGCCGCAGCGGACATCAACGCAGACGGGAATCTGGACATCTTCTGCGCGGAAATGCACACGCCCGGACCCAAGGAGAAGTGTACGGCGTGGATTCTGTACGGAGATGGAAAAGGCAACTTCCAGGTGCAGCCGTTGTCCGTCGGCATCGGCAATCACGATTCCCGCGTGGCCGACGTCAACGGCGACGGGCGGTTGGACATCGTGACCAAACCCTATACCTGGGACACGCCGCGCGTGGATGTGTGGCTGAACCGAGGAGGATCCGGACCGTAGCAACGGTGACCGAAATTACTTCCCGATTATCCATCTATGACCGCACAAGCCCAGAACGAGCGAGAAGAAGCTGCAAAGCAGCCATCACGCTCCGCGTGATGATCGCCAACAAGAACTGGACAGTTATTGATTCGCCGAGCCCCGTATGGGATGACGAATCAGCGTGAGCAGCGCCAAATGAGTTTGGCTTGCGCGAGGGCAATCATTCCCTGCCATTCAGGCGTGGAACCTTCAACCAAGGTGAACGGCGCGGAGTCTCCCGTCTGCGCAAGATAGTTCGGCGACAGGGCGCCCGGGAAGCGCCAGCAAATTCTTGGCTTTCGCTTGTCATTCCGGCTGTTCCATTTTCGTAAACCCTTATGTGGACCCCGTGGTGGCATCGCGCTGCGCGGCGGGCTATACTGCTCATCCGAGCGGGTTTTTTTCGGCTCCCCTTCCGGGAGCGGCCCTTCGGAGGGCGAGCCATGCCGCGGGAACTCTTCAGCGATCTACCGGCGGATTCGTCCGCCCTGGCCTGTATAGTTGCGGATTCCAGTCAGCCGGAGAAAACGAGGTCCTACGCCCTGGAAAGGCTGGTGCCGGCGATCGAGGCCATCGCCGGGCAAGTGGCCACGGGATTTCAGAGGTGCTTGCGAGACGATCTGGTCGCGGAATCCAGAACGATCATTTGGTTGCGTGTCCATCAGTTCAATCCGTCGGCGGGGCGATTTGAGGATTGGTGCCGAACGGTCCTTTACCACTACGCCGTCGACTTGTGGCGCAAAGCGAAAAGCGGCGTTGTGAAACCCGCAGTGGGTGGGGATGACTCCGAGGCCATGATGGATTTGGCGGTGACGGTTGACACCGGCGAGGAGAGCGATGAAGCCATGGAGCGATGCCGCGAACTACGCGCCGTGCTGGACCGGATCGCCTGGGTGCCGTCTCGTGGGGTGCATTACTTTTCCGTTCTGCTGCTGCAACTGCGATTGGTCGTGGCTCGGCGCCTGACCCAAGATCACCTGGGCGAGACAGGGCCTGCCGCGAGAACGCGGCATGCGCAGCGGTCGGCCAGGTCGGCGCGACCAGAAAACGTCAGACCGCGACCGCCAGATTCGCGAGCAGCGGGAGGCGGGCTGGTCCCGACCCCAGCGTCTGTACTACCGTGTATTCAAGCCGGCAGTCCAGTCCGTGAAGCAGTGCCACCATCGCAATCGAAACATGTACGGAAAATTGATCCGAAGCGATTACGCCCTTCTGAAAGACGCCCTGCCGCACCTGAGCCAGTTCAAGTACGAGGACTGGCTCGCGCTGCGGCGGCGCTGTGGGCGGGATGAGTGATTTATGAACGGAAGTCCCTATATCCTGCCACAGTTGGCGGCGACGCGAGCCGGCATTCCCGACCCACTCGTCGCGGTCGATGCCTGGCTGACTCAGCTGCAGGACTTGCTGGAGGCAGGCGTGGAAACGGCGGACGAAGCGTATGACCTGCTGGCCGCGTGGGCCAAGATGCGGCGCGTCCGCCCGGAGCTGACGGCACAGCCCGGTGCCGCCGGCGCCCTCGCGCGAGGCGACACGTTGCTGGCTGCCCGCGGGGCGCACCTGGCGACCGAAGCGCTGACCATCCCCAATCCGCAAGCGTGGCTGGAGGAGACCCAGGCCTTGGTGGATGCCTACGAGGAGGCCGGAGAAGCCGCTGCTCGCAGTGAACTGGCGGAACGTTTGCTGGCCGACCTGGATGATGCGGAGTTGGTCGTGTACGTCTCGCGACGCTGCGGGGTGGACGATCGCGAATTGGAAACGGATCTCGAACGCTGCCAGTTGTGGTTGGCCGAACACGTCGAGTTGTTCCTGGCGGCGAGCGTGTACATCCAGGCGGTGGGAATGGCGGGCTCCGGTGGGGGACATGCTGGCCCGCTTGACCATTCCGCCGCAGCCGGTTCCGGACCAGCAGGTGTTTGTGGAGTTCGTAGGGCTGGATCGGCAACGGGCCGTCGAGTTGGCGGGACAAGCGGTCACGCTGCACGGGGTCGAGACCACGATTGATCCTGGGGCAAGGGCCGCGTTTCCGTTGGCGCAGCTGCTGGAAACCGACGAACCCCTGGTTTTGCGAGTCGGCCCTCATCGGGCAGAATGGCAACTCGTGGCAGGGAGTTCCGGCAGCTCGTAGTTCCGCCTTCAGGCGGTCGGCCGCAACCGGCTCAAGCCGGCACTACCAACGAGTTTGATGGACAACTGGAATGACGACGAAATTGGACTGGAACCATCTCCGTCGCAGGTTGAGCCAGCCGTTAGAGCGGTTGACTCCTTACGTAGCCAGCGACTTGGCCATGCTCCTGGACCGTTTGGCACGTTGGTGCCTGAACCCGAATGTGTTGATGCGGGCGGCGGAAAACGACTCGATTCCCGAGGAATACCGCGCCGAGTGGCGACAGACTCCGCAGCTGCCCGCCACGCACGGGGCCTGCTGGGTGATCTTTGCCACCGATTTTCGCGCCCCGCTTCCGTTGCTGCGGCCGGCCTTCGTCTTGCCGTTGCAGTGGGTCCAGGGCCGAAAGCACAGTCCCCGGCTGCCGGCGGCGCTGGAGCAACTCGCGACGGAAGTAGCCGCCTCGTTTCCGGCCAACAACCGCATCGCTGGCCAAGACTGGGGCCTGCAGCTGGCCGAAGATTTGGGGGACCTGGACCTGAGCGACATGCCGTTGGAGTGCCAATCGGGCTGGGCAGCGTTGGCCGCCGGGCTGCTCGTCGCGGCGGAAGGCGGCACCCCCGATCCGCAAGTCTGGGCCACGGGCAGCTGGGACGATCGCCGCGGTATCCTGCCGGTCGAGGGGTTGAAACCAAAACTGGATTTGGCGGCAGAGTTCGGCGCGCGGGCGTTCTTCGTGCCCTCCGTCCAGGCCGAGGAAGCGGCGCAGCTGGCTCACGGTCTCGAAATCGGCCGTCTGCAGATGAGCGAGCGTGAACCGGGCCGGGCGTTATCGGAGTTCACGTTGCGTCTGGAAACGCCCCCGCCTCCGCCCTGCAATCCGGACGACAGCCCAGCGTTTGAACGCTGCGTCGACTACTACTCGAAGCGGCCGCGCGGACGGTCCGGGACAACGCAGTTCTATTGGAGCCACCTGTTGCCGGCCATCATCCAGCGCTGCCGGGGCCAGGTGCGGTGCGAATACGGCGCCTGCCGGCCCACGCACATGGTGACGATTGTCAGCGGCAGTCCGGAACTGGTACTGCTGGCGGCGCGGGCCCTGGATGTCCGACACTGCCTGTTGCTGTACACGCCCGATACGGCCTCCCGTCGCGATCAGACCGCTGCCATGCAAATGGTCAAGGAACTGCTCGAGGCGGACGACCGTCACTGTCTGCCGTGGGCGTTCCGGGACGACGAAACGCTGGAACGGGAAATCCCCAATGCCGTGCGTCAGTTTGCCGAGGGCCGTGCGCCGGAATCCCTGGTGCTGGACCTCACGCCGGGCACCAAGTGGATGACCTGGGTAGCCGACCGCGCCATGCCGCACGGCAGCTGGCGGCTGTACGTCCGCAACGACACCCTGTCCGCCCCGGACCATCGCGTGCGGCCGGGCAGCGAACAGCTGGTTTGTTGGAGGGCCGCTCAGGCCAGCGGGCCAGTTCTTTCCAATTCCAATTCTGTGTCATTCCGCGAAAGCCCGTAACGTTATGACAAGTGACCAGCCATAGAAAGGACTTTGACCGTGCGCCCGATTCTTCTTTGCACGTTAGGGACGAGCCTGTTCCGCCCCAACCTGGAGCGACTGAAAGGCGACACCGAACGCGGAACGCTCACTCCCGGCCAACTCGCCCTGGCCGAGGCCTACACGCGCCGCGAGTGGCCCGCCGTCGCACGGGCGCTGACCGCCATCCCGCCCGAGGAACGCCTTTGCGGCGCCGAGATCAATTCGATAGCCAGCATCATCCAGCTTGGGTACGCACCCGCAGACTGCGGCCTGTTACTGTTTCATTCGGCCACGCCCGATGGTCGCCACGTGGCGTCGATCCTCGAACAGTACTCCAAGGCTCAAGGCCACTCGCCCGTCGCGTCGATCGAGGTGCCGGATCTTCAGGACGAGGACCCGAAGCGGTTTCGGACTCACGGATTGAGGAATCTTGTCCGCAAGATGTGCGGCGCGATTCGCGAACGGTCCGCGGCGGCCTGTGCGATCAATGCAACGGGAGGCTACAAGGCGCAAATTGCCGTGGCAGTGCTCCTCGGCCAGGCCTTGGGCGTGCCCGTGTTCTACAAACACGAGCTGTTCAGCGAAATCATCGCCTTTCCGCCGCTTCCCGTGGCGCTCGACTACGAAGTCTGGATGCAGGCCAGCGGAATGCTCTTCGATTTGGACGCGGCTCACGACCTGACGCCGAGCCGGATGTATGCTGACGACTGGGACGAGAAATAC
>CAZAQY010000055.1:0-38015 GCA_964486845.1 uncultured Pirellulaceae bacterium
GCAACCCGCGAAAATCCAGGGACTTCCGCCGCTATGTCAGGAGATCTGAACTTACTCTCTGGAGAACAACCCGCTACAAGACCGGGTTTTCGGGCACGGAAGGGCGGCTTTTTGACTACCGGCAACTGTGTGCGAGGCCAGCGAGAGCCAGCGGCAGCTGACGACCTTGTTGCACGGCCATCGAGCGTGGTTCCTTCCACTTGGTTGTGATGGACATTCAGATGCCGGAGATGGACGGCCTGGAAGCGACCGCGGCGATTCGAACCCGAGAGACTTCCGCGGGGTTGCACACGCCTATCATCGCCATGACCGCCCACGCCCTCAAAGGCGACCGGGAACGCTGTCTGGATATGAAAAGACGGCCGTTTGGCATGGCTCATGCACCGCCTGGTGTCGCGGCCGAAACGATGCGAGTTTTGAGGAAAGTTTTCACGAGACCCGGTTTTGGGCTTGTAAAGATTTCAAATCCGGGCGACAGTTGCGGCCCTTGACCCCGTTTCGCACGCCTCATCGAATCCAAGGAGGGAGCCGATGACCACGTTGCACGCCTTTGCTCTGCTAGCAGCCCTGTCCGCACCGGGCCAACCGGTTCTGCTCGACTTCTACGCCGATTGGTGCGGTCCCTGCCGATCGATGGAGCCGACCGTCCGCCGATTGGTCGCCGAGGGCTACCCGGTGCGATTGGTGAACGTCGACCAGGACCCGGCGCTGGCCCGGCAATTCCGCGTCGAAGGCGTTCCCACCTACGTGCTGGTGGTCGACGGCCGCGAAACGGGTCGGATGGTCGGGCCCGCGTCGTACGCGCAGTTGGCCGGAATGTTTGCGGCCGCCAAGCCGGCAACGCCGACCCCGCCGCCATCGGCGGGCCAGCCGACCGCCGCTCAACAGGCTTCCATGCCTCCCGCGTCAGCGGCGACCGCCGATCCGCAGGCGCGTGCCCTGCACGCCACGGTACGGCTGTGCATCGAAGACGCGGGTGGCAGGTCTTTCGGGACGGGCACGATCATCGACACGTACGAGCGCGAAGCGCTTGTCATGACCTGCGGCCATTTGTTCCGCGAGTCACGGGGCCAGGGCAAAATGTCCGTCGACGTGTTTCCCGCCGGTGCTCAGAATCCGGTGGCCGGCGAAGTGTTGACGCTGCTGTCGTACGATCTGGAACAGGATGTGGCCCTGTTGGCCATCCGCACGAATTGCCCGGTGACGCCGGTTCCGGTCGCCGCGGCCAACTACCAGGTGCGACCTGGCGACCGCGTGTTCAGCATCGGCTGCGATTCCGGCGCGGCGCCCAGCCTGCGACAAAGCCAAGTGACGGCGTTGAACAAGTACAAAGGTCCAGCCAACATCGAGTCGGCCGGCCAGCCGGTGATTGGCCGCAGCGGCGGCGGCTTGTTCTCGGCGGATGGACAGCTGATCGGCGTCTGCAACCTCGCGGACCCTCAAGACGACGAAGGCATCTACGCCGCCCTTCCGCTGCTGCACCAGAACTTGGACAAGATCGGCCAGTCGCGCGTTTACCTGCGCAACGCGGCGACCAGCGCGGTCGCGCAGGCCTCGCCGGCTGTCGCCCCGGCGCCTCCGGCGGTCTCGCCGCCGAACATGGCGCCCGAAATGCCGCGACCCCCGCTGGACGCCGCCACTCCGGCCGCCGCGTCAGCGGCCGCCGCGATGTCACAGCCAACGCCCTTGATCGCCACCACTGCCGCCGCGCTGGAGGACGATACCGAGGTCATCTGCATCGTCCGTTCGAAGCGCGACCCGCGCGGCCCCAATCAAGTCATCTACCTGGACCGCCCCTCGCGAACGCTGCTGGACCAATTGGCCCAGGAAGCTCGACCGGCGCGAGACGGCGCGCCAGTGACGCTGGAAGCCTCCAGAAACAGCACACCGCCGGCGCGCACCAACAGCGAGTCCAGCAGCCCCGTGGTCCGCGGGCAGACGTATTGACCGCGCCCTCCCAACGACACAAATCCGTCACCCCGCCACTGACCAGTGACCAGTGACCAGTGACCAATGACCAATGACCAGTGACCAATGACCAGTGACCAGTGACAATTCATCAGGCCGTCGCGTCTATTCCGGCTTCAATTCAAACTGGGCTTCGACCTCGACCGTGATGTTCATGGGCAGCGAGCCCATGCCCACGGCGCTGCGGGCCCCGACGCCGTTTTCCGGTCCAAACAACTCGGCGAACAGGTCGCTGAACCCGTTGACGACCGCCGGGTGATTTTCGAAATCGGGCGCGGCGTTCACCATGCCCAGCGTCTTGACCAGCCGCTGTACGCGGTCCAGGCTGCCCAACCCGGCCCGCAGCGTGGCCACCACGGCTAACCCGGTTTGCCGCGCAGCCGCATACCCGCCCTGCTGATCCACGTCCTGCCCGACACGGCCCTTCATCATCGTGCCGTCCGGCTTCAGCGGTCCGTGGCCAGACACGTAGGCCATGTTGCCCACGACCAGCAACGGCTTGTACACGCCAGCCGGCTTCGGGGCGGGGGGAAGTTCCAGATTCAGTTGTTTCAGTTTTTCTTCGGGACTCATTGCGTGTTCCCTGTGGTTGTAACGTTTCTCGAAATATGGCCAGTGGCCGACGCCGGCGAAACACGGCAAAGTATAGCAGAATGACTTGACGGGTGGGACAACAGCGAACAAGGGAACGATCGGCTGATTCCCAAAAAGCAAGCACGAAAAGGGCTTCTTTCGTGACGAATGTCCGGGGGAGCAGAGACCGACTTGGCTCCGGCGCGGATGGAGGGGGAGGATCGAGGTCCAAGTCGCGAAGGCTCACAGCCGGATCATAGGTTTTCCGTGCGTCGACTTCGTCCACGCGTCAAGAGGGCTGCGCTGCATCGCTAGGGGCAGATGAAATTCTCCTGGCGAACGCGGATTAGTTCCGTGCGCTTGGTTGCACAGTCGTACTTGGCTGTAGCGCAGGCCGATACTTGGAAGACAGGCAGCACCGTACCGAAGAGCCGACAACAGACGCTATTGACGGGAGCCGTAGCCTGTGCTCGCACGGCAGGATCCTGTCCGCCTCCCGCCGGTTCCCCAGCATCAAAGACCCAGGGTATGACGTCCGTCACGACGGCTCCAAAGATCAGGTTTCCCGCGCAATCTGCGTTTTCGTTCGGGGTATTTCCAGCGTTCCAATTGGTGCCGATTCCGACCGGCGACCCGGTTACGGTGTTCGCGCCCCCGTATTCGACTCCGACTAACCGCGCCGTTTCCGTGTCACCGCCTCCCCCGGCGTCGCCCCATTCCTTCACCGCTGCCAAGGCCGCGGACTCGAGGGCGTTCTCCAACTCCACACGAGCCAGCCAGATGTTGCCGATCTCGATGACCACGGCCAGCAGCAGGAGCAGCACGGGCAGCGTGAGGATGAGCCAAAGGGCCGCCACGCCGCGGCGCTTTCTCCTCCGCCCAACCGACCACCCCGCAGCGGCACGTGGCTGTGCCGTCGTCTGCCGGCCGGCGGCACTCGACACGCCGAAGGCCCCAACCGCGGCACGGTCCAACCAGGCGTCGTCCCGTATCCGAGCGTTTACAAGCTTTCGCAAAGAAGCCATCGTTGTCTCTCTTTGGAAACGACGCTGTTTGTATTCACGCAGCCGACCGTTTACCCTTCGTACCGGAAGGTCGTCGAGCACTTGGCACAACGACCCGTCAGATTGAACCCAAATATCGCCAAGCAGTTTGGGGCGAGTTCCGTCATCGGCACGCATATGGTTATTCGCACAGAAAGTCGAGCGTAGGTGGCGGGAGGCTTGGGAAATGCAGGAATTGTCGGGGCGGTACAGGCGCACGGCGGAGTTGTGTAGGTTTCCTTGTTCTCCGTCGTGGTCGTCGAGTCTGGTACGTTGTGCTCCAAGATGATGGCGCACGGTGAGATCCCGGAAGTCGCCAGCTGATGATTGATGGCCTCCACGATAACGTCGGGTATGTCGTTCGGGTTGGTAGCCGTCGACAAGTTCGTCTGCGATGCCGCTTCCGCTCCCACGCGGGACGCCAAAGCCACTTGTTGTATGTTCGTGAAAAACATCCCGAACTCGACCACAGCCAACAGCACAATCAGCAGAATCGGCAGGACCAGCAGGAATTCCAGCGTGACGCTGCCGGAGCGCCGGCGGACGCGGATCCCGCTGTTTCGCGGAGCCTGTCGGCACAACTGCAAGTACGTGGCCATGAGTTACGATCCGGGAGTTCGATTACAGACGTTAGCGCGCAGACGTAACCGCCGCGCGAATTCTCCGCGCCAAGTCTAGGTCAGCAATTCATGTGCCGTCGAAAGATCCTGGATTTTCCCGTGCCGCGGGGCCGGGTGGCGAACTATGCTAGAAAGGAATCGCCGCCGTGCCATACCCACGGGCCATGGCCATCGGCGGCATGAGAGTTGCAACCTTGTATCGGGCTTCTGAATTCAGACGGACTCGGCAAGAACAACGACGGGTACCATGAAATCGCCACGCCAACGCCGACAACATCGAAATGCTTCGGTGACCCTGGAGTTCATCCTGATTCTGCCGTTTCTTGTGGTCACGCTGCTGGCGATCGCCCAGTACAGCGTCGCGCTGCTGATCCGGCAAGCGGTGACGCACGCAGCCACCGTGGGGGCGCGCGAAGCGGGCAAGTACGAAGACATCGAAGAGGTGGCACGCGTCGTGGACGCAGTCCTGAAAGACACCTACAACATCGACGTGGCGACCGTGACCGTGCCAGCCGGGACGCCGCCGCTGGAAGACCTCGTCACCGCAGTCGCCAACTCGGGCGTTCGGATGGTGCTGGAAGTGGGCCAACCGGACACGGCCGGACGTGTTGCGACGCCCTACTACTTCGGCGACACAAATGTCACGTGCGATCCTCCGGCAACTCCCGTGGTCCAGCCCGACGAAGTCCGCGTCACCGTCTGCATCGACTTGGGCCGCAGCCCGATGTGCAATTGGCTGTTCAGCTTCAGCCCGGACTACATCGACTTCAGCAACCGCTGCTTTAGCGTCAGCTCGCTGGTCAAGAAAGAGTGACGCGGCGTCTCAGAAGCTCAGCATTCGCTGGTACTGCTGCATGCGGAATTCCAACTCTTCGCGCGAGAGGGTTTTCAGACGCTCCAGGCTGAAATCCTCGACGTTGAAGCTGGCGATCAGGATGCCGTAGGCCATGGCGCGTTTGAGCGACGGCGCACTGAAGTCGCCGAATTCGGACAAGTAGCCCATCATGCCGCCCGCAAAGCTGTCGCCGGCGCCGGTCGGGTCGACGACGAGTTCGGTGGGATAAGCGGGCAGGACGTACATTTCGTATTCCGAGAAGAACATCGCGCCGTGCTCGCCCTTCTTGATCACCACGAATTTCGGACCCAGCTCCCGGATGCGGTGTCCGGCCCGGACCAGGTTCTCGTCCCCCGTCAGCAGCTTGGCCTCGCTGTCGTTCAGCACCAGCCCATTGATGCGCCGGAACAACTCCATCAGATCGTCGTGGTTGTTGCGGATCCACAAGTCCATGGTGTCCGCCACCACCAATCGCGGACCGATCATCTGATCCAGGACCTTGATCTGGGCTTCCGGGGAACCGTTCGCCAGGAAGACATACGGGCAGCGTTTGAAATCGTCCGGCAGCGCCGGGGCCACGTCGCCCAGCACGTTCAAGTGTACTTCCAGCGTTTCGCGATCGTTCATGTTTTGCTCGTACCTGCCGCGCCAGCGAAACGTCTTGCCGCCGGGCACCACTTGCAAACCGCTGGTGTCGATCCGCCGCGATTTTAGGAATTGAGTGTGCTCTTCGGGCCAGTCTTCCCCGACGACGCCGACAAGCCGGACCGGCGTGAAGAAACTGGCCGCGTAAGAAAAATAGACAGCCGAACCGCCCAGCACGTTCTCGCGCACCTCGCGGGGCGTATGCACGCTGTCCAAGGCCACCGAACCGACAACCAGCAACGGCATGGCAGATTCCTCGTGAAAAACTCGGTGCAGGATCCAATTCGCATTATGGCGCTTTCCGCACGGCTTGCAAGCCAGCACGGAGCGGGCATGCTTTTTGGAGACGCCGCGGCCGTTACGCCGGATGGCCTTGGCACGCCGACTCGCGTAGGATGAGTAACGCCTCAGAAGCCCGGCCGCTGCAAGACAGCCCGGTTTCGCTCCAGGCCAGACCCTGTCAACGGAACCCTTTGGGGAGATGTCCTCGATGATTGCCAACGATTCCACGCCGCAAGACAAGACCCTGCGTGTGGCGGCCGTCCAATTCCAGCACGCACCGGGTGACAAGACCGCGAACCTGGCTACGCTTGGCCGGTTTGTGGAACAGGCCGCCGCGCAGAACGTGGAACTGATCTGTTTTCCCGAATGCTGCATTTCCGGGTATTGGCATCTGCGGCACCTGACGCGCTCGCAGTTGGAGGCTTTGGCCGAGCCGGTTTTCGATGGGCCCGCCTCGCGGTTCGTGATGGAGTTGTCGCAACGGCACCGCATGACGATCGGGGCTGGGTTGATCGAGTTGGGGTCCGGCGGCAGCCTGTACAACACGTACGTCGTGGCCATGCCCGACGGGCGCTTTGCCCGGCACCGCAAGCTGCACGTCTTTGTCAGCCAGTACTTGACGCCCGGCGACCAATACACGGTGTTCGATACGCCGCACGGTTGGCGCGTGGGCGTGCTGATCTGCTACGACAACAACATCATCGAAAACGTCCGCGCCACCGCCTTGGCCGGGGCCGAACTGTTGCTGGCCCCGCACCAGACCGGAGGCTGTGATTCCGGCAGTCCACAGGGCATGAAGGTCATCGCTCGCGCCGTATGGGACCAACGCCACCGCGATCCGGCGGCGATCGAAGCGGAGATTCGCGGCGACAAGGGCCGCGGTTGGCTGATGCGCTGGCTGCCGGCAAGGGCGCATGACAACGGGATGTTCCTGGCGTTCAGCAACGGCGTCGGCCCGGACGACGACGAAGTCCGCACCGGCAACGCCATGCTTCTCGATCCCTACGGCCGGATCCTGGTCGAAACGTGGAAAGCCGGTGACGACATGGTGGTGGCCGATCTGGACAGCCGTTTGCGCGAACGCTGTACCGGCAGTCGCTGGATTCGCGCCCGCCGGCCGGAACTGTACCTGCCCTTGACGCAACGGACAGGCTGCGAACAGGACACGCGGACGGTACGGTTCGAGCATCTGGCGGAGAAGAAGGCGTGAACTTGACCGGCTGCGCCGGAACCTGAAAACCTATTCTCTCACCCAATCTTTCACCAAAATGTCTTCCCACTGCCTTGGAGCCGAGGGAGATTAGCGTCTCAGTCCGCAGGACGCGCGCCATGCGCGCATCGTTGTGCGACGGATTGCCAATCCGTCCGCAGACCCAGTGAGCGATCGACGTCCACCTGCGCTCGGCCATGTACCTCCACCGCACGAAAAGCGCATACCTGCTGGCATTTGCCGCAACCCCGGCAGCGCTGCGGATCGACTTCGGCGACGAAGCCCGACGGGGCCATCATCGGCACGCCCCAGCGGACCATGGCTTCGATCCCGGCACAACAGCACTTTCCTTTCCTCCGGAAGTTCGGTCACGCCCTCGTTCACTGTTCGGACAGAATGCCAATGATGATCCCGATGATGGTGACGGTCCACAGCAACGAAAACAAGCAACCGCAGCCGATCCCGATGCCGGCGTGGACGCTGCCCTTGATCACCGGGTTCTCGCGGCGGGCCTTCAGTCCCAGGAATCCCAGAATGAAGGCGGCGATGCCCAGCGGCAGGCCGATGATCGGCAGCCCGCTGAGAATTCCCAAGTAGTACGCGATCAGCGCCTTGGGATTCTTGTACGGAATCACGCCCCCCGTGGCGTCGCCTTCCATCACCGGCTGGGCCCCAACGATCTGCAAGTCGGCTCCACATCGGGAGCACATCGGCACTTGATCCGGATTCTCCGCCCCGCATTTCCAGCATTTCATAAGCGCGCCTTTCCGCAAAACATCAACCAGTAGTGTACCGCAAAGTCATCCGGACAGAAAGTTGACGCAGGCGTTGCAGAAAATCAGGCGAACGGCGGGCGTCAGCCTGCCGGCAAAGTGAATAACAAGCTCCTGCCTCATTCAGGGATGCTGGGACGTCGTTCAGGCTGGCCTCAGAGACGCTCGGCGGGCCCCAGGCAGCGAAGTTGCTTTTAGTTCTTTGACTCGCCGTTCGATCCCTTTCAGGATCGCGTAGTCGCTGGGATGCGGCGATTCGAAGGCCGGACGCAGCAGGATCGGCACGTCGTCCATGCGATACACGGTCCCCGGCACACTGATGCCGTAGGCGGCGACGGTGAAAGCAACGGTCGCCTGCCGCGTCGTGGGCGTTTCTTTAGGGTCCATCGCGATGTAGGGGATGCGTTTCAAGTGCTCGCGGGCGGGGTCGCTGAAATTGGCCATCGGGTCGCTGGCGACGATCAGCGCCGCGTCGGCTTCGCCGCGGGCCAGCACGTCCGAAGCCGTGTACTCGCCGGGGTTGAAACGCGGGTAACCACGCCCGAGATTCACTCCGAACGGGTAGCCGGTCCGCCACGTCACCACGTTGTCCGCGCCCGACACGTTGCCGTGACCGCGATTGGCTCGGACGACGAAACGCGTGTGCTTGTTCATGTCCCGCGTCAAAGCCAGCAGCGCCTCGGTGTTGGTGTGTTTGCCACGGGTCATGGTCAAGCCCATACCGAAGAAGATCACGCCGAACTTGGCCGCCTTCATGCGGTCCATCAAGTCCTGCCAAACGGACAGCGGTTGGCCCGTGTCCTCTTCCACTTGCCGAGCGTCCAACGGGACGCCTTTGGCCAGCGCTCGCAAAACCCATAACGCTTCGAAGTCGCGACGCGGCTTGATCTGGATGAACTGGTCCGCCGTCCGCGCCGACTTGGTTCTTCGCACGTCGATCAGCACACAGTGGCGGTCTTTGCGGCCGCCGGGGAGGAACATGCCTTTGGGCATCAGGCTGTAGCGTGTGAAGTGTCGAGGATGGCTCTCGGCGGGGTTCGCTCCCCAGAAGATGATCAGATCGCCGCGATTGCGGATTTCGCCCAGCGACGCGGTGACCTCCCCCACGCCCTGGAAAGCCATCCCGGAGGGACCGTGGCAGACGCTGGTCGTCGTGTCCACGTTGGCGCCGATCCAATCCCCGATGGCGACAACCACCCGCTGCGATTCCACCGTGGTATCGCTCATGCCGTAAATCAGCGGGTACTTGGAGCCGGCCAGAATCTGAGCGGCACGCTCGATCCCTTCTTCCACCGTCGCCGGCTGGCCGTCGATGTAGCAAGCGGCGCGGTCTTCGACCTCGTGATTCAGAA
This sequence comes from uncultured Pirellulaceae bacterium, assembly GCA_964486845.1. Classification (GTDB taxonomy): domain Bacteria; phylum Planctomycetota; class Planctomycetia; order Pirellulales; family Pirellulaceae; genus Anammoximicrobium. The sequence continues at coordinate 9,302 of CAZAQY010000055.1, forward strand.
ACCACGAGGCGCCCAGCACACAGGCCCGTTTCGCCTGGACGATCTTCGTACCGTCCACGTGCAGTTCAATGTCGTCACACACGCAACCGCAAAACGTGCAGACCGCGTCGTTGACGATCTTCAAGTCGCCGCTGGCCGGTTTGGGTGTCTTCGTGGATCTCGTCATTGGTCATTGGTCAGTTGCGGGCTCAACCCTGAACCCCACACTAGATCTTCTCCAGTTCCACGTCCAATCCCTTGCTGGTGGGCATGCCCGTGCCGTGGGTGTCGGCGCCCATCAGTCGGCTCGACAGGTCGCCGTAGGCGATGAACAGCAGTCCCGGCGGCAGGTCGTCCGGCTTGGCAGCGGCCACCGCGACTTCCACCCGACCGTGCGCGCTGGTCATGCGAACGCGATCACCGTCCGTCAGGCCCAACTGCTGCATGTCGTGCGGCGACACCAGCAGGGTCTGGACCTCCGACTGATACGACTCGCGGAATTTCCCCTCGCTGATGCCGCTGCCCTGCTTGCTGGTGCGGCCTGGAATCAAAACGAACGACGCGGGCATCGTGAGCCTCCAAAGTGGACACCGCGCGAGACCACGGCACTGGATCAGTATAGAAAAACTGCAAATCGGAGGCAATGCTCGCAGAATCCGTCCTGCTGCCGTTACTCCATTCCCACCGGTCCCTGGCCAACACGCGGCAACGCTGCTATGTTCTAATCGGGGGCGGCATTCGCTTGCGTCCCACCAGATCGCGGTGGTGGATTGAAATGGGAAACGGGTGTATGTCTTTGAAAACGACCTACGGGCCGGGCAAGTTTGCTTTGTCCTTCGAGCTTTTTCCTCCCAAGACCGCCGGCGGCGAGACGGCGCTGTTTGCGCATTTGGTCCAGCTAGTCAAATTCGGGCCGGCTTTCATCACGTGTACTTACGGCGCCGGAGGTTCGAGCCGCAGCAAGACGCTGGACATCGTGCAGGAGGTCAAGCGGCGGTTTCAGGTGCCGGTCGCGTCGCATCTGACGTGCGTCGGATCCTCGGTGGACCAGTTGCGAGAGTATCTGACGGAAGCGTCCGGCAGCGGCGTGGATCACATCGTCGCCCTGCGCGGGGACCCGCCGAAAGGCGAAACGGAATTCTGCGCGGCGGCGGGCGGACTCCGCTATGCGAATGAATTGGTGGCCCTCATTCGCGCCGAATTCCCACGCTTCGGCATCGCCGTCGCCGGCTATCCCGAAAAACACCTGGAAGCGCCCAGTTTCGAGGCCGACTTGGAGAACCTCCGCCGCAAGGTAGACGCCGGAGCGGACGTCGTGGTCACTCAGCTGTTCTACGACAACGAGGATTTCTTCCGGTTTCGAGATCGGTGCCGCCAGACTGGCGTCCACGTACCGATCGTGCCCGGAATCTTGCCGGTCACCAACCTTTCCCAAGTCCAGCGGATCACGTCGATGTGCGGGGCACGGTTGCCCAAGGCGTTCGTCGAAGCGTTCCAAGCCGGTGCCGACCCGGTGGGACAGTTTCAGGTGGGCGTGGACCACGCGATCCGCCAGGTGCGCGAGTTGATCCAGCAGGGGGTTCCCGGAATCCACTTCTTCTTGCTGAACAAGTCCCAGGCCACATCCTGGGTCTTGGCGGAGGTGGATCTGCCGCGTCATGCCGGCTGCAGTGGGCGTTGAATCGTTGAATCGCGACCCAACGGGGATCGCGTGCAACAGCACGTGATGGCTTGCCTGGACGATGCCGCGTTCCCCGGTGGGTCGCGGCTAAACAGGAGCAGTCGGGCTTCTCAATCCGGCTTGCCCTGGCGTTGCCGCTCGAGCATGAGGCCGTCCAGGTACAAGTCGGTGTAGTCCGCGAATTCCTGGTTGCCCGGCTGATAGATGAACAGCCGTTCGTCCAATTCCCCCTGCTGGCGCACGTCGACCATTTCCAGCACGACGATGGGGAGCGCGGCGGGTTTCTTGTCCGCCGCCGACTCGGCCGCCTGCCGCCGATACTCGATGCGATACGGCAACAGGTCGCTCTGTCCGAGGACGACGCGCACTTCCGTTGGCAAGTGGGCCGGCAACCACGTCAGGTCGCTGAGGTTGCCAGACAAAGTCTTGGCCTTTGGATCCGGCTGCAGTTCGGCGAGCCTGTCTGATTTCCAGCGGCCATCCAGGACCCACATGGCGGCTTTGTCCGATCGCGGAGCCTGGGGCGCAGAAAACTGGAAGTCCTCGGCCAGAGCGGCGACCAGCCGTGGCAGGCCACCCAGGGCCAACCAGTTCGTCGTGATATCGGCCCAGGGCGGCCGGCCCCGCTCGCCAATCGCCGTTCGGACCCGCTCCATGTCCACCCGTCCCAACGAGACGCCGCTGGAAAGATCCCGCCGAATCCAGAGAAAGCGACCGTCGCAAACCTGCTGGAGGGATGAGAGTTGGCTGCCTACCCGTAGCTTCAGTTCCAGCCGGAGCAGGAGTCCCTGCGGTGATTGCTTCTGCAGATACGTCCCCGAACCGGACAACTCCTGGCCAAACAACTGGACCTGCTGCCGCAGTTTTGCTTGCAGCGACGGAGTCGTGGCCAATTGAGCTGCGGCGCGCGCCAGGAGCGTCTGCCCGTCCGCAGGCGGTTCGTCAGGGCTCTCTGCGGCCGAAATTGAACGAAGCATGCCGGTCGTTGCCAGCAGCACTAGCAGACTCGTCAAGGTCAAATTGGGCCGACAAGAGCCAGAAATCACGATTGTGCGGGTTTTTCCAAAGAAACGTGTTGTACGGAGCCGAACATTAACCCACGTAGACATATTCCACCGTCGACCGTTCCAAGGCGCCGCTCCAAAAGCGAGCGGACGGCGGCGATTGTAAAACCGCTTGGCGGCAAGGTCTACATCAATCGGGAAGGGCCCGGGGCGGGTCGTCACCCGGCTGGAACTGCTGGAAACCGTAGCGGACTGCGTGATTGGTCCGGAGGGGGAACGCGATGAAGATTCGACTTTGCATGTGGGTCTCATGTTGGGCCGCCATGTTGACTGCCCTCGGTTGTGTAACGCCCATCGAACACAACCTCCCGCCCGCTGAACAACTGATGCACCCCGGACCGGGCGTCGATGGTCCTGGACCGGGGGTCATGTGCCCTCCGACCACGCCCTATCCGCTGATCATGGGGATGATGCCAGCAGCGGCGCCGAACGTACAAATTTTGTTCGCGAAACCGGAAGGCATGCAGGTGCGCTGGGATGTCGCAACCGAAGGTGGCTTTGATTCCACGCCGCTGGTGGTTCCGGGCCGGCAGAATTTCCCTCAGGGGGCGATTTACCGCTTGAAACTCACCAATATCATGGGGCGCGAAGGCGTCGAACTGTATCCCACGCTGGAGGTCGGCCCGACGACGCCTCGCACCGAGGCGTACTTGGCGCACAACGCCATTCCGGTGCAGTTCACGGAAGAGGATTTTGACCAGGTGCTGACGGGTAATTTCGTCACCAAGGTAATCTACTTGCCGGACCCGGAATTCCAGGAACTGGCGCTGGCGGGCGTCGAGACCTTGGTCAGCACGCGACTGGATCCGGGTGTGGATCCGATCACCGAGGCGGATCGGCGCGGGGCGATCTTGGCCGTGGTTCGCCTGGGCAACAAAGACGTGGAACTGCCGGGAGCCAATGGCAGTGCAACGCCGTCCATCCCTGGATTGCAGCCGATCGGCGGGGTCATGCCGACTTCGTACACAACTGCGTCTCCCGTCCCCTACGGCGGTGTGCCGGTGGCCGGCGGCATGGCGGGCTATCCTGCGGCGATGGGGGCGTCGGGACTGATGCCGCAGAACGTGGCCGGCATCACGGCTCCGGAGTGGGGCATGCCCTACAGCGGGACCCCCATCGGCCTGCCGGGACCGCCGCACATCCCGTACGGCGGTCCCGCGGGATTGCGACAGCACACCATGAAAAACTACACGCACACGCAGATCCCTGAACCGAACAAGCACGTCACGATCGGCGTGCGTCAGATGCCGGGCTACAGCTATCCGATGCCTCCTAACCGAGTACACATCACGGAACAGTCGGTGTATCCGTCGCTGCCCTTCAATCAACCGCGCATCCAGCGGCATGAACTGCTGCCAAGCGAGCAGAGTTGCCAGTGAGGGAGGTCGATGATCGGTGACCGGTGGCCGGTGATCGAACGCCGGAGGACGGAGGTCGGAGGTCCAATCAATTTTAGGCTCTTCCATGTCGTTTCACGGGTCGACCAAACCGAGGTACAACAACAGCTTGGCCGCTCGCAGAGCCTTGATTGTGCGAGCGGCATGCTGCTTGTTGCTGTTGGGGGGCGCAGCCAGCGCCGCGTTTGGACAACGTGAGCCCGTCCACTACTTTCATTCCAGCCGCTTGCCGCCGGGGACGATTGGTCCCAGTCAGTTGCTGCGCGGCGGACCCCTGGCCGGTTACTTCCAGCCGGTGGAGATTCGCGGTCCGGAAGGTCTGGAAGTCTCGGCGGCGATCGAGGGCCAGTTCGATTCGGCCCAGCCAGCCCCGGCGATGTTCGGGATGCTCATCGGCCCGGTCTACCGGCTGAAAATCACCCGTATTCCGCGGAACGAAGGCCACGAAGTCTACCCGACGATCGAGGTCATCAATCGCTTGTATCCGCCGCAGGGCCTGGAAAATCATTTTCCGATCCCCATCCATTTCACGTTGGAGGAGTTGGAAATTGCCCTTTCGGGACGCTTGGTGACGCGGGTCATCTACCTGGAAGATCCTCAATCGGCACTGGCGGTCCGCGACACGCTGGATGAACAGCGATACTTCGAGGTACGCAGCGACGAAGACCCGTTGAAAGCCGCCGACCGCCTGGGACGTCCTGTCGCAATCTTGCGGATGGGATCGCGAACGCCCGAATTCGACAGCCAATCCCAACGGTTCCTTTACGATTGTCCGCCGCTGGTGAAGTTGGCCAAACCGGCGCCCTTGCCGGCGCTGCGGTCCGGCGTTGAAGAAGTACAACCGCCTGTCCCCAGGTTGAATCGCTCGAGGTCGCCTTGAACAAAACCGGATGTCCCACGAACCTTGAACGGCTGCCAGAAGCTCTGCTTCGGCCATCATGGCCGCAGCGGCTGTTCGCGGCTGCGCTGCTGGTGGCGTGCTGTTCGTGTCAAGCCGTGCCGCCAGCCCCCAGGACAACGGGCAACCCGTTGGAGACCGCACCGGCGGCGGCCGTAGCGTCGAGCGCGCCGGCTCCGACCGCGTCCCGCGGAATCCTGCCGCCGGCGGACCGCGGCGTGCAACTCGCAGCGTACGCTCCGTCCGGACTGCCGCCCAATGCCTGGACCGGCCCAGGGGACTTTGGCCCCGCGCCGGGCACGATTCCGGGAAGCTGCTCTTCGTGCCCTTCGTGTCAACCGGCGGCCGGATGGCCGTATCCGCCGACTTCCTGGCGGCCACCCGGAATTTCCGGCCCTTGGCCGGGCAACGAGTACTTGTGCGACGGCGGAGATCAAGGGGCCCAGGTCGAGGTCATGCGGGACAGAACGATCCTGGGGCTCGACCAGGAGGACACCGTGGCCCAGTACGACACGGTGGACGGCCGAACCGAGGTCGAAGCATCCAACCCCGTGTGCTTGTACGCTCCCCGTTTTGCAGCAGTGCGGCAGGTCTCCGGACTGCTGGCGCACGAGGCCCACGACCGGCTGGCCGATGTGGCGTTGCCCATCGCGCCCAGTGCCCAGGAGCAACGCGGCGTGCCGACAACCGTGCTGCAACCCGTCGAGGCGGAACGCTATGTGGGCATCGATACTCCGCGTGCTTTCCGCGAACGCACGCGCGGGGAATCCATGAACGGAGCCCAAACGCTGTCCAAGCTGGTCGATCGCTTCAGCGCGCATGAAGACTTCCGCGTGATCCGCAACGGCATCTTCGACAACTCGGAGAAAGCCCGCCTCGCGGAACGGCTCGATGCCGCCTTGGTCTGGAGCGAAAACCAGGCTGTCCAGGTGGTGATCGACAAGGTCACGGCCATCCTTGACACCAACGACGTGGGCCTGCAGTCCGTGTACCGCTACGAACTGCCACCCGGCAAACCCCGGTTGCGAGTCGTCAAGGTCGCCTCCAAGAAGTCGGCCCAGCCTGGCGAAGACGTGGAATTCACCATCCGCTTCGACAACGTGGGCGATCAAACCATCGGCAACGTGACGCTCGTGGACAGCCTGACGACGCGGCTGGAATACGTCCCCGACACGGCCCAGTGCAGCCTGGAGGCGAACTTCTACACGCAAGAAAACGAAGGCGAATCGCTCGTCCTGCGATGGGAAATCAGGAGCCCTCTGAAAGTGGGCGAGGGCGGCATTGTTCGCTTCACTTGCCGTGTGAGGTAGCCCCGGCGAGTGGCACGAAAAGCGGGGTGACGTAGCGCGATTGGTTGGCCGCCTTGCTGCTGGCCGGGGTCAGGAACGTGCAGCCGCGTCCGTCGGTCGGATTCAAGTTCCACGCGGTGCTGGCGGTCAATTCGGTGCATCTGGCCGCGACGGTCTCTCCGGAGACCGAACGCTGGCTGCCGTTGTTCTGGGCCCTGGACTATTTCAAGGACTCGCAGGCCCGTGACGTGCAGGAAGGCAATTGGACGATGCGGCCGGTGGACGAGGCGGCAGTCCCTCCGGCTGACAAAGCTCGCGGCGCGTTCGTCGCCGCGATGGACCGCTGGGACGAACCTGCGGCCGACGCGGCGGTCGCCGCCTTGGCTCGCACGGCCACGGCGAAGGAGATCTTCGAGCTGTTCTACCGCTACGGGGCTCGGGACTTTCGTTCCATCGGGCACAAAGCGATCTTTGTGGCCGGCGCGGAGCGGACCCTACAGTTCATCGGTTGGCAGCACGCCGAGCCTGTCCTGCGTTCGCTGGCATACGCCCTGCTGATGCACGAGGATGGCAATCCGGCCCAGCGAGATGCGGGCGCGGACCGGCCGTGGCGGCAGCATCCGGCGCTGGTCAAGCAACTGCGAGACGATCTCCGTTCGGACAAGCTCGACGCGGGGGCGACCCGTGATCTGCTGGCCGTCCTCCGCAGAGAATCCCACGGAGCCGCGGCGGCCAAGGTGGTGGAAGTGCTGCGGGTAACCGTGGTGCGGTCGTGAACCGATCTGTAAACGCCGTTGTCGTGTGAGAATCACTGGCAGGACCCGCAATCCCGCGACCCGCGTCGCGCAACCCGCATTCCGCATCCCGAAAAAAGCCTTTGCCCCCTTTGGTTACGGCCCTGCCGCGGTAGAATGTCGCAAGGTTCGCGACAGTTTTTTTCAGCGGCGGCACGCTTTGGGCACCCGATGACGGAGCAGGCAAGATGCAGATCGAGGACTATCTGAAGCCCGGATACGTAGTTCTAGGCGCCTATGGAGGTATCGGAGCGGAGGTTTGCCGGCATTTGCGCCCGCGGGCCACGCTGATGCTGGCCGGACGCAACCCGAAAAAACTCGAAGAACTTGGCAAGGAACTTGACACTCCCTGGCACGTCGTGGACGCGACTTCATTCCGCGACGTGGAACAATGTCTGGCGGCGGCGGCCGATCAGTTGGGGCAGTTGGACGGAGTCATCAACTGCGTCGGTTCCGTGATCTTGAAGCCCGCGCACCTGACGACCGAGATGGAATGGGCGGAAACGGTGGGCAAGAACCTGACTTCGGCGTTCGCCACCGTCCATGCCGCTGGCGAAGTGCTTCGCCAGGGCGGCTCGGTCGTGCTGATCTCCACGGCCGCCGCCCACGTTGGTTTGCCGAACCATGACGCCATCTCCGCCACCAAGGCCGGGGTCGAAGGTCTGATTCGTTCCGCCGCCGCGACGTATGCCTCGCGGAAGATCCGCTTCAACGCCATCGCCCCCGGCTTGGTGCGCACGCCGTTGACCGAGCGCATTTGGAGTCACGAGAAGTCCGCCGAAGCATCGCGCAACTTGCACGCCCTGGGCCGCCTCGGCGAACCCCGTGACATCGCGTCGATCGTGGCCTGGCTCGTGGAGCCGGACAACGACTGGATTACCGGCCAGGTCTTCACCGTCGATGGCGGCCTGAGCACTGTCCGCGCCGTCGGCAAGCTGTGATCAAAAGAGGGTCGCTGAGTCCGCGTTCAGACCTTGGGACCGACGCGCACCTGGATCTCGTCGCCCACGACCCGGACTTCGTAGCTGTCGGTCTTGATACGGCGATTGTCGCACCACGTGCCGTCGGCGACCTGGAACCGCCAGCCGTGCCAAGGGCAGGTGACGACGCCGTTTTCCACGTGGCCGTCGGCCAGCGAAGCGCCCATGTGGGGGCAAAGGTCGTTGATGGCGTGGTACACGCCGCCCACGTTGAATACGCCGACCACCTTTTCGCCCACCACGTACGACGCACCTTGCCCTTCCGGGATGTCACCGACCTTGGCCACCGTCACGAATTCCGCTTCCGACATCGTCGTGCCCTGGAAAAATCTGGGATTTCCGAAACAATAGAAAGCCGGATTGTAAGACAGGCAGCACGGCCTGTCAGCCGGGCGATCCCCGTAGCATGGCTCCGAGCCGTGCAAATAAGTCCGAAACGCCGGCCAAACCTGCACGGCTCGGAGAGCCATGCTACGAGGTTCCGGCACACGGAGCGTGCCTACTACTTTGCGGGATTCGGCCTCCGTTGGAAAGCGGTCCATGCCGGAATTGAATCTGAAAGAACACCTAGTCAATCGCCTTCTGCCGCGGGTGCAAATGCCGGCCCAATACGTGGGCGGCGAGTTGAACGCGGTCCGCAAGGACCCGCGCGGCGTGCGCGGACGGCTGTGCCTGGCCTTTCCCGACGCCTACACCATCGGCATGAGCCACCACGGCTTGCAGGTGCTGTATTCGTTGATGAACGACCGCCCGGACTGGTACTGCGAGCGGGCGTTTACGCCTTGGCCGGACATGGAACAGCTGCTGCGCGAGGCCGGCCTGCCGCTGTACAGCCTGGAATCGTACACGCCGCTGGCCGACTTCGACGTGCTCGGTTTCTCGCTGCAATACGAGATCTGCTGCACCAACATCCTAACGATGCTCGACCTGGGCGGCATTCCGCTGCGCGGCGAAGCGCGGACCATGCAGCACCCGTTGGTGATCGCCGGCGGCCCCTGTGCGCAAAATCCGGAGCCGCTGGCCCCGTTTATCGACGTGTTCGTCACCGGGGACGGCGAACTGAGCTTGCCCCAAGTGTGTGACGTGTGGAAGGAGTTGCAGGAAGCTTGCCGCTCGTTGGGCGGGTTGGCGGCCGGAGTTGCTGGGCAACAGCAGCGTGCGGAAGCGCTGGCCCAGTTGGCGGCCGCACTGCCGTTCGCCTACGTGCCGCGGTTCTACGAGCCGGAGTACCGCGACGGCCGGTTCGCGGCTCTGAACCGCACGCGGCCGGACGTGCCGGAGACCATTCAGCCTTGCGTGCTCGCCGACCTGGGCTCGATCCCGCTGGCGACCAAGCCGATCGTGCCGTTTGTGGAATGTGTCCACGACAGGATTGCTGTCGAGATCATGCGCGGCTGTCCCTGGCAGTGCCGGTTTTGCCAAAGCACGGTCATCAAGCATCCGTTGCGGTTCCGCTCGGTCAAGACGATTGTCGACGGTGCGCTGGAGACGTACTGGAACACGGGCTTCAACGAAATCTCGCTGCTGTCGCTATCCAGCAGCGACTATCCGCATTTTGAAGAGTTGGTCCGAGAACTGAAACGCGTGTTCCAACCATTGGGTGTGAACGTCTCGGTGCCCAGCCTGCGGGTGAACGAACAACTGCGGACGATCGCCGAGTTGATCGGGAACGAGCGGCGTTCGAGCTTGACGCTGGCGCCGGAAGTCGCCCGCGACGACATGCGGGAGCAGATCCGCAAGAAGATCAAAAACGAGGACCTGTACGAGGGCTGCCGCGTGGCGTTCCGCCACAACTACGAAAGCGTCAAGCTGTACTTCCTGTGCGGCCTGCCCGGCGAGCGGCCGGCCGACTTGGACGGCATTCTGGAGATGGCCGAGACGATCGCCCGCATCGGCAAGGAAGAACGCGGCCGTTGGGCCCAAGTCACCGCCAGCGTGTCGAACTTTGTGCCCAAAGCCCACACGCCGTACCAATGGAACGCGATGCAGACCCGAGAGTACTTTGAATCGGCCCACCACCACTTGAGGAAACAGCAGCGGCGGCGAAGCAGCGTCAGCATCAAGTGCCACCACATCGAAACCAGCCTGGTCGAAGGCCTGCTCAGCCGCGGCGACCGCCGCGTGGCCGACGCCATCGAACTGGTCTGGCAACGCGGGGCCAGAATGGACAGCTGGCGCGAACACTTCGACCCGCATCGCTGGTGGCAAGCCCTGGCTGACGCGGGAGTGGACATCCAGCAACTGCTGCACACGCCGTACGAACTCGACGCTCGCCTGCCGTGGGACCATCTGAGCGTGAAATACGGGCGCGAGTTCCTGGAAAAAGAACAAGCCCGATCGGCGGTCCAGTTGGAGGCGATGTGCGATACGGCCTAATGTCCATCACCGCGCAGCCGTTGGCATCGGCAGCCCGTTTGCGTAAAATATGGGGAGGAGTCTGATATGATCTTGACAAGCGAACAGATGCAGGCGATCCAGAACGGCGAACCCGTTCCGGTCACTGCTGGGCACACCGAATGTGTGTTGGTCCGCAAGGACCGCTTTCGAGCGGCTGGGGCGGTCACTTACGACGCCGGTGACTGGACCGAAGAGGAACTGTCGGCTGTGGCCGAACAGATGTTTGACGAGCTGGATCACGCCGAGAAGATCCCATGAAGCGGGGCGACGTTATCCTCTGTCACTTCCCTCACGCCGGTCTTACGCCATCCAAGATCCGTCCGGCGTTGGTAGTGCAGAGCGACTATTGCAATCAGAGAATCACGAACTTGCTCGTGGCGGCCATCACGAGCAATCTGTTGAACGCCTCATGCCATGAGAAGAACGCGTCCAACAACGGTTGAATTCTCGGAGCCATGCGGCGACGTGTCGCCGTTCTTCTGCGTGCAGTTCGCCGCATCGAGATTCAGAATTGCCTCGGCACCAGCCACGTCTGCTCGCCAACGCGTCCCGTTTGCGCTGCCGATGCTCCTTTCACTTTTCGTGTCAGCTGCCGTCTGGTCCGCCGAGGATTCGGACCCACGAGATGCCCGGCGGCTGTTCTTGACCGGGCGGTACGAAGAAGCAATCGAGGCGTATGAGGCACGGAGCGGCAAAGACCCAGTAGTGGCCGCGTTGGGGCTGGCGGACTGCTACCGGGCCACCGGGCGGCTGCAAGAGGCCGAAAATGGCCTTTGCGCCGCGCGCCGACGGCAGCCGAAGCAAGCGGATTTGGCGGCCCAGGTCGCCCTGTTTGCGTGGGAACGAGGCGACCGTGAGCAAGCCAAGACGCTGGCGGAAGCTGCGATTCAGTTGGATGCCAATCAGCTGACCGCCCGCTGGGTGGCGGCGGAATTGCATCGCGTGGCGGGTCGGCTGCGAGAAGCCGAACAGGGCTACGCGTGGTTCATCGACTACTACAACGCCCACGAGCGGTTCGAGCCGGACGAGTTGCGTTGGATCGGCTTGGCGTCCGCCCAGTACGCTCGCTGGAAACGCAACAGCGGCCAATTTCGATTCCTGGTCAACACGCTCTATCCGCAAGCGTTGAAGCAGGACGAGAACTATTGGCCGGCGCATCTGGAAATGGCCTTGTTGTTCCTGGAGAAGTACAACGCGGCCGATGCCCGGGCGCAGCTGGATGCGGCCCTAGCGATCAATTCCAACGCGGCCGAGGTCCACGCCGTGCGGGCTGCGCTGGCCCTGCAAGATTTTGACGTGCCCTCTGCTCGCCGCGCCGTAGATCAAGCATTGGCGATTCAGCCGCGGTTGTTGGTCGCCCATCAGCTGCGCGCGGACCTGCTGCTGGCCGAACTGCGGATCCAGGAAGCGATCGAGGCTCTGGGCGTTGCGCGCCGGTTTAATCCGCTCGACGAAGCCACCTTGGGCAGGTTGGCCGCCGCCTACGGCGCAGCGGACGGGCTGAGCGACGTCGATGAGAAACCCGATACGCGTTTCGCCAAGTTGGTTGACGAAGTCACTCGCCGCAATCCGCACTGCGGCGAATTCTTCGCGGTTTTGGCCGACAGCCTGGACCGGATGCGGCGCTATCCGGACGCCGCGCGGTTCTGCCGCGAAGCGGATCGGCGCATGCCGCAGTTGTTGTACGCGCGCGGGCGGTTGGGGTTGTTGTTGATGCGGCTGGGCGACGAGACCGAGGCTCGCCAGATGCTGGAGGAATCCTTCCGCGACGATCCCTTCCACGCCCGCGTCCGCAACCAGCTCGAGGTGCTCGACGTTCTGCAGAACTACGGGGTACTGGAGACCGAGCATTTCGTGATCAAGTACGACGCGGGGCGCGACGGGCTGTTGGCCCGGTACGCTTCGCAGTACCTGGAGGAGCAAATCTATCCGGCCGCCGTCGCGGTGTTCGGCTTCGAGCCGCCGCAGAAATCGCTGTTTGAAATCTTCGGCACGGCCAACGGCGTCAGCGGTCACAATTGGTTCAGCGCTCGCATGACCGGACTGCCGTTCGTAGGCACCGTGGCAGCTTGCGCCGGCAAGATCGTCGCGTTGACGTCCCCCGGCGAAGTGCGTGAGAAATTCAATTGGGCGCGGGTGCTGCGGCACGAGTTCGTCCACGTGGTCACGCTCCAGCAGACTCGCTTCACGATTCCGCACTGGTACACGGAAGCCTTGGCCGTGCGGTTCGAGGACGTCCCCCGTCCGGCGGTCTGGAACGAAGTCCTGGTCCGGCGAGCCAAGGCCGGCACCTTGCTCAGCTTGGATTCGATCAATCTGGGGTTCATCCGGCCCAAGAATCAGGACGAATGGGCTCTGGCGTATTGCCAAGCGGAATTGTACGCGGAGTTCATGGTTGCCCGGTACGGCCAGGATTCCCTGGTGAGACTGTTGCGGGCCTACGCCTGCAATCTGCCCACGGATGCCGCCATCCGACGCTGTTTCGGCGTGGACAAGGCCGAGTTTGAGAAATCGTATCGGGCTTATATCGATCAGGTTGTCAGTGGATTGCAGGACATCGTCGACTCGAAGCCCCGCAGCCTGCAGGAGTTGAAGCAGCTCGCGAGCGACTCCCCCCAGAATGCAGGTGTTTGGGCAGAGTTGGCTCGCGAGTACCTGCGCGATGGCGATTGGATTCTGGCGCGGGAAAATGCCACGAAAGCCCAGCAACTGCAGGAAAATCACCCTCTAGCCGCGTTTGTCCTGGCTCGTCTGGAACTGGCCGCCGGGAACGTGGAAGACGCGATCCAGTTGCTGCAGAAATCGCTGGACGAACAATCGCCGCAACCGGACGCGTTGGCTCTGCTGGCGGGTTTGAAGAGGAAGGGCGGCGATGCTGCGGAGGCTCAGAGGCTGTACCGGCTGGGCGCCGAACGCTATCCTCATGCGGACAAATGGGAGAAATCTCTGGCCAGCGTCTACCTGGAAACGGGTGAGAAACGTAGATTAAGGGACAGTCTGCGGCGGTTGGCGGAGTCCGACCACGACAATTGGGTGTTCCGAAAGAAGCTGCTGGAGTTGGCCCTCGAAGCGGAGGATTTCGAGGACGCGATCCGCTGGGGGACCGAGGCTCTGCAGATTGACGTGACGGATGCCGAAGTCCATGCGCAGTTGGGTAAAGCTCTCGGCGCAAGCGAGAAGTTCGTTCCGGCGATCGAGGAACTTCTAACGGCCGTGGAACTTGCGCCGCAGCAGGTCGATTGGCAGCTGGAGTTGGCCAACGTCTGCCTGCGGGCCGGCCGTACGAAGCAGGCAGTCCAAGTGTTGAAGGAGTTGCTGGCGAAGTATCCCAATTTGGAGGCGGCCAAGCGGCTGCTGAAACGGGCTGAAGAGTGACCGGTGACCGGTGTTGCTGAGACGGTCTGAAGAGTGAGCGGCCTCAGTAAACGGGGGCCGCGTTCGTAGCGTGGCTCTCCGAGCCGTGCGGATATTTGGGGATTTTTCGACGAACTGTACGGCTGGGCGAGAGGTGCTACGACAGTCGCAAGACAGGAAGCGGACGGCACACGGAGCGCGCCTGCTACTTTAAGGAGAACCGAAGACTGTGACTCCGGAAACGTCCCATCCGCCGGAACGTGCGGGCCATCGGCAGGTCGCCTTCGACGATTTTCAGCAACTGATTCGCAACATGTACCTGGAGAAGGACTTGGCACGCGGCATCGACGGGACGTTCATGTGGTTCATGGAGGAGGTGGGCGAGTTGGCGGCGGCGTTGCGGGACGGGTCGCACGACGACAAAATGGAAGAATTCGCCGACGTCATCGCTTGGCTGACCACCATGGCGAACGTCGTCGGCGTGAACCTCAGCGAGGCCGTCACGCGCAAATACGGCGGCGGCTGTCCCGGCTGCGGCCACTTCGTGTGTACGTGCTCGTTGACGGAGAAACCGTAGCCCCAATGTCCAGAAACTCATTACCGTTGTGACTGTTTGACGTCGAATTGGCCAACTGATGCATTTTTCCGCCGTTAAGTATCTCGTAATCGCTGTCGGCCTCTTGTGGCTCTCGTGTGCCGCCGCGGGGCTTGCGGCCGGCCGGGCGCTGTCCGGCGTAACCATCGACGCCGTGCGCGTCGGCTTGGGCGGCGTGTACAAAGTCGGCCACTGGACGCCGGTTTGGGTGACACTTTCCAATGCCGGTGAGGAGGTCGACGTTCAACTGCAAATCGCTGCTCGCGACGGCGAGGGCGTCCAGGCGGTCCTCGTACGTTCCCCGGATGTCCGCGTTCGCTTGAAGGCCGGCGGCAAAGCGACGGCACTGCAATACGTGAAGGCCGGTCGAGCGGGCAGCGGTTTGACCGTTCGTGTTGTGGGAGATCAGGGCGAGTTGGCCAGCCGGACCTTTTCGTCCTCGTCCGGCGAGTTGGGGCAAGCGGAGCCGTCCACCCAGGACTTGATCCTGAGTCTGGGGCCGGAGGCCGGGGTCGAGGAAGCGTCTCGCAAGACGCGGCGAGATCGGTCGCAGCCGGTGACTGTGTGCACGGTCTCCGATCCAATCGAGTTGCCGGCCGAGTGGTACGGGTACGAAGGCGTCGACACGGTGTTCGCAACGACCGGCGACGCCGGGATCGTGGAACAGTTGACGGACGTGCAGTTCGAGGCCCTGGATCGCTGGCTGAAGTTGGGCGGTCGGATGGTGTTGTGCGTGGGACGCCGCGGTGCGGAGGTGTTCGCGCCCGGCAGTCGCCTGGCACGATTCTTGCCGGGGAAACAGCCCGAAGTGGTCACGCAGCGGGTCACGTCGGGCTTGGAGAATTACGCGGGGTCGAGCGAGCGGCTGGACGCGATCGGCGGCCAGCGGGCTCGCCGCTTCGGCGTGTCCATGACCTCCCTGACCGACGTACGGGGCTTGATCGAGAGCACGGAAGTGGGCGGGCCGACAGGACGCTTGCCCACGATCGTCCGGTGTCCTTATGGACTGGGGCAATTGGTTTTCCTGGCGTTCGACCCCGAGCTGCCGCCGTTCGACAAGTGGCAGGGCCGCGCGGCGCTGATGGTCAGAGTGCTGCACATCGCCGGCACCGGCCGTCAGGCGGAAGCCGAAGCCGACGCCCGGCTCGGTCAAGTCGCTAACCTCGGGTACGAAGACCTGGCGGGGCAACTGCGTTCGGCGCTGGATCAATTCCCCGGAGTGACGCGGGTTCACTTCTCTTGGGTTGCCGGACTCATCACGCTCTACCTCGTGTTGATCGGCCCGGTGGATTACTTCTTGCTCAAGAGGCTTGGCCGCTTGACTTGGACCTGGTTGACCTTTCCCCTGATCACCATTGTGTTTTGCGGGTTCGCTTACGAGCTGGCCCAACGGCTGTCGGGCTCGCGGGTTCACGTCAATCAGGTCGATCTGGTTGATGTCGCGTTGGATCAGGGCGTCGTGCGCGGCTCGTCGTGGGCCCACCTGCACAGTCCTGTCACGCGGGAATTCACGCTGGCTTGGGAAGGGAACTGGCCGCTGGCGCAAGCCGGCGGCGGCGACCAGGGCCGAATCCTCGCCTGGCAGGGGTTGCCGGGGCGCGGGTTGGGCGGTCTGGACGGCACGGCCGGTGCGGTGCTGTTTGATGGACCTTACACCATCACGGCGTGCCAGTCACGGCCGTCGGCCGGCACCCCCGGTCCGGCGGCCGTCCATGCCTCCGCCGGATCGGCGGAGCGGGCTCTGTTCGACTCTGCGGTCTCCGGTTTGCCCATCGAGGTTTTGGGAACCAAGAGCCTGGCGGGCGTCTGGTGGCAGATCGGCGACTTGCCGCCGCAGCGGCTGGCGGCCGACGTCAGCGGACTGCTGACCGGTCGTCTGACCAACCCGCTGAAGGTCGAGTTGACGGAGTGCATGGTCGTGTACGAGAACTGGGTTTATCCGGTGGCGGGGGCCCTTCGTCCCGGTCAGTCCGTGTCGTTTGACGGCGTTTCTCCGCGGAACCTGGAATGGCACCTCTCGCGGCGGCGGGTGGTCGAGACGAAGGACGTGGGCACGCCGTGGGAACAGACAAGTGGGGATGTGCCCCGGATCCTGGAAGTGATGATGTTCTACAAGGCGGCTGGCGGCGCGGACTACACCGGTCTGACGCACCGCTATCAGCCGGCCATCGACCTGAGCGACCATTTGCGCACGGGGCGAGCGATTCTCGTCGGCCGCAGCGCGGCAGCCGGCAGCCGGCTGGGCCAGCCGGACGAGACTTGGGCCGAGAGCAACCTTCGGCAATGGACTTTTTACCGTGTGGTGGTCCCCGTGGACCGATCGGAAAGGGCGGCTGTTCCGTGATTGAGACGCACGATTTGACGAAAAAGTACGGCGAGTTGTTCGCCATCCGCTCCATCGACTTGAAGCTGGACGAAGGCGACTTGTTCGGTTTCATCGGTCCCAACGGCGCGGGCAAGACCACGACCATGCGGATCGTCGCCACACTGCTCAATCCCACCTGGGGCGAGGCGTACGTGTGCGGCAACTCGATCTATACCAAGCCCAAGGAAATCCGCCGCCTGGTCGGTTACATGCCCGATTTCTTCGGCGTGTACGACGACATGCGGGTGATCGAGTACCTGGAATTCTTTGCCGCCGCCTATCGTATCCGAGGCGAGCGGCGCCGAAAGCTGTGCAACGAAATGCTGGAAATCGTCGACCTGGACTTCAAGCGGGACGCCTACGCCAACACCCTCTCCCGCGGCCAGACGCAACGCTTGGGACTGGCCCGCACGCTGCTGCACGATCCCCAGGTGCTGTTGTTGGACGAACCGCTGAGTGGTCTGGATCCGCGGGCCCGCATCGAAATGCGGAACCTGCTTCGCCGCCTGGGGCAAACGGGCAAGACGATCATCGTGTCCAGCCACATCCTGCCGGAGTTGGCCGACATCTGCAACAAGATCGGCATCATCGACCGGGGCGTCTTGGGCGTGAATGCATCCGTGGCGGACGTCATGAAACAAGTTCGCCGGCGGACCGTGCTGCACGTGGCGGTGAAGGAGGACTTGGAAGCCGCCGCCCGACTGCTGGAGCAGCACGAACAAGTGGAAAAGGTGGAACTCGCCGACCTCCGCATCGCCGTGACTTTGAAGCAGGGCGCCGGCGACTACAGCGAGATCCCCTCCTGGCTCATCCAGCACGGCCACAAGCTGACCCTGTTCCGCGAGGAAGACGTCAGCCTGGAATCCGCTTTCATGGCTCTGACCAAGGGCATGGGCGCCAAGACGTGACGCATCTGCCGATCGGTTCCCAACCCTGGCGAACGGTGAGGCGTTAGCCCACCGGTTTTGAACCCTGGCGAACAGTGGGAGGAAATGACATGACAGGGCGTAGCAACGATACAGCAGGGCGGCGCACGCGGCGCGATTTCTTGCGCGGCGCGGCCGCAACGGCGATGGGGACGATCGCGGCCGGAGGCCTGCGGCACAGCACGGCGTTTGCAGCGCCGAACGTGCTGCGGGGGCCGTTGACGAAGGTCTGCAAGCAGCGTCCCGATCTGTTGGACAACGAATCGGCCAAGGGAATCGAAGTGGTCCAACTGACGACCGAGCCCGATGTGCCCGCCTCGCACCTGTACATGGAAGCCCAGGTGTTCACGCCGGACTCCAAGCGTTTCCTGCTGCACCGCTCGGCCACGGCCCACGGGAGCAGCAAATCCGATCCCAACCATCAGTACCTGCGCTGCGATCTCGACGACGGTTGCTCGCTGCATCCGCTCACCGAGGAAACCGGCGCGACGGCCGCCTCGGTCAGCCCGGAAGGCAAGTACGTTTACTACTTTGTCAACGAGACTACCGTCGGCGGCGGCCGGCTGACGCTCAAACGTGTGAACCTGGACGGCACGGGGCGGGAGACGATCCTGGTGATCGATAGCGTCCTGCCAGGCACCAACTTTCGACCCAGCGGCATCTATCCTTTGTCGACCATTTCCTCCGACGGACAGCGGCTGGCCATCTCCGCCTTTCTGGGCGACGGCAAGACCGAGGG
This sequence comes from uncultured Pirellulaceae bacterium, assembly GCA_964486845.1. Lineage (GTDB taxonomy): Bacteria > Planctomycetota > Planctomycetia > Pirellulales > Pirellulaceae > Anammoximicrobium. The sequence continues at coordinate 27,760 of CAZAQY010000055.1, forward strand.
CGCGCCGTATGGCCTGATGGTGTTTGACCTCCGGCGGGCCTCGGTCAGCCTCGTGTACCAGGGGCCGACCTGGTGCAACATGCACGCCCAGTACTGCCGCTCGACCGAGTCCGAGGCCAGTCACGACATCCTCATCCAGGAGAACCACGGCAACGTGGCCACGGCGAGCGGCTCGATCACGCGACTGACCGGCGGCGAAGGGGCCGACATTCACGTGATTCGGGACGACGGCAGCGATTTCCGCAACCTGCCCTGGGGACGCGACGGGAACGAGTTCTGCCAAGGGCACCAATGCTGGCGCGGACGAACGACGTGGGCGATCACCAGCACCGGCACGCGCAAGCCGCCGGAAGCGCAGTTGATCGAAGGCCGGCCGGCGCCCCATGCCGGGCACGTCGGCATCAAAACCCCCGGCGGCGTGCGGAATGACCTCACCCGCGAGTTCCCCAACCCGCACTTCTACCACTTCGCCACCGACATCGCCGGCAAACGCCTGATCAGCGACGCGGCGCCCTTCAATCAAGGCGGCAAGATCTACGTGGCGGACTTGGGCGAACCGGGACGCGATCCGTTGCGCAAATTCCGCTACCTGTTGTGCCCCAAGTCGTCATGTCAAAAGCATGCCCACATTCACCCTTTCCTGTCCCCGGACGGCTTGCTGGGCTTCTTTAATTCCGACGAGTCCGGCATCCTCCAAGCCTACCTGATCCGCGGCTTGGATGGGGTGGGTTGAGCCGCCGGGGACGGTTGTCACGAAAGAGCCGTCGCTTCGTCCCGGACACGCCAGCGAGCCCGCTGGCGCGGCAGTCCGTCTTCGTGTTCAAAAATATCGAAGAAGCTGACAGAAAGATACGGAAGAAAGAAATGTATATACAGAATGACGGGCGGAACTCTCCCGTGACCTGACCTGCATGTCATTTTTCTGTCACCCCATTTTTCTGTCAGCTTGTCCTCTTCTTTCTGCGTGATTGGTCCCTGTCGCACGACTCAGGGTTGCGGCGTGGCTGGTAACCGGATGTGTCCCGTGAACCCGCCTCGCGGTGGCAGGCGGATTTCCAGCGGCTGGTCGGCACGGATAGGGACCTCGCGGGAGGCGAAACTACGGTCGTTCGTGGATCTGGCGCCGACGCTGTTGAGTCTGGCCGGCGTCCAGCCGCCGGAATGGATGCAGGGGCACGCGTTCTTGGGCCGGTTCGAGGCGCCGCCGCAAAAATACTCGTTCGGGTTTCGCGGGCGAATGGACGAACGCTACGACATGGTCCGCTCGGTGCGCAACGAGCGTTACGTCTACGTCCGCAACTACATGCCGCACCTGATCTATGGCCAGTACCTGAACTACATGTTCCAGACGCCGACCACCCAGGTCTGGAAGAAGCTGTTCGACGAAGGCAAGCTGCAGCCGCCGCGGACGTTCTTTTGGGAACCGAAACCGGCGGAGGAATTGTACGACTTGGAGTGCGATCCGGATGAAGTCCACAACCTGGCCGGCTCGGCGGAACACCAGGCCGTGCTGGACGAACTGCGGCAGGCCCACCGCGCGCACGTGCTGGCAGTGCGCGACGTGGGTTTTCTGTCCGAGGCCGAGATGCACCGCCGCGCCAGCGAGACGACGTTGTACGAGTTCGGGCACGATCGTCAGCGCTATCCGTTGGAGAAGAACCTGGAGATGGCGCAGCGTGCCACAACCTGGGATGCCGGCGCGGTAGACGAGCTGCGCGCCGGGCTCCGGGACGCCGACAGCGGCGTCCGGTACTGGGCGGCTCAGGGCCTGCTGATTCGCGGCGGTGCTGGCGTCACGGCAGCAGCGGACGAGTTGCAGGCGGCTTTGAAAGACGAGTCGCCGACGGTTCGCATCATCGCGGCCCGAACGCTCGGCCAGTATGGCGGTCCGGCGGATCTGAAGGCGGCCTTGGCCGTTTTGGAGGAACTGGCCTCTCCGCAGAAGAACGGCGCGTACGCCTCGATGTTCGCGCTCAACGCGATCGACGCCTTGGGCGACAAGGCCGCGCCGCTGCAGGCAATGCTCAAAGATCTGCCGCAACAGGACCGTGCGGCCCCCGGCCGCGTTAACGGTTACGTTTCGCGGTTGCTGGAGAAAATCGCCGGTGTGAAACCGGCCAAGCCGGCTGCTAAACCGAAACGCGCCAAGGCCAAGAAGGCGGCGTAGGCAGACGGCGTCGCTCTTGGAGTGCGGTGCCTTGTCACCGCTTTGGCACGACGGCGAGGCAACGCTGCCGGCTTAGGTTCCGGCGCGTTGCTGCGCGTCCTGAACCCAGTCAGCCGCGGCGCTGCAGGGCGACCACCAAAGCGGTGACAAGGCACCGCCAGGACCACGGCATTCCGGCGGCGTGCGAGCGGGCCATGCCATACGCGCAGGGCCATGCCCGTCATTGATGCGCGCCGCAACATCGCTTGTATTTGCGTCCGCTCCCGCACGGACAAGGTGCATTGCGGCCGGTTCCTGGGTACCTGTTCGCCGGGGACGGCACGACGCCGGCCGCGTTGGATGTCCGCGTTGAACGCTGCATTGAACGCTCGTGCATTGCGGGGAACATCTCCCAATGACGCCGGATCATCGGAAGGACGACGTGCTCGCGAAAGTCGGCGAATTCTTCGTCCGTCATCGATAATGAAGACTTCATCTTGTCGATTGCCGCATCTCGCTGATCCTCCGGGAAGAGCGTCAAGTTCCAGCACACTTGAGCAAGTGCCATCGCACGATTTATTCCCTCCTTAGTCCCGCCGGACTCATCCAACAACGGCTTGGCGTAAGCCACGATTGCCTCAGCAATGGCTCCCATTGGTTAACTCCCTTCTCGGCAGGCCTAACGTTCCTATACACCAACTCTACGTAATCATACGCAATGATCGCTGCCGGGCACAGCCGCGATCGTGTGGTTACCGCGGCCACACTCCAAAAGCAGCCCTGCGCGACGGCGTCTCGATTTCAGGCGGCCTTGCGGAACACCAGGCAGGTATTGCTGCCGCCGAAGCCGAACGAGTTGGAGGCGGCGACGCGCACGGGGGCGGGGCGCGCGTGGTGCGGCACGTGTTGCAGATCGCATTCCGGGTCTGGGTCGTCCAGGTTGATTGTCGGCGGGACGGCTTGATGCTCGATGGCGGCCAGGCAGGCCAGGGCTTCCACGGCCGCCGCGCCGCTAAGCAGATGCCCCGTCATGCTCTTGGTCGAGCTGACGGGAACGCGCGAGACGGCATCGCCCAGGGCCAACTGCAGCACGCGGGCTTCGGCCCGGTCGCCCACCGGCGTGGCGGCGGCGTGGGCGTTCACGTAGTCGACATCCTCCGGGCCGGCCCCCGCGTCGTCCAAGGCCAGGCGGATCGCCCGGCTGGCCGCACGCGGCTCGGTGCTGGGGATGACCATGTGCGAGGCGTCGCTGGTCGCGCCGAAGCCGGCGAACTCTGCGTAGCGGTGGGCGTCCCCGCGGCGGACGCCGGCATCCCCTTCCAGCACGAACACGCTCCCACCTTCGCCCATCACGAACCCGTCGCGGGCCTGGTCGAAAGGACGGGACGCCAGGGACGGCGAATCGTCGCGGCGTGATAAGGCGCGCAGGTTGTAGAAGCCGGCGTAGGACATCGGAGTGATCAGGTCGCAGCCGCCGGCCAGGCAGACGTCGACCCAGCCGAGTTGAATCCAGCGCCGCGCGAGGCCCAGCGCGTATCCGCCGCTGGCACAGGCGGCCGCCACGGAGACGGCGGGGCCGCTGAGTCCCAGTTCGTGCTGGACGAAATGCACCACCGAGCACACATCGCGGTCCGGCGTGTAGATTCGGTTTCCGCCCGCCAGCGTGTCCAGTTCCCAGACGCGCAGATATTCGGCGCCCAAGCCCAACACGAGGCCGATCCGCAGATTGCCACGCTCCTTATCCAGGCCGGCGTCAGCCAACGCTCGTGCCGTGCAACTCAGGACCAGCTGTTCCAGGCGGTTGTGGTGGCGGAACCTCGCCGCGTCCCAGCCGGACGGAATCGGGATCTCGTCCACGGCGGCGATGAATTGGTGCGGGCCGAGTCCCTGCGGCACCAGCGGACGCGCGACCACGCCCGATTTCCCGCCCAGCAGGTTTTCGGCAAACGTCGTGAAGTCGTTTCCCAGCGGCGTGGCCGCACCAACCCCGGTGATCCAAACGCGTTGCGTCATGTTCAGGCCGCCTTTGCGCGCAATAGGTAATTCGCCTGGGCCAGTTCGACTCGGCCGCCCCAAGGCAAGCCGAACGACCAGGGGGCCGATCTCCTGCCTGCACCCTCGGCCAGCCAGCTTGCCAATTCGGCCAACGGCGCGGCGCTGCGTTGGGTCCCCCCAGCGACGGCCCGATCCTCCGCCTCCGACACGACGCGGACCTGAGTGCCCATCGCGTTCGCCCCGGGACACGCCGTCCACCGCAGCGTCAGACCCGCCTGTTGCCCCGATTCAACACAGCGCAGCCCCAAGGCCACGGCCAGACACGTCGTTTCCGTCTGGGTCGATCCCAGACCGTCCGGCACGGGCTCGGGCCACCATTGGGTCAGCACCAGCCAGAGGCCGGGCAGGAGGCGGTTGTCCACCAGCGTCATCGCCACGGTCAGCCCCTCGGCCAACGCTTCGGGTCCGCCGCCGATGCCGAAGTTCAGTCCGTGCATCGCCAGGCTGATGCTGATCGCACTGGAGACCGAGTGCAGCGAATTCTGAGGGATGATGTGGGGCGAGATGGCAGCCGGTCCGCCCTGTTCGTACTTCTGAAACGTGAGCGCGCCGCTCAAGCGACCGGGAAACATCGATGCGGCGACAACGCCCCACTCGTCGAAACACACGTCGCGCAGCGGCTCTTCATCCATGGCCTGCAACACGGCGGCCAGTCCCACCACCGTCTGCTCGTCAGAATGACGCAAGAACCGGGGCGGGATCGGCCGGCGGCCGGAGCCGCCGGGATTCTCGCGAAGTGCGGAAATCGCCGTTCGCGAGGCCGCCGTCACGCCCTGCGCCGCCACGGCACATTCAAAGGTCGCTCGGAAAGGTCGAACAGACATCGGCATTCCCCGGAGCGGGAGGAGGAAGAAACAAAGGCAAACGCCCAACCAAGGGTCGGCTCGTCGTGCCGCCTGCACGCGGTCGGCTCAAGACCGGCTGAAGCCGGCACTACCAACGGACAGAACGTTCTGCGCGGCTGCCTGCCGTCAGGGACCACGCGACGCCCTCTCGCTGGAGGCCGCGCGCCGCATCCCGATCGAAGGCGACGTCCAAGCCGCGCGGAAACGCCGGCCATCAGGCCGCTCTTCGTTCCAGCCGGCCGCCGGTCTTGACCTGCAACAGGTCCAGCATCCGCCCGACGGTGGTCACGCCGTTCAACTCGTGGCTCTCGATCTTGATGTTCAGACGCGTCTCGGTTTTGAGAATCAGGCTGACCATGTCCAGCGAATCGAGTCTCAGGCCGGTCCGCAGGTCGGTGTCATCGTCAATATCCGTGAACTTGTCGCCGGTTTCGTCTTCGACCAATTCCAGCAACACCTGGGCAAGTTCTGTGCGATCCATCGCGGATTAGCTCCTCATGGTTACAGGGACTTCGACGAGAACATTCGGGAAACGTTCGGACGATGCTGCTGGCACACCGCCAAGTGCGGAGGCGGGCATGGGGCCGCCACGGTTCGCGCTCGATGGCGAAACCATCTGTTGGGCCCGTTGCTCTGCTGCACTCGTGGCGGCCAGCAACGCTTCTTCCACGCGGCGGCGGTGGTGCTCGATGCCGTCGGTATCCAGATCCGGCGGCACGATCAGGGGTTCGCCGAGGACGCCGACCATCGTGCTGAAGGGACGCGGAACGGCGAATCGGTCCCAGCTTCGCGCACGCCAAGCATGGGTAAATCCGACACCCAGCGGGACGATGGGCAGGCCGGCACGCGATGCTAGCAGTACGATTCCGCTCTTCACTTGTCGGCGAGGTCCACGCGGGCCGTCGGGCGTGATGGCCCAATGCGACTTCAGATCGTCCCGCAGCAGCTCCAGCAAGGCCTGCGCCCCGCCTCGCTTTGGGGACCCGCGCACAGTGCCCAATCCCAAGTGGTGGCAGACCTGGGCGATCAGCTCGCCATCGGCACTCTGGCTGATCATGACTCGAACTCTGGTCCGGATCTTGGCCGGCGCCAAGAGCGTTTCGTGCCAGAAGGCATAAATGAGCGGTTGAACGTTCGGGTCCGGCGGATGCACGGTTCCATCGGCCGAAAAGGCCCGTGCGCGCACCGTCTTCAGCCACGCTCGCAGCAACAGCGAACTGGAGAAGGCCGCCAGTCGAATCAGCCATGGATGACGCAGTTTCACAAGTCGTATCCGCTCACCGCAGAGAGCATCCGTCGTCCGAGAAAAACGCGCCGAAGTTATCGGAAAAATACGGGACAATGACAAGGCGAATTTGAACGCATTTTCGCGCGTGACCGGAACATTGCAGGATGCTAGCGGACACCACCGGCCGATCCCTGGATCTGCGCGTAGATGTCCAAACCGACCAATTCGTTCCAAGCGTCCAGCAAACGCCGCACAACCGGGCCCGGCCGGCCATCGCCGATCGGGACGCCGTTGATCCGCGTGACGGGCATCAGGCAGTAGGGGGTGCTAGCCAGGAATGCCTCGTCGGCGTTGATCACTGAGTAGACTTGCAGATCGCGCTCGACAAACGGAATGCCCAGCTTGCTTGCCAGCTCGATCACCGTGGCGCGGCTGATGCCCGGCAGCGTGTTGCGCAGGGTCGGCGAAACAATCGCTCCGCGCTCGACGATCAGGAAGTTCGCCCCGCTGGTCTCGGTCACGTTGCCGTCCAGGTCCAACAGCAGGGCAATCGCGCTGCCGTCCACCAACTGGGCCTCCTTGTCCGCCAGATAGTAATGCATGCGGCTACGGTACTTCATCTTCGGATCGTAACACTGGGGTGGCACGTGCCGTATGGACGGGGTCACCACGTGCGCTCCGCTGCGAGTACGTTCGGCCCACAACTCGAACGGCAGCGGAAAGGTGTGTACGCAGACGGTCGGCGTCATCCGCACCGGCTGAGCGGCCGAACCGGCGTACGTGGGGTACTCGCCGGGAGTGACAAAATGGATCAAGCCCAGTTCGCGGCCGTCCTCGAGCAAAGCCGAATTGTGCGCCGCCAACTCCTGCGAAATCGCCGCCAGTTGCTGCTGGGTCATGCCGATGTCGATGCGCACGTAGCGCAGCGAACGGAACAGCCGGTCCAGATGATCGTCCAGCCGGAACAGCCGCCGCTGAAAGGTGCGCGTCATTTCCGTCACCGTGGCCCCCAGCACAACGCCGGCGTCATAGATGGCCAGGTGGGCCTGCGAGGCGGGTTTCAGTTGGCCGCTGAGATAGACGAGGGGTTCGTTCATGGGGTTGCGGGCTCCGGACCTGGGCGTCAGGGAACTGCATCACGTCACGACACGAGATTCTCGACAAAAAACGTCGAGGAATCAATGTCGTAAACGAGTAATAGCCTTTACATCAACCAGCGAATTGGACAGAATAGGGCCTCAGTTGGTAACGACGCGAGCGGCCTCCTGCATCACAGGAGGTCGTTCTTTTTTGCTGGGAGGGAAACATGACAAACTACGTCCCGATGACGCGGGAAGCGTACAATCGCCGCAAAGCGGAGGTCGATCGCTTGGAACACGAAGAGGTCCCCAAGATCGCGGACAAGATCGCGCACGCGCGGTCCGAAGGCGATCTGAGCGAGAACGCCGAGTACCACGCGCAGCGGGAAGCGATGGGGTTGCTCCAGGCCAAAATCAACCAGCTGAAGAGCGAACTGAGTCGCGCGTCGATTGTCGATCCCGACAAGCTGCCGAAAGACGAAGTCGCCTTCGGGGCCACGGTCACTGTCCGCGATCTGGATTACGACGACGAGGAGGAAATGACGCTCGTGGGCAAGGGCGACGAGGACTACGACGCCGGCAAGTACCTGATCACCAGTCCGGTCGGCCAGGGACTGCTGGGTAAGAAGGTCGGCGAGCGAGTCGAAATCGAGGTTCCCAAGGGAACGCTGCGATTCGAGATCCTCAACATCCGCTATGATTCGCTGTAGTTGGACAGCGCCACTTTCGCCGGTCATGCAAGCGTGCCGTTCTGAGAGGGAATTCTCATGTGGCGTGCCATCGCCAAGTGCATCCGATCGAGCCGTTCATCCTGCTCAGTAATGTCATTGGTGCGCGGCACCTGCGCCTTGTCAAGCGTTGCGAGGATCTTGCAATCGCCCGTTCGCAGGGCGACTTTCGGCTCGCTGGTCGCAAGATAGAAGTGCCAGTACAGCGGCTCGCTGCGCACGATCGGCTGGCCCGCCAGCATCGGCAGCATACTGGCTCCGTCCCGCACGCGGTCGTGCGGCGACTGGATGCCCGCGATCTCGCACGCCGCCGGCAGAAAGTCCACGCCGCACATCGGCTCGTCGCTCACGCTGCCGGGCTTGATCTTGCCCGGCCACTGCAGGATTCCCGGCACGCGGATGCCGCCTTCGTACAGCGAGCGCTTCTTGTCGCGCAACGGCCCGGCCGACCCATGGGGATGCTGAGCGGTGATGGCGGGACCGTTGTCACTGGTGAACATGATGAGTGCATTCTGGCGTGCGCCCTGCTCGTCGAGTGCCCGCAGCAGCCGGCCGAAGGCATCGTCCATCTGCGTGTTGTTTCCGTGGTGGGCGCCGTAGCTGGGGTCGTCCGACGCGTACATTTGCGTGTACTTCGGACCGGACGCAATCGGCTCGTGCGGTTCGTGAAAACAGGCGTACAGGAAGAACGGTTTTGACTTGTCGCGACCGCCGCTAAGCCAGCGGATCGCCTCGTCGACGACGATGTGGGCCGCGTAGCCTTCGAGTCGGCCCACCGGCTGGCCGTTGCGCACGAAGTTGTCTGGGTTGCGGTGGTTCGACAGCGCGTTGTTCTGGGTCGAAAACCAATGATCGAAGCCGCGGTCGCCGGGCTGCGGCTGTGTCGCCTGGTTGAGCCCTCCGTTCATGTGCCACTTGCCGACGTGACAGGTCGAGTATCCGGCGCGTTTCAGCAGCGTGGCCACCGTAATTTCGCTGCGCCGCACGTGGACCGGCGAATCGTGTGGAATCCAGTTGCGTACGCCGGCGCGGGTCGGCGTGCGGCCGGTCATCAGCCCTATGCGCGACGGCGAGCAGTTCGGGTGACTGGCGTAGCAACTGGTCAGCCGCAGCCCTTCGGCCGCGAACCGATCCAATTGCGGCGTGCGCACGTCGTCCGCGCCGTAGCAACCGAGGTCACCATAGCCCAGATCGCGGACATGGCTTACGCCTGGATCTGGGGGCAAGATGTGCCAGCCGACCCGGATGAGGCCGTGGAGTAACGGATGACCAACCCCGCCGGCCGGATACAATCCGGCCGGCCTTTCCTCACGGAGGATGTGAGCCATGACCATGATCATCACCAGCGAGAGATTCCTGCCAGGAGACATCGTGATCACCCCCGGAGTGAAAGCCGCATTGTTGTCCGACGAAGCCTTCCACGGCCTCGTTCGGCACCTTGCAGGCGACTGGGGCGAACTGGATGAGCATGACCGGAAGCAGAACGAGGCCGCGCTCGATCACGGCTTTCGTCTCCTTTCCCGGTACGTGACCCCAGGCGGAACGAAGTTCTACGTCATCACAGAACACGATCGTTCCGTCACGACCATCCGCTGCCGGAAGAGTACTGACCGGTAGCCGGTTTTGCCGCAGGGTTTACACCTGGTTTTTGCGCCGGCTGGCTTGGCCAGCCGGCCATCTTTCTGACTGACCGACCGTGACGCCACGGCGTCCGACTCGGCAGATGCGAGTCGAATAACTGACCGCGACGGGCATGGGGAGCATGTGCTGCCCCCCATGCCCGCCCTTTCCCCGACGTCTTCCCCACAGAGGACTCTGATGAAGCCAAACACACATACCACAACCGTCAAGCCGTCTGCAATGTTGGGCGCGGGCCCACTTGTGTCAGCGATTTGGAGATTCAGCAGAAAGCGGAGAGGCTGGACGTGCCGGTTCAACATCTATCGCAGCAACGCTTGCACCGGGCGCGTCTCGCAACTGCTGCGACCGGGCGATGTACCGGACCTGGTCAAGCTGTGCCAGGTGCTGGCCACGACTCTGGCCGACGACGGCAGCATTCCCGCCCGCCAGCGCCGAAAGCTCGCCGACCTTGCTGTGAAACTCGACGCGATTATCGTACAAGGATCTAGGCGACCTCCTGGACTACGCCAGGAAGTCGAGGCCATCGGTGCGGCA
>CAZAQY010000056.1:0-37784 GCA_964486845.1 uncultured Pirellulaceae bacterium
CAAGGCAATCCCAAGCACCAAGCGGACCGCATGCGGAGCATGCCGCTGGCCGAGTTTGCGCCTTTGGGAAAACTGAAAGGCTTCCAACTCTTCAGCCTGCAGAAGGGCGCCGGCGTCGAACAGTTGGACAACCTCGCCGGGGCGCTGGATGTCGTGCCGTTGGGCGCTGGCTTGGACGAGTCGACGGGCGCGTTCATGGACACGGCTGCCGTACTGTGCAATTTGGATCTGCTGATCACGACCGACACGGCGATCGCGCACGTCGCAGGCGCGCTGGGCGTGCCCACGTGGCTGGCACTGTCCTACGTCCCCGATTGGCGCTGGCTGTTGGAGCGCCGCGACTCGCCCTGGTACCCCAGCCTCCGCCTTTTCCGTCAGCCCTCGGTCGGCGATTGGGCCGGCGTGGTCCAGAGCATGGCGGAGGAATTGCTTCAATGGTCACCGCGAATCCAGCGCCGCCAGAGCGAAGACTATCGCGTGGCAGCCGCGGGCCGCAATCGGCTGGTCCGCGCGCGACACGGGTTGCTGTTGTACAACCGGCACGATATCTACATCGGCCGCTCGTTGGAGCTGTACGGAGAATACTCCGAAGCGGAAAGCGAACTTTACAGCCAAGTCGTGCGGCCTGGCCAGGTGGTGATCGATGGTGGAGCGAATATCGGCGTCCACACGGTATTGCTGTCCAAACTGGCGGGCGATCAGGGGCTGGTCTACGCGTATGAACCCCAGCAGGCAATCTACGAGATCCTGTGCGCCAACATGGCGCTGAACGGACGAAAGAACGTGCGCTGCCGGTGTGAAGCGTTGGGCGACTCCGCAGGCGAAATCTGCGTGCCGCCCCTCGACTACGATGCCGAGACCAACTTTGGCGGTCTGGGACTGGGGGGTTACCAAGCCGGCGACAAGGTGCCCGTCGTCACAATCGACGGACTGCAACTGCCGCGTTGCGATCTGTTGAAGATCGACGTGGAAGGCATGGAATTGCCGGTCTTGCGAGGAGCGGCGGACACGATTCGCAAGTTCCACCCGATCCTGTACGTGGAAAACGATCGCCTGGAATCATCACCGGCGTTGATCGAGTACCTTTTGGCGCTGGATTACCGGCTTTATTGGCACTTGCCGCCGCTGTACCATCCGGCGAACTTCTTCGCCAACCCCGTCAACGTTTTTGGCAACGTCGTGTCGTCCAACATGTTGTGCATCCACTCCTCGGTCAAATCCTCGATCAGCGGGTTGAGGCCGATCGAGAAGCCGGAGGAGCACTGGCTGAAGAGAGGATAGGAGGCCGACCATGCAAGCCAAGCCCATTCTGGTCGAAGTCGCTCCGGGCGAATTGATGGACAAGATCACGATCCTGCAGATCAAGTCCAAGCGGATCACGGACGCCGAGAAACTGAGGAATGTTCGTGCCGAGTTGGAAGTCCTGGAGGCCGCCCGCGATGGCGCGATGCCCCCCACGGCGGAACTCGGCGAGTTGACGGCCCAACTGAAGCAGGTCAACGAGTCCCTTTGGGAGATCGAGGACGCCATCCGCGATTGCGAACGCGAGCAGGATTTCGGGCCGAAGTTCGTCGAGTTGGCGCGATCGGTGTACCATAGCAACGACCGTCGAGCGGCCTTGAAGCGGCAGATCAACGAACTGCTGGGGTCGAAACTGATCGAGGAGAAATCGTACGCCGCGTATTGAGCCTGTCAACGTAGCATGGCTCTCCGAGCCGTGCCGGACGGATCAGTCGCCCCAGATTGTGTGTTCTGGGTGTTTCCCTCGTCGCCGCGCCAGATTATGATGGTCCGTGCTCGTTCGTCACCACACACCATTTCCCGCCTTGAGTAGCACGAGGAGTTAACGCATGTTTTGTGTACGCTTTGTTTTACGTCGGCAGTTCGCGGTAATCCTGGTGGCCGTCGGCGCCACGCTCTGGATAGCCGAGGGCCTTGGGGGACGGGATCGGGCTCAGGCGGGCGAAGGTTCGCAGGCCACGAATCCCAGCGTCGTTCCCCCGGTTTCTTGGCTGTTGAAGCCGGTCGAAACGCCCGACGCCGAAGCGGCCACCGAAGCCGAGATGAAGCCTTACACGCAGAAGATCATCGGGACCGACGTCACGTTCGACTTGGTGCCCATCCGCGGCGGCAAGTTCCTGATGGGCAGTCCGGAAGACGAAGCCGACCGCAAAGAAGACGAGGGCCCGCAGTTCGAGGCTGAAGTGGAACCGTTCTGGATGGGCAAGTGCGAGGTCACCTGGGAAGAGTACGAGCTGTGGGGCATGGGACTGGACAAACAGTTCCGCAAGGTGACCGGGGCCAAGACCACCGAATGGGACACCTTGGCCGATGCCATCACGATGCCCACCAAACCCTACGCCGACATGTCGTTCGGGATGGGCAAGGAAAAAACGCCTGCCATCAGCATGACGCAGTTGGCTGCCAAGATGTACTGTAAGTGGCTATCGGCGAAAACCGGCTATTACTATCGGCTGCCGACGGAGGCGGAATGGGAGTACGCTTGCCGCGCGGGCACCAAAACCGCCTTCAGTTTCGGCGACGATCCGGAGGATCTGGATGACTACGGCTGGCACTACGGCAACAGCGACGACAAGTATCACAAAGTCGGCCAGAAGAAGCCCAACCCGTGGGGCCTGCACGACATGCACGGAAACGTCGCGGAGTGGGTGCTGGATGAGTACACGCAGGACGGCTACAAGCCGGCTGGGGGCAGGGCGGCCAAGAACCCGGTCGTGGTGCCGAACAAGATCGATCCGCGCGTGGTGCGCGGTGGTTCCTGGTTCGAGGACGCCGACCGGGCGCGGAGCGCGGCTCGAGCGGGTTCCACTCGCGAGTGGAAAGCCCAGGACCCGCAGATTCCGCAGAGCGTCTGGTATCTGACGGACGCCGAATGGGTCGGGTTCCGCGTAGTCCGTCCCTTGCGAAAGCCCACCCCGGCAGAGGCCGAAAAGTACGACATCGATCCCCTGCAGAAGCAGGATATGCTCGACTACCAGGAAATGCGCGGCGCGGTCGAGTGACACGGCGTCTGAAAAAGAAGCCCGGCTTTTTCGGACAAGCCGGGCTTCCGGAGCCGCAGCCAGGCACGGCAGTTCGGCTTTCCAGGCCCCCAGACCCCGCCTTTTCCGTACGTATTCGCCCCTTTTTCCCAGCCCCGGTTTTTGGCTTTCATGCCCCGACGAAAGGAACGATTCATGAACGCTTCCAACCCTCCGGCTTCGGCTTCCGCCACGCGTCGTGACTTCCTCAAGCAGACCTCTACCGCTCTGGCCAGCCTGTCGCTCTCACACGGTCTGGCCGCCCGGAGCTATGCGGCCGAACAGAATACCATCAAAATCGCCTTGATCGGCTGCGGCGGACGAGGAACCGGCGCCGCGGCCAATGCGCTCTCGACCGCCGGCCCCGTGCAATTGGCCGCCATGGCGGATGTCTTCGAAAACCGCTTGGCGGGCAGCCTGAAGAATCTGTCGGGGAACTTTGCCGCCAAGGTCGACGTCTCTCCGGACCGGCAGTTCCTGGGAATGGACGGCTTCAAGAAAGCCATCGATCTGATCGCTCCCGGCGGCGTCGCCGTGCTCGCCACGCCGCCGGCCTTCCGGCCGATTCATTTGGAGTACGCGGTCGCCAAAGGCTGTCACGTGTTCATGGAGAAGTCCTTTGCGGTCGACGCGCCGGGCATCCGCCGAGTGCTGAAGGCCGGCGAGGAGGCGACGAAGAAGAACCTGAAGATCGCCGGCGGGCTCATGAGCCGTCACTACCAGCCGCTGGAAGACGCGGTGGCCCGCATCCACGACGGCATGATCGGCGATGTCATCACGGCTTGGGCGTATCGCGAGCATGGCCCGGTCGGTTTCTCGCCCAAGTCGCCGAACGAAAACGATTTGGCGCACCAGATCCGCAATTACTCGTGCTACACCTGGTTGAACGGCAGCTTTCTGCTCGATTGGCTGATCCACAACCTGGACGTCTGCTGCTGGGTCAAGGACGCTTGGCCCGTTTCCGCCCAAGGCCAGGGGGGCCGGCAGGTCCGCACGGAAGCGGACCAGCTGTTTGATCACTACGCCGTGGAGTATTCCTTTGGGGACGGCACGCGTCTGTTCGCGCAAGGGCGGCATCAGGCCAATACGTGGGGCTTCTTCGGCGACGTGATCCACGGCGCCAAGGGTTCCGCGGTGCTGGGCGAGGGTATCCCGCAGCCCAAGATCTATAAGGGCCATCAGCAATCCGCGGAAAACCAGATTTGGGAATACCAAGGGCCGCCCTGTAATCAATACCAAAAAGAGCATGACCTCCTGTTCGCCGCAATCCGCGAGGACAAGCCTTACAACGAGACGGAACGCTGCGCGTACGCCGCAATGACCGGCATCCTGGGCCGCATGGCCGCCGAATCCGGCCAGTTGATCACCTGGGAACAGGCGCTGGCATCCGACCTGGAACTGGCGCCGGGCTTGGACCAGTACACGATGGAATCCGACGCGCCGGTGAAGGCGGACGAACAAGGCCGCTATCCCATCGCCCTGCCCGGCATCACGAAGGTGCTGTGAGGGGATTCGAGTTGCGAGTTGCGGGATACGAGTTGCGGGATGCGAGTTGCGGAGACCGTCGAGACTGTTCAGCATACGACGCGAGTCACGCCAATCCGCGCCGACAACTGGCCTTCGGACTTCTTCCCGCATCCCGTATCTCGCATCCCGTATCTCGCATCCCGTCACTCGCTCGCCGTCGAGGCGACGAGTTGGGGATCGCGAGGCAAGACGAGACTGATGCGGGCGCCCTTGCCGGGGCTGCTGTCGATGGCGGTTGTGCCGCCGATCAAGCGGGCGCGTTCGCGAACGCCGGCCAAGCCATAATGCCCTTCGCCGACCGCCTCGGGATCGAATCCGACGCCCCAGTCGCGGACCGCGATTTCCAGGCTTTCCCCGGCGTCTTTCAGTTCCACGCAGGCTCGTTCCGACTGGCTGTGACGCAGGACGTTGACCAGGCACTCCTGGACAATTCGATAGATAGCCAATTCGGATTCGGGGGCAAGACGGGGAAAACTCCGATCGATGGTCAGTTCGATCTGCATCTCGCTTGATTGTGCCAGCCGCTGCGTCAACGTCCGCAACGCACCGGCCAGGCCGGCGGGTGCCAGGTCCGGCGGCCGCACTCGATCGATCAACTGTCGCGCCTCGGCCGCTCCTTGACGCAAGGCCTCGGCGACCGCATCCAACTTTTGGTCCGCCCCGTTCCTGCTCTTGCCAACACTCCAGCGATAAGCGTCCAACTGCATCAGCGCGCTGATCATTTGCTGGACGAACCCGTCGTGGATTTCATAGGCGATCAGTTGCCGCTCGCGGTCGGTCAGCTTCAGCACCTGCTCGACGGCCGCCAGTTTCTCGTCCTTCTTCTCCTCGGAGGATTTCCGTTCCGTGATGTCGACCAGCACCGTCACGACGCATTCCGCATCTTCACAGTTGAGCGGTCGTTGCCAAACCAATAGCCAGAGTTCCGTTCCGTCTCGGCGGCGACTCTTCACCTCTTCCCCGCTGATGTGGCCGTCCCTGTTCAAAAGTTCCTTCAGGTGGCGCCGGTCCCGCAGCCGGGGAAACAAGAAGTCGCAGTTATGGTTCCACAAGCGGGCGGCGTCCATGCCCAACAGGTTGTCCAAGGCCTGATTCGTGTACAGGATGTTTCCGTCCGCGCGACGAATCACGGCGAGAGGGATGGGCAGGCACTCGACGATGCGGCGGAACGCTGCCGCTGCTTCGAGTTGTCTCGGCAGCGCGGGGCGCTGCTTCGGGCGGTGTTCACATCGCGTCACTCGACGCTCCTCGGGTTGTGTCATGGGCGGCACCTCCACCTCGACTCTGTCCATCGTCATGAGAGTCCGGCCCTAAAATGCTTCGAAGCTCAAAGCTAGCAAAGTCCCGTGGTCAAGTCTACAGGGTGGGGGGGTACGATTCGAAACTCTTCGTAGCGTGCAAGCCTGTTCGCCCCACTCGATATGCTCTTGCCTTCGGGAAGGCTTTCGGCTTGACGCAGACCTTGGAAATGATGCTAATGGAACACCCGAATGGTCGTTCCCTTAATTCGCCCCAACAACTGTTTTCCACGTCGGAGGATTATGATGTCCCTGCCTGCATTTTGCTTCCTTGTGGTTGTTTTTGGCCAAACGGTGCCGATGGACAGCGAGTTGCCCGCGGCGCGACTGCAGCTTGGTCCGCTGCAGGCGCCCGCCGCGTCGAATGTGCAGGAGCCGAACGCCGTCGGGTTGGGCGTTCCGAGTGCTTCGACCGAGGCTTCGTCACCTGCGGAGCCGGATCGCGCTTCCCCACCGCAACGGTCGACCTACGGCGGTCAACCGGAAATCGCCGCCGATTCCGCGCCCACGCTTGCACCGTTGAAGTCGGAATCGGGAACGGCCGAGCCCGCCGTGCTCCCGACAGCCACTCTGGCGGAATCTCTGCTTCAAGAATCCCTGGCGGCCCGCGAAGGGGGCAGTCTTTCGGGCGACCCTGTCGCGTTGAAAGCCCTGCTGGAACCGACGACGATCGGGACTCGCCGTTTGGACGGCGTCACGGCCTACTGGCGTCTGGCGCACACGATTGCAGCTTATCACTATGCCCTGGACGAGCAGCGATTCCTGATGTCGCTGGCCGCCATCGGCAACCGCGACGACCAGCCGTTGTTGGCGGCCGCGCAAGCGTCGGCCAAGGCGGAACGAGCGGAATCTCGTCTGGCGGCGATTCGCGCGCAACAGGCGCTGGCCGGGATCGCCTCGCTCACCCAAGATGCTCGACGGCCCTTGCCGGCCGATCCGCCGTTTGTCGGCGCTTACCGCACGTATTTCAAGGAGTTGAACGAGCGAGGCGCGGCGGCCAATGACCTGCGGCAGATCGACGAAACCTTGCCGGTCGTCCACGAAGTGATCGAGGCCCAAGCAGAAGCCGTCGTCGCGGCCGGGACCGCTCTGAACCAGATTCAGCGGGCGTACGAGCAAGGACATGCCTCGCTGGTCCAAGTGCTCGATGCCCACCAGCGGCTTCACCGCCATCGCCGTGATTTCTTGGCCGTCGTCGAAGAGTACAACGGGCAAATCGCCCATTACGCCCTGTCAGTGACGGTGCCCGCCGTCACCGGAGAACGCGTCGTAGGAATGTTGATCGGCACGGGCAGAGGTCACAAGTCCGTGCTGGCCGCAAAGGGCGAAGGCGGCCGGATTCAACGCGTTTCCGGTGAAGAACCCGTAACCGATGACAAAGCCGGCCCGGTGTTTCGCGAGCCCCGGTTGGAATCACCCTGATGGCAACGCCCGTGGGGTGTGGCCGATTTCGCGGTGGACTTGTTGGTGATGCGGCTGCAATTTCAATCCGTGGCAAACGGGGCCGCTGTACGCAAGCGGTGGAGATCCGGTTATTCGGAAGGTAACGGGATTGCAGCCTGATGACGTGGTTGACCTGGACAGGGGGGCTCCGCTCCGTAACCGGCCGGCCGCGAGGCTCTGCTTCGCATCAAGGCCGGCGGAGCAGGCGAGATGGGGCGCTGGCGGGCGGAGCCTGGGAACAGGTTCGCAGAAGCGGGTTCACAAGCGGCCGGTTTGGATTACCATGAGTTGATGCACACTTCCACGCCAAACCAGGATTCGCCCCAGCACCCGCGCTGGTGGCATTTGTCACCGAAACATCTGCTGGTGGCCGTTTTTTGGGGCGTCTTTTTCCTCTGGCTCAACCGCTGGCCGCTGGAGTCCGGCCAGTTGTGGGGCGATGCATCCTATGGCAAATGGATTTTGGCGAACCAAGCCGTGCCGGCCGAGGATCCCTGGATGCCGTTGGCCGCCGGAATGCGGCTGTTCGACTCGGCCTGGCTCAGTCAAGTGATCTTTGCCCGGGGCCACTCGCTGGGCGGCGCTGAGGCATTGTCCTTTCTGTTTGCGGCGACCGTGCTGGCCGCGCACTTGACCCTGGCGCGGGCGTTCTATCTGCAGACTCGCAGCCTGTTGGCCGCGCACGTCGGCGTGTTGTTGGTCGTGGCGGTCAGTCACAGCCGTCTGCCGGAGGCCCAATCCGACATCTTCGGCATGCTGTGTCTGGCCGTGTTGTTGTGGTTGCTGGTGAGGGACCGAGTGGCCGAGGCCGGCGCATCCGCGAGCGACGCGGGGTCGCGCCGCGGTCGCTGGACGTTGTGGCTGGGGATTCCGCTGCTGCTGGCGATGTGGGCGAACCTGCACGGTTCGTTTGTTTGGGGGCTCTTGGTGCTGGTTTGCTGGGCAGTCGGGGTTGTGGCCGACACGGTGTGGCGGCAGCGAGGTCTCCGCGGCTTGGCCGCAGACGCGGCGGTGCGGCGCTGGGTCTGGCTGAGCGAATTGGCGTTGGTCGCCAGCTGCCTGAATCCCTACGGCGTCCAGCTGGTGCTGCACAACGCGTGGTTTGCCGATTACCGGCAGTTGCAGGATTTGGAGGCCTGGCAGCCGCTGGTGCTGCTCAAGCCGGGCGGGCGGGAACTGGTGGCGTCGCTGCTGGTCGCGATCCTGGTGTTTCGCCTGAGCCGCCGAAAGGTGGCCGTCGCCGACGCGTTGTTGCTGGTCGCCTTCAGCTTCGTTTTCGCCGGCGGCGTGCGGATGGCGTGGTGGTACGCCGCCGTTTTCGGCGTCGCCGTCACACCGCACTTGGCCGATCTTGGGACGCGCTGGGCGAGGCTGATTCCCGGGCCGCTCCTCGCGACACAGGATGCGCAAGGCCGCCCCCGATTCCGCTGGGCAGCCGGCAAAACCTTGGGTTGCACGGTCATGACACTGGGCTTGCTGTGGATCTGCTTCGCGCTCTCTCCGGCCTGGTCGGCGTTGGTCCGAGGGCAACCCCGCTCGCCCGAGCGGCTGTACGGCTACGGGACGCCCTGGAAACTGAGTGGTTACCTCCGCGAGCAGCCGCCGGAAGGCCAGGTGTTTCATCCGCACTGGTGGGGCGATTGGCTGATTTGGGACGGTCCGCCGCGCCTGCGGCCTTTCTTGACCTCGAACTTGCACCTGGTGCCGCCGAAGGTGTGGACCGAGTACCGCATTATTCGCGAAACGCGGGCCGGCTGGGACAAGGTGATGCTGCGATACGGCGTCCGGACGGCGGTCTTGGACCGGCATCGGCAGAAGACGTTGCAGCGTTATCTGCGGCAGTCGGACGACTGGCAAGTGCTGTACGAGGACGAATGGGGGCTGGTCTTCGGCCGCACGGAGGGCAAGCCGTCGGCGGGGCGGAAGAACGAAGAGACGGAACAGGGGGTGCAGTTCGATGAATGACACCAACCAGACCCAAACGAAGCGTTCCTGGCAAGGCTGGTGGTTCTTGGCGGCCCAGCCGCTGGTGCTCGCCGCGCTGGCCGCGGCGGCAGTCTCGGGTTCGCGCGAGTTCGACCGCGAGTGGCGGGTGCCGCCGCTTCGCGAACAGCCGCTCCGCATCCGGCCGTTGTACGACTGCCCGGATGTGGTGTCCGATGAGCAACTGCGCCGGGCGTTGCTCAAGCTGCGTCCGCGGCTGTCCGGTCCGAAGACGCTGTTGGCGGACGTAGATCACGCGCTGCGTTGCTGGGGCCCGGAGGCCACGTTTGACGATCCACAGTTTGTTTCCGGTGCGGACCTGTTGGGTCTGCTGACGGATCACCGCCGGTTCGCCGAACTGTACGGCCCCCAGGAACGGCCGGCGTTGCATGACACGCCTTTCGGCGTCTGCTGCCGCGTCAAGGAAGGCATCGCCACCACGTCGCATCCGGACCACACCTTGGCCTGCCTGAGCGAGGTCGGTACGCCGCTGTCTTGCCCGGTGGTCACCCCCAACCGCCAGACGACGCTGCGGGCGATGGTCGAGCAAACGCTGCACGACTTCAATCCCACGCAGGAAGAATACGAGTGGTCGGCCAAGGTCTTCGCCTTGTTCTTGCCGCCCACCAAGCGCTGGCAGAGCGCCGAGGGCCAGACGCTGTCATTCGACCTGCTGGCCGACCGGATCATGCGCGAGGATCTCCCGCGCGGCGTGTGCTCCGGCACCCATCGCTTGTTCACTTTGATGGCCTACCTTCGACTGGATGAAGAGCACCAGATCTTGTCGCCGGGCATGCGCCGTCGGATCGAGCAGTTCCTCAAGAACGCGAACAAGCGACTGGTGGCCCACCAGCACCAGGACGGCTTCTGGAACGTCGATTGGTATTTTGCCCCGCCGGCGAGTTCCGAGCCGACTCAAGACAGCGGAGATCAACTGCACTGGCGCATCATCGTCACCGGACATGCCTTGGAATACTGGGCCCTGGCGCCGAAACCGCTCCAGCCACCTCGAAAGGTCCTCGTCGCAGGCGCGGATTGGATCGTGCGGACGATCGAAACGCTGCCCGACGACGAACTGCGGAGGAATTTCTCGTTTCTGTCCCACGCCGTTCGGGCCCTATCGCTGTGGCGCGGCCAAGAGCCGTTTGAGGCCCTGCAAGCGCTGTCTCGCGTCGCCGGGGCGGACGCTTCGCAGGCATCGGCCGGGTAACGGTCCGGCGCCGGGTGTCGGCCGGAACAAGTCCGCGCTGTTCCGGCCCTTCGAACCGTCCGGGAACCACGTGAGCCCTCGCCGGAACGGCGCGGACTTGTTCCGGCCTACGACTGCTCCCCTTAACGCCGCTCCATCGGCACGTAGTCGGTGACGTCGTTGCCGGTGTAGACCTGGCGCGGCCGCGTGATGCGGGTGGTTGGGTCGCCGTGCTGTTCTCTCCACTGGGCGATCCAGCCGGGCAGCCGGCCGATGGCGAAACAGACCGTGAACATGTTCGTGGGCAGGCCAATTGCGCGCAGCAGAATGCCGCTGTAGAAGTCCACGTTGGGATACAGCTTGCGGTCGACGAAGTACGGATCCTCCAGCGCCAATTCTTCCAGCTTCCGGGCGATGTCCAACAACGGGTCCTGGCGGTTCAGCTTGGCGAACACGCGGTCGCAGCACTCGTGCAGGATCTTGGCCCGCGGGTCGTAATTCTTGTACACCCGGTGACCGAATCCAAACAGCCGGAACGGGTTCGTCTTGTCCTTGGCCGCTTCGATACATTCCTTCGGCGAGAGGCCGCCCGCGTGAATCCGTTCCAGCATCTGGACCACCTCGACGTTGGCTCCCCCGTGCAGCGGTCCCCACAACGCACAGACTCCGGCCGCGCAGGAGGCGAACAGGTTGGCTCTCGCCGAGCCGACCGTGCGGACGGTCGAGGTGCTGCAGTTCTGTTCGTGGTCGGCGTGCAGGATGAAGATCAAGTTCAAGGCGTCCTCGACCTCCGTAGTCACGATGTACTGCTGGTAGGGAATGGAGAACATCATGTGCAGAAAGTTGGCGCAGTAACGCATCTTCGGGTCGGGGTAGATGAACGGCAAGCCGCGCGACCGGCGGTAGGAAAACGCCGCGATCGTGCGGACCTTGCTAATCAGCCGTGCGGCGGCCGCCGTCAGGGCCTCCGTGTTCTCCAAGGCGAAGAATTGCTGATGGTAACACGCCAGGTTGCTCAATGTCGCCGACAGAATCGCCATCGGCGGAGCGTCGACGGGAATGTGATCGAAGTGGTGCTTCAAGCCTTCGTGCAACAACTCGTTCTCCGTCAGCTGTTCGCTGAAGGCGCGTAGTTCCTCGTGCTTCGGCAGGCGGCCGAAAATCAGCAGCCAGGCGACTTCGACAAAGTTGGGATTGTCGGTGAACTGCTCGATCGGAATGCCCCGATAGCGCAAGATGCCTTTGTCCCCGTCGATGTACGTGATCGAACTCTGGCAGGTTGCCGTGTTGCCCAGAGCCGGATCGAAGGTGATCATGCCGGTTTGGTCTCGCAGCTTGGTAATGTCGACCGCCGCCTCGCCATCCGTTCCCACAAGGACGGGCAGTTCGATCCTCTTGTCACGAAATGTCAGAATGGCTTTTTCGGACATGAATATCCTCCTTTGAGGGTGTGTTCTGACAGCGTCTCTCCGGGAGAGGTGGATGCTGGGCATAGTGTAGCGGGCGGTGATAGGATTGCTCAAGCGGCAGGGGGGCGAATTGCCTTGGATTGTGGTAGACTTCCAGGGCGGCCAGCGGGGCGGAGCTTTCCGCCCGCTTTAAGTGGCTGCGAGGCACGTTTTTGGGGAGGCCCAAGGGCTATGAAACGCTGGGAGTCGCTGGAAGGTTCGCCGATCCCTTTGGGGGCCTCGTGGGTCGAAGCCGAGAGTGCCTACAACTTCGCCATCTACTCCAAACACGCCGAAAAGGTGACCCTGGTCTTCTTCGGCGACGATTTGGTCAAACCGGTCTATCGGTACGAATTTGAGCACCTGCGGAACAAGACCGGCCCCATCTGGCACTGCCGGATTCCGCAGGCTCTGCTGGCGGGCGCGCGGTTCTACGCGTATCAGATCGACGGTCCGAAACCCGGACCGGGATTCGAGTGGCACATGTTCGATCCGGAGAAATTGCTGCTGGACCCCTATGCCCGCGACGTTTATTTCTCGCCGGAGTTCGACCGCGAGGCCGCTCGGCGCCCAGGCTCCAACTGGGGCCGTGCCCCGTTGTCTGTCCTGGATTCGCGCGAACCACCGTTCTGTTGGGAGCACGAGCCGCCGCTGCGCCATCAATCCGATCTGGTTATCTACGAAATGCACGTCCGCGGCTTCACGCAGCGTGAGAACTCGGGCGTGGCGTCCCAACGACGGGGCACGTTTGCGGGCGTTATTGACAAGATCCCGTACCTGCAGCAGCTGGGCGTCACCGCCGTCGAGTTGATGCCGGTGTTCCAATTCGATCCTCAGGAGGACAACTATTGGGGCTACATGCCGCTCAGTTTTTTTGCTCCCCACGACGCGTATTGCGTCGATTCGGAAAGCCGTCACCAGCACTTGGAGTTCTGCGAAATGGTCCAGGCGTTGCACCGCGCCGGGATCGAAGTCATCTTGGACGTGGTCTACAACCACAGCGGCGAGGGCGACGATCGCGGGCCGGCGTACAGCTTCAAAGGGATCGACAGCACGACGTATTACTTGCTGACCGGCGATCCCCAAGCTCCCTTCGCCAATTACTCGGGCACGGGGAATACCTTGCACACGTCCAACCGGGCCGTGCGGCAATTGATCCTGGACAGCTTGCGGTATTGGACCAAGGACCTGCACGTCGACGGATTCCGCTTCGATCTGGCCAGCATTTTCCTGCGGAATGCCGACGGTTCGATCAACACCGAAGATCCCGCCTTGTTCGGTCAAATCGCCGCCGATCCTGATTTTGCCGACGTGCGGCTGATCGCCGAACCGTGGGACGCGGCCGGCGCGTACCAATTGGGCCGCCTGTTCCCCGGTTTCCGCTGGATGCAGTGGAACGGCGCCTACCGGGATGCCCTGCAGAAGTTCGTCAAGAGCGACCCCGGCATGGTTGCGGACCTGATGACCCGGCTCTACGGCAGCAACGACTTGTTCACCGACGAGCGGAAGTATGCCTTGCGCCCCTTCCAGAGCATCAACTACATCACCTCGCACGACGGCTTCACCTTGTACGACCTCGTCTCCTACGGCCACAAACAGAACTGGGCGAACGGGCAAGACAACCTGGACGGCCACGATGACTTCAGCTGGAATTGCGGCTGGGAAGGCGATCACGGCGCGCCCGAGGCGGTGCTCAAGTTGCGGCGGCGCCAGGTGCGGAACTTCTTCGCCCTGCTGATGCTGTCGGCGGGCGTCCCGATGTTCCGGATGGGCGATGAGTTCCTGCAGACGCAGGGCGGCAACAGCAATCCCTACAATCAAGACAACGAAACGTCGTGGCTCGATTGGAGCCGCCTGGATCAGAACCCGGATATCTTCCGGTTCTTCCAGAGGATGATTGCCTTTCGCAAAGCGCATCCCTCGCTGGCTCGCTCCCGCTTCTGGCGCAACGACGTCCGCTGGTACGGCGTCGGCCGCCCCCCGGACCTGTCCTGGAACTCGCGTTCGCTGGCCTTCTGCTTGCACGGAGCCGCCGTCGACGACGCCGACATCTATGTGATGATCAACGCCTACTGGGAGCCCCTGGAATTCGGCATCCACGAAGGCTTGCCCGGCAACTGGCGGCGGGTGGTGGACACGTCGTTGCCCAGTCCCGAAGACATCGTGCCCGAGGACCATGCCCCCGCCGTCCGCTCCCGCTCCTACCGCGTTCCGGGCCGGTCCGTGGCAGTGCTGGTGCGGCAGTAGCCCGGCTGTTCCGAGCAGCCGGATTTCTTTGCGGCCTGGGTCGTTAACGTTGCGGAATACAGTGCTGTCGGTCCAATGTTGAACCACCGCACCGGGGCACTTGCATTGATGGCAGACGCGGAGCACAATATCTCGTTTTGGCTTGGGGGCCATTTGGGCTTCCGGGACAACCAACACAACTGGAGCAGCCGGTGTCGCTAGATTCGAGTTCCGAGCCGGGCCGGACCCCGTACCTGGATCGGTGGCAGATTTCCTTCCTTGACGCAACAGGTAAGTGCAGCATGGCCGAGAAAGCCCCTTGGATTACGTATCGTCCGCAGTTGAAAGTCCTGGATTGCACCCTCCGCGACGGGGGACTGGCCAACAAGCATCAGTTCTCGGACGAATTCGCACGGGCGGTGTACGAGACCTGCCTGGCCGCCGGCATCGACTACATGGAAGTCGGCTACAAGAACACGCCGCGGCTGTTTCCCAAGGGGGAATTTGGGCCTTGGAAGCACTGCGACGAGGAAGACCTGGCGCGCGTGTTCGGCCAACACGACGAACAGAAGACGGGCTTGAAGCTGGCGGCGATGGCGGACGCCACCAAGAGCGATTGGAGAGAGCAACTGGTGCCTCGCGAGCAAAGCGTGCTGGACATGATCCGCGTGGCCTTTTACGCGCATCAGGTGTCCGAGGCCGTGCAGATGCTCCAGCATGCCCACGAGTTGGGCTACGAGACCAGCGCCAACTTGATGGCCGTGTCGAACATCAGCGAAATCGAAATCGACACGGTGCTGGAGGCCATCGGGCCCACGCCGGCGCAGGTGTTGGTGATTGTGGATAGCTTTGGGCATCTGTACCGCGAGCAGATCGACATGCTGTACCGGAAGTACGCGCAGGCGATGAGCGGCACCGGCAAGGAAATCGGCATCCATGCGCACAACAACCTGCAGTTGGCGTTCGCCAATACGATCGAAGCCATCATCATGGGCGCCAACCGGGTCGATGCCACGATGGGCGGACTGGGACGCGGGGCGGGCAACTGCCCGATGGAGCTGCTGCTGGGCTTTCTGCGGAACCCAAAATTCAAGCTGCGGCCGGTGGTCAAGCTGCTGCAGGACCACATCGAACCGCTGCGCGAGAAGATCCTGTGGGGGCCGCTGGTGCCCTACAACATCACCGGTCACATGAACCGGCATCCCAACCAGGCGATCAAGTTCCTGGATGCGGAGGGCAACCGCAATTTCCTGAAGTTCTTCGACGAGATCATCACCGACGTATGAGGCCGGTAATTGCATGACAGCCTCGGCCCGCCGCCATACCATCGGGGGGATTGCGTTGGCGATGCTCGTCGCGGCGGCCGTCCTGCTGCTGCTGTGCGACGGCAATCTGGCGGACATGTACGGCAGTATCTGCCTGCGCGTCGGCATGGCGCTCGGTGCGGGCTGGCTGGCGTACCCGCAGATCCTGGCCTTGACGAGATTCTGCACGCCGAAGCTCCTGCTGGCTTTCGCCGTTGGCGCCATCGTTTTGATTGCTCGGCCCAAGGCTTTCCCGATTGTCGCGCTGATGATCGGCGCCGTCGTCATCCTGGAGATTGCCGGCTGGTTGCTGAAACCATTCCGCCCGCCGGACAAGTCGCCCCCAGGAAAGAGGGGCGGCTGAAGCGAAAAGCTGCAATGGGCGCCCGCGCAACGCATCGTTGGCGGGGCGGGCGTTTGGAGTGCCTGGAATATCTTGAAAAAAACCAGCGAACCTTTTCTTCGTTGCGGCGTCGAGTATAGAATTACGCGGAACATCTCTCGCCGGGGCGGTCTTTTTGGTTCATCGCCAAAAATCGGCTCGCCAAGCGGGAGATTTGGCGGTAAGATATGCGGTTGCCTGCCGAAGATAGTGGGAAGAGGAGTTCCCGATCGGCTCGGTTGCCGTTCCGGCCGGCCTTGGCGGCTGGCCGCGGTCGGGCAGGAAAGCCCGGCCAGGTTGTTCTTCAATGTCACTCTCTGACTGCGTGGGAAGGCCGCAGAGGAGGCTTGCGATGCGTAGCTTTATTTATGCCAGCACAGCGACGAGCGTTGTCGCCGGGCACCAAGGGCGCATCGGCGTGGCCGGCATGAATCCGCTGCGCAACCAAGATTCCTTGCCCCCACGCCTCGCCTGCGGACCGGCTTCAGAACAGCCGCGATGCCGGCTCGACATAACCTCGCGTTGCCTTAGAGCCGCGAGCATGTCGAGTTGTCAGCTTACGCGGCATGGTGAGCAGAAACACCATGCGCGTTGGTTGGCCGTGCCATCCGGCGGAGCGTCCGGTTCCGCACGTGGTGCGTAACGGATTCAGGCGACCTGAATCCTAGCGCGCACTCTTGAGCGGTTCGACCGGACCTACGCGTGGATGCCAGGCGTCTGGCTGCTGCGCACGGTTTGCAGCGGCTCGCCTGCCAGCACAACCGGTGGGGTCCCCGTTCAGCCACAGGCTACTTTCCGAGAGTGACGAAACATGGCTACTTTGACTCGAGACCTGAAGACCGCTTCCGTTACGCAACTGGTCTTGGACGCTCAGGCGGGTCAGCGGGACGCGTTCGGCGAGTTGTTCGAGCGTTTCCAGCGGCACGTCCAGGCGCTCGCCCTGCGCCGGCTGGGCGACTGGAACGAGGCGCAAGAATTGTGCCAGGACGTGTTCCTGCAGGCGCTGCAGAAGATCCAGCAGCTCCGCGAGCCGGAATGCTTCGTCGCCTGGCTGCGCTCGATCACCAACCGCATGGCGATCAACCGCGCGGTGCGGCGCGGTCCGGAGTCGCTGGCGGAGCCGGAGACGCTGGACGCGGCTTGCGCCGAGGATGACACGCCGCTGTCGATCATCCTGACCGCGGAACGGCAGGCTGAGGTCCGGGCCGGGCTGGATCGGCTCCGCGATCTGGACCGGCGGACGCTGCAGGCGTTCTACGTCGACGGCCAATCGTTGCTGGAGATGAGCGACCGGTTCGACGCGCCGCTGGGCACGATCAAGCGGCGGCTGCACACGGCGCGGAAGCGGCTGGCCAAGCACGTGGAAGCGCTGGTCGCCGTGTAAAGCGAAAAGGCCCGCAGCGGTTTTCCGCTGCGGGCCTCTTTCGTACGACCAGATGAGCGAGTACGTACGAAACGATGAAGGGTCAGCAGGATGAACTCAGCATGGATTGGGGGGCTGACACGCTTTTCGCCGAGCGGAACCCAGGCAATCCCAACGATCCCGGCCTCCCAACTCGGTCTCGCCCCAAAACATACGTCACTCTATGGATGAACCTTCCCTGTCCAGTCAACTGATTCCATCTTCGTTGTC
The DNA here is from genome assembly GCA_964486845.1 of uncultured Pirellulaceae bacterium. Classification (GTDB taxonomy): domain Bacteria; phylum Planctomycetota; class Planctomycetia; order Pirellulales; family Pirellulaceae; genus Anammoximicrobium. Next base: position 17,475 of record CAZAQY010000056.1, read on the forward strand.
AAGTGGGGGATTGTCAAAAAACTGTTCGGAGATCCGCCGCTGGAGGATCTGCCCGAATTCGTCCGCACTGCGGCGTTGTCCGACGGAATGCCACGGGGCGACCCCCTTCAGTTCGGGCATCATTTCCACCAACTGGTCGACCATGCGTCTGGCGAGCCTGGCGATCTGCGTCGTCGGCGCTATTTCCAAGATGGCCGCCGCCGTCTTCATCAGGCGGATCATTCTGGCTCGTTGCAGGACCGGCCCGGACAGCGGCCGTTCGGATTCCACCAGCAACTCCTCCAAGGGCACGTCCAGGGCGGCCTGCCAGCGATAAAGGTCGCTCAACCGCAGATCCGCCGCCTCGTTTTCCTGGTCCCGGACTTCTCGGATATTTGCACCCAGATGACGCGCAGCTGTGCGGAGGGAAATGCCCTGCTGGCGCCTCACGGTCTGAATACGGTGCAATCGGCGACGAGAGCGGGCCTTGTCCGCTTTCCCCCCATTCCCGTTGGCCGGGAGGATCGCCGGTTGCCGCCCGTTTGAATGCTGCGCAGCCATCGCCCACGCATCTCCTCTGTTCGCGACTCCCTGGACGCAGGGAAATCGAACTGAATCTCTGTCCGGGCCTACTGACGCTGGAAAGCCTTTGGAAGTTCCTCGAATGTCCGCGATCTGTCGTCTTGACCCTCGTCCGCGTCCCCGTTACCTTCAATTCAGCTTTGAATCGCGGAATTTGATGAGGTGCAACATGTTCCGACTTGGAAACCAAGCGTTTGGATGGTGCGCTTTGGGGCTTGCTCTGGCCTGCGTCCTGGGAGGGGCGACGCGTGTCGTCGTTGCGGCTGAGCCGGCCAAAGCCACGGTTTGGACGGTCATCGATTACGACGATGGCGTCGAGAAGCATTTCCGGCAGTTGCCCTGGAAGCCGGGGATGACCGTGCTCGACGTGCTGCAGGCCGCGAAGCAGCATCCGCGGGGAATCCAGTTCGTCTACCGGGGCGACGGCGACACGGCCTTCCTGACGCAAATCGACGACCTGAAGAACGAAGGCCGCGGCCGAAACTGGATTTTCTCGGTCAACGGCGAACTGGGCCAGCGAAGTTTTGCCGTGACGGAGGTCAAAGCGTCGGATCGCGTACTGTGGAAGTTCACGCAATACAAGTAAAGGCAGCCGGATGGACGGCCGCGAGAAATTTGTCGCCGGGCGGTTTTCGGTAGTACCAGTCGGCCGGCGGTTCTGGTATGCTATGGCCGGTAAGTAGCGTAACATCAACCTCGACCAGGGAGAAGACTCAGGTGAAGCGACAGAATCTTGTGCAAGGCGTGGTATTCGTGCTGCTGGTGTTGGTTGGCGCCCAGGTGCGGATTTGGCTGCAGGATTTGCCAAACTTTGCTCCGGTGGCGGCGTTGGCCCTGTTTGCCGGCTATTACTTCCGGTCGTGGTTGCTGGCGCTGTGTCTGCCGCTGAGCATCATGGCGATCAGCGACCTTGCGATCGGCGGTTATGATTGGCGGATGATGGCGCTGGTGTACGGCATGCTGGCCCTCCCGGTGGCCTTCCGCTCGGTGCTCCGCCGGCATCTGAATCTAGACCAAGGGGGTCTGCGATCGGCGTCGCTGGCCGCGACGGGCCTGATCGGTTGCGGCCTGGCGTCCTCGGTGCTGTTCTTCCTGACCACGAACTTTGGCTCGTGGCTGTGGTTCAACATGTACGAGCACTCGGTTTCGGGCCTGGTCCAGTGCTACGTCATGGCCATCCCCTTCTTCCGCTACACGCTGTGCGGTGATCTGTTCTTTGCCGTGGTGCTGTTCAGCGGATACGCGGTGGCGGGGCAAGTTCGTTTGGCGGCCCAAGCCCGCAGCGTTCCGGCGGTCGAGTGAGCAGCCGACCGCCACGCATAACGACCTTCCGCACGAGCCGGCATCCCGCCACTGCGGGACCGGCTCGTCTTGTTTCGAGAAAGCGGAAACCCTACACTGTTAACGGGTGATCTGACGTTCTTCTGCGTAAATTGTAAAGTTGGGTAACTTCAAGTGGCCAGTGTCGGGTGGCGAGTGGAAGAACGCAGAGTCGGATTCTCTTCACCTGCCACTTGCCGCTTGCCACTCGCCATCCACTCGGCTGCGGCTGTGCCGCGCTAGCAGAAGTTGCCGCGCAGACGATCGTCGAACCGCTCGCCCCGGAAGAGCCGCGACACGTCGATCTTCGCGGCGGCCGAGGCACGACCGACCTGCGGCGGCTGGTGGCAGACCGCTGTCGCCGCGAGAACAAGCCCAACGTGCCGCGCTGCTTCACGATCTCGGCAGGGCCCACGCCGTAGCGGGCCATCCTGAGGAGGCCCTGCAGGCGACCAGGGAGTCCGATTTCCGCACATTCACAGAGAACTTGCGTCAGCGATGCGCCGAGTCGGGGCTGGATCCAGACTCCGATCCGCTCGTCCGACAGGCGGCGGAATTGCTGGCCAAGCTGGATCTGCCCGCGGGATCGGCCAGTGGCTGATTCTTCCAGAGCGGGCGTCTATTGAACCGGGTCGCCGGTGTGCGGTGACGGCCCTTCGAGGCCCGGCGCTCACAACGCGTACTGAGGGATCTTCATCGTTTCCCCATCCTTCATCGCAGACAGGTGCGCGTAGTAGCCGGGGACAGTCATATTCAGCGCGTCGATGACGTCGACCGCCGGTTTCCGGCCTCGGAGAATGGCATCGATAAAGTCGTCGCCCAGGTAGCCGTGCGAGCCGCCGTGTCCGCCCGGCTGAACCCCCGGCGGCAAGGCGTATTTCTTGATCTGCAAGCCGTTCTTGATGGCCTCCTCGTAGCGTTTCTTGCCGGTCGCATCGCCGACGAACGTCTTGTTGAAACCGGCGTACTCGCCCCGAATGCGCCCCGCTTCCAGGTACTCGCCCTGCGAGCCGCAGATGATCATTCGGGAAATTCCGCCCTCCGCCGTTCGGAACAAGCCGACCTCCGACTTGAAGATGTTGCCGATTTCGTTGGGGACCCGTTTGGACTCGTCAAAAGCGGGAGTCCCCTGGCACGAGACGTCGACGAAGCTCTTGTGCGTGACGCCGACATAGTAGGCGGTGGCGTGCGTCGGATACCACATCGGGCAGCCTTTCTTCCGCCAGTCCTTGTAGGAACCCAGGGTCGGGGCGCCCAGAGAATGAGGATGGCAATACTCGCCTTCGGAATACACGAGGTGCCCGAACACGCCGGCGGCAAACAGCTTTTCCATCGCGTACAGGTCGTCGTGAAACACCGACGTCTCGAACATCGCATACACCAGTCCCTTGTTCTTCCGGCAGCATTCCAGGAGCTTTTCGGCATCTTCGATGTCGCCCCGGAAGGCCGGCACCGCGGTAGCCACGTGCTTGCCGTGCTCCAAGCAAAGCATGGCGTGCTTGGCGTGGGCCGGTGCGTCGGTGGCGCAGAAGATGGCCTCGATCGAATCGTCCTTGACCATCTCCTCCAGCGACGGATACGTCTTCTTGCACTTTGCCCTTTCGGCCATTTCCGCACAGCGGTCGGGAAACAGATCGCTGACTGCAACCAATTCGACGTTGGGATGGTTCTGCAGGTCGAACGCCAGGCCAAATTTACAGACGCCGTGGCCGACGATTCCGACGCGCACCTTGCGGTCGCTGAACGGTTTCCACTGCTGCGTCCGGTCATAATCGGTCTGCGTCTGGTCAAAGCCGGCGATTCCTTCCGCCGCGCGAGCGGAATCGAGCAGCGAATTCGCGGTTGCCGCAACCGCCGCGGACGCGGCCAAAAACGATCGGCGGGATACGTGCGTCATGGGAGAATGCTCCTTCAGTCAGAGGGTGGGAAAGGGAAGACAACTTCAGCTCAGAGAGATTCGTCAAATGTCGCGAGTTCGTTCCGTACCTCGTTGTTGTCCAATCGCGCGAACGCTTCGTGCAGCTTGTGGCGGATGGCGACTTTCTCCTTCCAACGCGCCTCCTGCAGCCTTCGCCATCCGTGGGAATCGTCGGCTTGTGCCCGCGCCAAGCGATGCAGTTCCTGATACAGGGCCAAGGATTCCGCCGGCATGAGAGACCGCAACCAATGGGCGTGTTGGGCCTGGCATTGCCGCCCGTAGAAGTTCCAGTCGTGTTTGGTCATCATGCCTGCCCTGGCGATCTCGTGGTATGGTCGATTCTAACTCGCTGTAACCTTGGGGAACAGACGTGCTTGCGCCGGTCGCCCCCCCGACGGGCTGCGGTTCGCGGACGAGGGTCGTCGTACCCTCGCTGAAAATGGAAAACGCCTCGCCAGCGAGTTTATCGCCGGTAGGGAACCCGCGTAAGATGCTACGCGACGTTTTGGACGCGGCACCGGCCATGACGCTCGCCGAGTTTGGATTTCGTTCCGGTCATTTTTCCGCCCCAATTCTCCTGCCAACTTCCGGTCTCTGCTGTGCGAGGGTCGCTTACACCTGCTTGCCATCACTACCGGAATCTGCCATGATTCCACACGTCCGGTTCCAAGGAGGCCACCATGCGATTCTCCTGCCTGTTGGTTTGCGTGATGTTGTTTCTGCCCGTTCCGCTGGTCCGGGGGGACGTTTCACTCGATCTTGGCACTGCCCGGCTCGTGATCGACGAGCGAGGCCGCGTGACGGCTGTGACGCTGGCCGACGGCAGCTCATGGCCCGTCGACGATCGGCCGGTGTTCTCGCTGGAGACGGACCAAGGGATTCGCGTGCCTCAGTCCGTGTTACTGGCCGAGGACCTGTTGAAGGTCCGCTTCCAGGGCGGAGCCGTCGCCGATTTTGCCGTCAAGACAAAGCCGGCCGCCGCTGGGCCGTCGGCGGCCGCAGCGACTCGCGGATGGACGGTGTTCGAACTTCGGCGCCTGCAAAGTGACGAACCACCGTCGGGGCTACGGCTGTTTCACCTGGCTGTTCCGCCACGCGCCGAAGTGGCGGGGACGTTGAACGCCTGCTCGACGCCGGACTGGTCCGTGGCCGTGATGGGGGCCGAACCCAACGTACACGCCCTGCAGGAGAGTTCCGGCGGTTCGAGCGCCGACCGACCCGGCTGCTCGCACCAGTTCGTGCAGGCCGCGGACCAGGTCAAAGCCGGCAGTCACTCGGCCCGCTTCACGGCCACCAGCGACGCCAAGCCGGGCGGTTGGAGCATGCGCGGCAAGCGGTTGCCGGCGCCGCTGGACCTGAGCGGCTGTAAAGCCATTCGCGCGTGGGTCCATGGCGACGGCAACGGCCAGGCACTGAAGATCCAACTGCACGATGGCCGCGGCGGCTATCGCGACAACTACCTGACCATCGACTTCCAGGGCTGGCGCCAAGTCACGCTGACCGAGACGGCGATCAACACGCTGCGGTACGAGCAGACCGATGCCGTGAACATCTACTACAACAGCCTGCCGGCCGGCAAAGCCGTAACCTGCTACGTCGATCAAATCGAAGCGATCATCGATCGGGACGGAACGGAACGCGTCGTGCTGCTGGAGGACTTCGAATCACCCGTTTCGCCGTTTTGGGGCTCGCCGCAGACGACGTTGGCCGTCCGCACGTACGCCCGGCACGGGATCCAGCCGGCGCGGTTCGGGGTGTTCGTCTGCCGGCCCACGGAGCTGATGGAGACCGTGCGCGAGTTCGAGCTGGCGGCCGGTTTGCCGAGCCCCGCACCGGGCGGCCAGTGGAACAAGATCTCGCCGTGGATCCACCGCTCGTACTTCTTCCTCACGCAATTCCGCGAATCGCAGTTTGACGAGGCGCTGGCCATCGCCCGCCGCGGCGGCTTCCACACGATCTTGATTGATCAAGGCTCCTGGTGCCGCAGCACGGGGCATTTCGAGGTCAACGAAACGAACTTTCCCGACGGCCTGGGGGGACTGGTGCGGACGGTTCGCCGCTTCAAGGAAGCCGGCTTTCGCGTCGGCTTTCATTTCTTGGCCGCTTCCATCTATCCCCCTGATCCCTATCTGACGCCCGTGCCGGATCCGCGGCTGGTCAAGGGCGTCACCACGAAGCTGGCCGCTGATGTCGATCCGCAGGCCGATTTCATCCCGACCACGGCGGCCCCCGACGCTTTTCCCGCGGAGGACGGCGGCTACACGGGCGACGGGACGGTGCTGCAGATCGGGGACGAGTTGATCCAGTACGCCGAGCGATCGCTGCAAGCCCCGTTCGGCTTCAAGGGCTGCCGCCGAGGCCATCTGGGCACGCGCGCGGCCGAGCATCGCAGCGGGGATGCCGTGGCGCATCTGGTCCGTTCGTACGGCTATCACATGTTCGACATGGACACCACGCTGCTGGACGAAGTCAGTACGAACTTTGCCCGCGTCGCCAACGCCTGCGACATCGACATGCTGTACTTCGACGGCTCCGAGCGGCTGCAAGGCGACCACTGGTACTACAACGCCCGCTTGCACAAGGCGTACTACGACAAGCTGAAGAACAAGGACACCCTGCTGCAGGCCAGCAGTTTCAGCCACTACTCGTGGCACATCCTGGCCCGCAGCGCCTCGGCCGACGGCCACGGCGACCTCAAGGGCTACCTGGACGAACGTTCGCCCTGGTTCGTCTCGTTCGGCCGCTCCGGCATGCCGCTGGACATCGGCTGGTACTACGGCTACGACCCGAACGCGACCGCGGACATGTTCGAGTACGTGCTGGGCGCGACGTTGGGCTACGATGCCTCCATGTCCTTCCAGGTCTCCGTCGGTGCCGCCCAGCAGCATCCGTTCACAGGCGACATCCTGGACATGATCCGCCGGTACGAGCAGTTGCGGTTATCGGGCCGAGTGGACGCCGCGATGAAAGAACGCCTGCGAATCGACCCGCAACTGGGCGGCCAGAAGACGCCGGAAGAGCGCGAGAAGTTGCTGGACCTGCGCCGCGAGTACCGGCTGACGGGCGAGGAAGGCCAGGAAGCGTTCCAACGCGTCGTGTACTCGCCGTGGCGCGAAATCGCGGCCGCCGCCGAAGCCCAGGCCGGTTGGCCGATCTCGGCCGGCACGGGGCCGGCGCGAGTCGGCATCCAAATCCACGCCTTGCCGGGTCCGTGGCTGAATCCGGGTCCGGCCTATCACGCCGGCGGCGCCGTCGTGCTGGAATCGTTCGACGACCTGGCGCCGTACTTGCGTGAGGCGGCTGCCCGAACCGGCGTCCAGTTGATCGAATCAGACCAAGGCGGTTCGACGTTCCCCGGCGTGACGCAGCGTCTGGAACTGCAGCGCGACGGTGCTCGCGAAGGCCAATCCTACGCCGTGTACACGGCCTCCAGCACCTTGGCGGGCGAAAACGGCTGGTCGGCCATCAGCAAGCAATTCCGTCCGCCGCTGGACCTGTCCTGGCACAAGGGCATCGGATTCTGGATGCGCGGCGACGGGCAAGGCGGCGCGTTCAAGCTGCAGTTGTGCGACACCAAAGGCGCCATGGACTACTACATCACCAACAACTTCACCGGCTGGCGCTATCATCAACTGGTCCGCCCGGAGAAAGACCCGATCGACTACAGCCAAGTTCACTCGCTGGCGATCTACTACAACGGCCTGCCCGGCCGCAAGACCGTGGCCTGCGGCCTGGACGATGTCAAAGCCCTGCGCTCGCTGGACGAGCGGCAAGTCGTGGATCCGGTCGTCCAGGTGGGCGAACATCGCTTCGCGTGGTCCGGCACGCTCCGCGAAGGCCAGTACCTGATCGCGTGGCCCGGCGAGCCAATCCGCCGCTACGGCCCGCCGCTGACCGAGCCAGAATCCTCGGCGACGCCGGCCGAAACGCTCACCCTGCCTGTCGGCCAGCACACGGTCCGTTTCAGCGCCGGAACCCCCTGGACCATGCCAGTCCGCGTGCGAGTCACGCTGCAGCCGCTGGAACGGTACGTCGTGCGATGATTTAGTTTGGCCGGCTACGCGTTAGTGACAACGTTGAAAACACGAAAAGACACAAGAAACCGCGGCGGGAAATGGCCTGCCTTTTCGTGTCATGCGGTTCACCGCGGCAGTCGTCTTCTTGTGCATTTTTGTGTTCTCTGTGGCAAGTAGTCACGGCACCCGCAGGACTGGAAAGCCGCGCGGCAGGCGGTGCAGCAGAAATGGCTGGTCCAACGAAAGTGGAACGGCAACTCGACTCCCGTCAACGGCGGCATGGTCCTGCTGGCGCTGCTGTACGGCGACGAGGACTTGTACCGCACGTTGCAGTCTCCGCATCTGCGAGCAAGTGGTCCTGGCCAACGGCGGAGAGCGCATTTTCGTGAACGGACAACCGAGGTTCCGGATCCGTCTCCAACGATCGCGAGCCGTCCCTTGATGGCCGGCCTCGCGCATTGGAAGATCTGGCAGAAACATGGGGGAAGAAAGATGAGAATTCAGTTTCTCCGTTTTCCGGCCCTCATTCTCCTGCCCCCCGCCGCTTCGGACATGTTGTTGGGGGATCTTCGTTTTCCCGGCAGGATGTGTTATGCTAATAGCCAGTCTGTAAACTCGTTTTTCTTTGCAGGAACCCAAACTATGACGCGTACGACTTTTGGATTGGCGATGGGCCTGGTGGGATGTCTGGCGATGGCGGCGGAGGCGGCCACGTTCGAGGTACAGCAGGAGCCGGACGGGGTGACCGTCAAGTTGGACGGCAAGCTGTTGACGCGATACGTCATCAAGTCCGGCAACAAGCCGATTTTGTGGCCGATCATCGGGCCGTACGGGGATGCGGTGACTCGCCAGTACCCGATGGGCGAGGCACTGCCCGACGAACGATCGGACCATCCCCATCAACGCTCGTTCTGGTTCACTCACGGCGACGTGAACGGCGCCAACTTCTGGATGGAAGGCGAGAAAGCCGCGCAGATCGTTCACAAGGAGTACTTGAAAGTCGCCGGCGGCGAGACGGCGGTCATTGCGACGCGGAACGAATGGATTGCAGTGGACGGCAAGAAGGTGTGTGAAGACGTGCGGACGATGACCTTCGGCACCTGGGGCGAGAGCGTCTGGATCGACTTCGACAGCACGGTAACGGCACCGGACGGCCCGGTGAAGTTTGTCGACACGAAGGAGGGCAGCTTCGGCGTGCGCGTGGCCGGCACCATGAGCGTCGATACGAAGAAGGGCGGCCAGATCGTCAACAGCGATGGCCTGAAGGACAAGGAGGCGTGGGGCAAGCAGGCTCCCTGGGTCGACTACCACGGACCGGTTAACGAGAAAATCGTGGGAATCGCGATCCTGAATCATCCTACCAGCTTCCGCTTCCCCACCTACTGGCACGTGCGGACATACGGTTTGTTCACCGCGAATCCCTTCGGAGTCAGCGACTTCACGGGCGGCAAGGGCAATGGCGACCACACGCTGCAGGCCGGCGAATCGTTCACGCTCCGATACCGCGTGCTGATTCACAAGGGCGACGAAAAGGTAGGTAAGGTCGCGGAAGCATACGAGGCGTACGCCAAGACGGCCAAGCCGTGAGGCGGGGCGCGGGATGCGGGATACGAGATACGGGATGCGGGATGTGGGATAAGGCACTTTGGAACGCTGCACCATCCGCAAACGATCGCGCCGCAACGATGCTGGCGTTGTCGCCTTGGCGAACCGCAAGCCCCAGACCCAAGTCCCGCAACCCGCATCCCGCATCCCGCAACCCGCAACCCGTACCTCGTAACCCGTAACCCGCAGAGGATCATTCACTTTGTCGTCCGAAAGCCCACGCAACAAACAGGATCCACGGTCGCCCGGCGGCCGGGCCCCGGTGCGCCGGGGCGGCCCCAACCTCTGGTTCGTCGTCGCGATGATCCTGGTGTTGGCCGCCGTGCTGGTGATGATGCAGAGTCCGCAGCGGTCCACGATCAGCTATGACTTGTTCATGGCGCAGGTGGAGAAGACCGAGCCCTGCAACATCGCCTCCGTGGAACTTGGCGATATCGACGCGACCGGAGTGTTCAAGCAGCCGCCGGACGCGCCGCCGAGTGTCGGGACCGACGGCGGCACGGCGCAGGCCAAAGACAGTTCCGGCAAACCCGAGAAGCTGCGCAAGCACTTCCGCGTCACGCTGCCGCGGTCAGACCAGGCCCGCAGCGAGTTGTTGAGCAAGTTGCTGGCCCGCGGCGTGCAGGTCTCCAACCAGGCGTCCGGCGACACGGTGATGATGACGCTCACGCTGATCACCATCGCGCTGACCGTGGGCTTGTTCGTCTTCTTCTGGGTGTCCTTCCGCAGGTCGCGGGACCAGTTCATGGGCGGGGGTTTCTTGTCGGGGTTTAGCAAGAGTACGGCGCGGCGTTACGAGCCGTCGGACCAGACGATCACGTTCGACGACGTGGCCGGTCTGGAGGGCGTCAAGGCGGATCTGCAGGAGATCGTCGAGTACCTGAAGAGCCCGGAGAAGTTCCAGCGACTGGGCGGGCGCGTGCCCAAGGGCGTGCTTCTGAACGGGTCGCCGGGCACGGGCAAGACGCTGTTGGCCCGCGCGGTGGCGGGGGAAGCCGGCGTGCCGTTTTACTCGGTGAGCGCCAGCGAGTTCATTCAGATGTTCGTGGGCGTCGGCGCCAGCCGCGTGCGCGACTTGTTCAAGAACGCCAAGGACAATGCGCCGGCCATCATTTTCATCGACGAAATCGATGCCGTCGGGCGCCAGCGCGGGGCCGGGCTGGGCGGCGGCCACGACGAGCGCGAACAGACGCTGAACCAGATCCTCAGCGAGATGGACGGCTTTGCGCAGACGGACTCGGTGATCGTCGTGGCTGCGACGAACCGGCCCGACGTGCTGGATCCGGCGCTGCTGCGGCCCGGCCGTTTCGACCGGCACATCACCGTGAATCGGCCGACGCACAAGGGGCGGATGGAGATCTTCAAGGTCCACGTGCGGGACGTGCCGTTGGCGGACGACGTGGACCTGCGCCGCTTGGCCTCCGGCACGGTCGGGCTGACCGGGGCGGACATCCGCAACATCGTCAACGAAGCCGCCCTGTGGGCCGCGCGGAACGACAAGAAGAAGGTCGACATGGAGGACTTCGACTACGCCCGCGACAAAGTGCTGATGGGCGCCAAACGCGAGGAGGTGCTGCTGGAGGAGGAGAAACGCAAGACCGCCTATCACGAAGCCGGGCACACGATCATGGCCTGGCTGTTGCCGGGCGCGGACCCGGTACACAAAGTGACCATCATTCCACGCGGCCGCTCGCTGGGTGCCACCCAGATGATGCCCTCCGAGGACCGGCTGAGCATGGCGGAACGTCAGCTGCGCGATCATCTGGTCGTCCTCCTCGGCGGCCGGGCCGCCGAACTGCTCGTGTACAACGAAACGACCGTCGGGGCCGAGAATGACTTGGAGCGGGCCACGGTGCTGGGGCGGCGGATGGTTACGCATTGGGGCATGAGCGAACGTCTGGGCCCCGTCAGCTACAAGCTGTCCGACGAAGACCCGTTCCTGGGCCGCGAAATCCATCAGCAGCGCCAATTCAGCGAGCACACGATGGAGTTGATCGACGAGGAAGTCGCCAAGATCCTGCACGGAGCCGCCGACCAGGCCTACAACCTGTTGAAGGACCGCCGCCGGGACCTGGAGAAACTGGCGGCGGCGCTGTTGGAGCAAGAGGAACTCGGAGACGCCGAAATCACCGCGCTGATCGGCCCCTCCGTCCACGCCGGCAAAGAACACAAGGACACGGTGAGGTGATCGGTGACCGGTGACCGGTGACCGGTGGTGAGTGATGGCCGATCGCCGCCTGCCCATTACCGATTACCGATTACCGATCACCGATTACCGATCACCGATCACCGACGCCCACACATGTCCGACCTCATCGCTCAAGGCCCTGCGCCGGAACATCGCTGGCGGCGGAAACTCACGGCCGGCCAAGGCTACGTCTTGGGGCGGGAAGCCGGCTCCTGGTCGGCGCCGTGGGACAAGCGCATTTCCCGCCAGCATGCGGAAATCTGCTGGCGCGACGAACGCTTGGAGGTCCGCCGCTTGCCGACGGCACGCAATCCGATCTTCGTGCGGGGCGGCGAGCGGGACCGCTTCGCGATCGAGTCGGGCGAGCACTTCGTGATCGGCGAGACGACGTTCACGCTGGCGGCCGAGGGCATCCAGATCTCGTTGGAACTCCCGCAACCGGCCGCGGAGCAGACGTTCAGCGCCGATCAACTGAAACAGCTCCGCTTCCGCAACGCCGATCAGCGGATCGACGTGCTGAGCCGCATTCCGGAGATCATTTCCGGGGCCGCCAGCGACGAAGAACTGTGGGTGCGGCTGACCAACGTCTTGCTGTGCGGGGTTCCCAGCGGCATCGCGGCCGCGCTGGTGGCAGTCGAGGGCGAGGGCCACACGTCCACCGTGCGGGTCCTGTACTGGGACCGCAGGGAGCCGTTGGGACGCCCGTTCCAACCCAGCGCCAAGCTGATTCGGCAAGCCATGCGGACGGGGCAGAGCGTCATTCACGTCTGGGACGACGCGGACCGCTGGACCGCTGCCGGCGGCATGTCCGATGGCGACTGGGCGTTCTGCAGTCCCGTGCCGGGCCACGCTTGTCGCGGCTGGGCGATCTACGTGGCCGGCCGCTGGTCCACCGAGCCGTCCGGGCCGGCGGGCCTGGCGGTGGCCTCGTTGCAGGAAGACCTCAAGTTTACCGAACTGGTCGCGACGACGTTGAGCAGCCTGCGCGAGGTTCGCCTGCTGGAACGAAAGCAAGCGGGCCTGCGGCCGTTCTTTTCGCCGCTGGTCTTGGAGGCGCTGGCCGAGCGCGATCCGGACGAGGTGCTGGCGCCGCGCGAAGTGCAGGTTTCCGTGCTGTTCTGCGACCTGCGGGGGTTTGCGCGGCGATCCGAGCAGGCGGGCGACGACTTGCACGGATTGCTGCGCCGGGTGAGCGACGCGTTGGGCGTGACGACAAGTCACATCCTGCAGAACGGCGGCGTGGTGGGGGATTTCCACGGCGATGCGGCCATGGGCTTCTGGGGCTGGCCCTTCGACCAGCCGGACGCCGTGACCCGCGCCTGCCGCGCGGCGTTGGGCATCCGCGCGGAATTCGCCGCCTCGTCGCGCCAGTCGGACCATCCGTTGGCGGACTTCCGCATGGGCATCGGACTGGCCACCGGCCGCGCCGTGGCCGGCAAGATCGGGACGGTGGATCAAGTGAAAGTGACGGTCTTTGGACCCGTCGTCAATCTGGCGGCGCGGCTGGAGGGCATGACCAAGCTGCTGCGTGCGCCCATCCTGCTGGACGCGGCAACCGCTGCGGCCGTGCGAGGGCTGCTGCCGCCGGACCAGGCCCGCGTCCGGCGCGTCGCCGTCGTCAAGCCTTACGGCTGCGATACGCCGCTGGAGGTCAGCGAGTTGCTGCCGCCGCAAGCCGAGCAGCCGGAGCTGACCGGCCAGGACATCGCCAGGTACGAGGCCGCGTTGGAATCGTTGCTGGCCGGCGACTGGCAGCGGGCCTTCCAACTCCTGCACCAGGTCACGGCTGAAGACCGCGTCAAAGATTTTCTGACGGTTTTCATCGCCCAGCACAACCGCACGCCTCCCGAGGGCTGGGACGGCGTGATTCCGCTGGCCTCGAAGTGAGGTTCACCGCGGGTCGGATCCAACGACTTTCGGGCAGATCCATTTCCGGCGTTGGTTTTATCCCGCCTTGCGGATCGGCTGATCCGTCCGTTGCGGGGCGAGGTCCCAGTGGGGGCCTTGCGGCGCCGTGCGGCGGAGCGTCGGATGTTGCTCGTGAATCTGCGCCAGAATGCGTTCCGCGACGGCCAGCGCGTCGCGTCCGTGCTGGCCGGTGACCTGCGGCTGTTGGCCGGTGCGGATGCTGATCACGAAATCGTGCTGTTCGTCCAGAATCGCGTTCCGCTTTTCCAGCGTCAGGTCTTCTACCAGGAGCAGGTCGGTAAACAGCCGCTCCTGTAGTTGCCGCCGTTCGTCCGGCGACAGTTGTTGGACGTCGATCTCCCGCCGCCGCATCTGCTCGCTGGGGCGGATGATCCTGGCCGTGCCCGCGGCCAAGTCGATGCCGGCATACCCCTGAGGGCCGTACACCTGCATCTTGCGTTGCAGCTGATAGCTGGTCCGCGAGGCGTTGAGCACGGCCCGGCAGCCGTTGGCAAACCGCAGGTGGGCGTGGGCCATGTCCTCGTGAGGCCCCAGCACGGCGGTCCCCACGGCGTCCACGTCCACCACCTCGCTGGCCGCCAGCGTCAGCGCCAGGTCGATATCGTGAATCATCAGGTCCAGCACGACGCCGACGTCCACGGAGCGGCCCGTATAGCCGCTGGTTCGCACGGCCTCGATGTAGCCCGGCTTGTGAACGTGGCTGGCGGCGGTAAAGGCGGGATTGAAGCGTTCCACATGGCCGACCTGCAGGACGAGATTCCTGGAACGTGCGGCGCGAATCAAGGCGTCGGCCTCGGACACGCTGGCCGTCATCGGCTTTTCGACCAGCAAGTGCACGCCGGCCTCGGCCAGTTCCATGCCGATCCAATAGTGATCGCGCGTGGGCGCGGCGATGACGGCGGCATCGACGCGGCCCAGCAAGGCGCGGTGATCTTCCCACGTTGCGACCTGGAATTCATCCGCGACCCGCCGCCGGGCCTGCGGGGAGGGATCGGTGACGCCGGCCAGTTCCACGTCGTCGATGGTCCTGAGCAGGCGCGTGTGGATCGTTCCCAGGTGGCCCGCCCCGACGACTCCCAACCGCAGCTTGCGATGGCTCATGACTGCTCCTCCCTCTCTCGGCGTTCGCCTCAGGCGGCCTTGCGGCGTTCGCGGGCGCGGCCGAAGCGGCCCTCTTGCTGTTCCTGGACGAAGTTCAACAGATGATTGACGGGCGGCACCAAGTGGCCTTGGCTGCGGAGGATCTCGCAAGCCTGCTCCAGGCCCACCTTGGCGCGGAACAGCAAGCGGTGGGCTTCGGAAAGGGCTTCGATGTATTCGCGCGGAAAACTGTTGCGCCGCAGGGCCACCACGTTTACGCACCGCGGCCGCGACGGGTTGCCCTCGATCAGCATATAGGGCGGGACATCGTGCAGGACGCGGCTCAGGCCGCCGATGAAACTGTAGCTGCCGATCGTGGTGAACTGGTGTACGCCCACGTTGCCCGACAAGGTGGCGTGGTGATGGATGCGAACGTGCCCGGCCAACAGCGTGCCGTTGGCCAGGATCACGCGATCGCCGATCACGCAATCGTGCGCCACGTGCGAGCAGGCCATCAGGAAGCAGTCGTTGCCGATGCTGGTCACGCCGCTTTCTTTTTCCGTTGCCCGGTTGACCGTCACCGCTTCCCGGAACACGTTGCCGTCCCCGATCACGACTTGGGTGTCGGCGCCCCGGTAGCTCAGGTCCTGGGGTTCCCCGCCGATGACCACGCCGGGATACAGCTTGTTCTCTTCGCCCAACGTCACGCGGCCCAGGAGCGTCACGTTGGCGATCAAGCGGGTGCCGCGGCCGATCGTGACCTGTGGGCCGACAACGCAGAACGGGCCGATTTCGACTTCGTCGCCGAGTTCGGCCTGGGGATCCACTTCCGCGCGATCAGAAATGCGAGTTGCCATGAGCCACGCCACCTCCAGAGGCCAGTGCAAAACGAACACGAGCCAAGCCCGGAACGAAGTCCCGGCAGCTAGGCCGTACGGGCCAAGCTGTCCCACGCCGTTTCGGCCAGCAACCGCGCCACCAGTTCCGCGTTCAGTCGATGGCCGCTGCAGTGGGCGACAATGTGCCCCGACAGGTCGCAGCCCGCCAGCGCCAGGTCGCCGATCAAATCCAACGTTTTGTGCCGCACGCATTCATCCGGAAAACGCAGCGGATTGTCGATCGGTCCGCGCCCGTCAAAGACCAGCAGGTCCTGGCACGTGACGCGACCGCCCAGTCCCTGGCTGCGCAGCCAGGCCGCCTCTTCTTCCAGGACGAACGTGCGAGCCGCACTGAGTTCGCGGCGGAACGTCTGGGGCGTGACCGCCAGGGCCAGCGCCTGCCGCTGAATCGGTCCCGTGAGGCCGTAGTCGATCTGGCACTCGACGGTCAACCCCGGTCCCGCCGCCGGGCGAGCCTCGATCCAAGACCGGCCGTCGCTCACGCGCAGCGTGCGGCACACGGTCAATTGCCGCCGGAGGGCGCTCTGCAGCGTGACGCCGGCCGCGTCCAAGGCGGTGGCAAACGGCAAGCTCGATCCGTCGCAGCCCGGCATCTCGGGGTTGTCGACCCAGACCTCGCAGTTGTCGATCTGCAAGCCGAACAGCGCCGACAGGATATGCTCCACCATGTCCACGCGCACGCCGCCGTCGCGCAAGGAGGTGCGCCGGGGCACCTCGACGCGATACTGCACTCGTGCCGGGATGCGCCGCGACGAGCTCACGTCCCTGCGGACGAAGACCACGCCGGTGTCGGGCGGGGCGGGCCGGAATTCCACTTGGACGTCCTGCCCGCTCCAGTACCCGAACCCGTCCACACGGACGGCGCTGGAAACCGTGCGTTGTTGGCGGCAACAGCTGCTCAAGGGATGCCCATCTGTGCAAGCGTGGACGAAGGAGCGAAGAACCAACCGATCTCAACGCCGGGGAATCGGCGGAGCGATCGGCCCCTGCGGGCTCGCGACCGGCGTGCCTTGCGAGGGCGTGCCGCGGTTGAGTATGTCCAGGATAAGGTCCGTGATGTTCAACCGATTCTGGTAAATCACCATCCGGTTGATGCCTTGCATGATGGACTCGCGTTTTGCAGGATCCATGTCCTCCGCGCTGTACCGCAAGACCAGTCCGATGCGATTGCGAACGGCAAAGTCGGCCACCGCGGCTTCGATCTCCTTGTACACGTTGAAGTAGATCTTCGCCTCTTGCTCCATGAACTCCTTTTGCCGTTTGGCACTTTCCAGCTGGAAATTGACTCGCATCCGGGCGATGTTCTCCTCCACGTTCTTGTACTCGGGCGTGCCCGGCTTGAACTGGTTCAACTTCTCGGTTTCCGTCCGCAACTGTGTCTGCTGCTGCGTGACGACATCCTTGTACGCGTCGATGTCCTTCTTGATATCTTCGATTTGCTGTTGGAAGCGAAGATGGTTCTTGAAGATGTAGGGAACGTCGATGACGGCGACGGACGTGCCGCTCGCCTGGCCGAAAGATGGACCTGCGGCGAGCCCGCAAGCCAAGAGAGCAGCCGCCAGCGCGGCGGGGCAAAGCGTGGTCTTCACTGCCAGCACTCCTTGCATAGAAAGGGCCTTCCTTGACGGGCGGGGTCACTTTCCGCGACACATCGCCCCCGTAAACGCGACCGCTCGGCGGTCGGGCGCCAAGAGCGTCAACGCGGGCGGTATTTTGCCCAAGTCGGCGGGACAGGTAAAGGGCAAAAATAGACCGATCTTCCGGGGAGGCGGGAGGCGGGAGGCGGGTTTGCGGGTTTGCGGGAGATAAGTTGGATGTCGCGGGACGCGGGGGCGGGGATGGAGAGGCGCCGGCAGCACGCTCCCAAGCCGATTTTCGGTGCCAACACGCTTTCCGACTGTCTCATCCCGCATCTCGCGTCTCGCAACCCGCATCTCGCACCAAATCGGTTTTGACAGCCATCGCAACAATCGTTATGCTTCCGCCCTCGACGGCCGGTCAGGGACGATCGGCCACCCCAACATCCAGCCGACCTGTCTTCACGGACGCGAATTCCTGCCTTGAGAGCGTTCGGACGGGCGGCTGCCTGCCCTGCTGGCACAAGGAGGTGCTTCTGTGCTCGTGCGCCCTGCCGCGGACGCTCGCCCCAGCGTCCTGATCGTGGATCGATCGGAAGACTCGCGCCAAGTGCTGCGTACGGTCCTGGAGAGACGCGGCGTCCAAACATGGGAGGCGGCCGAGGCCCGCCGCGGCGTCGAACTGGCGCGCCAGCACCACCCCCAGGTGATCGTTCTGGACCTGGACGCCGGGAATGCCGATCAAGAGGAAATCCGCGATCAGTACGAGGCGGAATCGAAGGAACACGACGTTTACTTGCTGGTGATCGGCCGCTCCGTCTCCTATGAACGGATCCTGCCCAAAGACCGAATGCTCGCCAAACCCTACCATTACGCCCCGCTAGTGCGTACAATCGAGACGCTGCTGGGTCCCGCCACGGTGTCGTGAAGGCGGCTCCCAGGCCGCACGAGGCACGAAGGGCGCGGTCATGGCGTGTCTGTTTGTCATTCAGGGACGCGATCAGGGGAAGCGTTTCGACCTGGACGCACCCGTGATCGGGGTGGGCCGAGAGGCCACCAACGCGATCCGCTTGCACGACGTGGAGGTCTCGCGGCGGCACGCCCAAGTCGTGCAAACCGACGAGAACTTCAAACTCGTCGACTTGGGCAGCTCCAACGGGACGTTCGTCAACGAACAGCAGATCGACCAGCACGTGTTGCAGAGCGGCGACCGCGTGCTGGTCGGCCGCACGCTGATGATCTTCACCGGCAACGAGGACCGCTCGTCGGTCGATTTGGCCGCCGAAGTGGACATCATCGATCATGGACCGGCCTCCGACGGTTCGCGGATCGTGTCGTCGATGAGCCACGAGCAGGGCAGTCAGATCTTCTCCGGCGCCGAGTTGTCCGCCAGTCCCTGGCTGGCTCGCGCCCGCAGCAACTTGCAGGTGATGTACCGCACCGCGCTGGCGGTCAGTCACACGCTGGATATCGACCAGTTACTGCAGCGGATCATGGAACTGATTTTTGAGTGGGTCGAGGCGGACCGTGGCTGCATTATGCTGGTGGATTGGGAATCGGGCGAGGCGATTCCCAAGGTCTACCGCAGCCGCGGGGATACGCGCAGCAGCGAGCGGATGCGGATCAGCCAGACGATTCTGGACTACGTCCTGGAACATCGCGAAGGCGTGCTGACCAGCGATGCGCGGGAAGACGAACGCTGGGACCCGGCGGCCAGCATCTTGAAGCTGGGCGTGCGGGAGGCCATTTGCGTGCCCATGCAGGGCCGTTACGGGATGGTCGGCGTGATCTACATCGACACCTATACGCCGCCCGTCCAGGTGGTCCAGAACCGGCACCTGAACCGCTTCTCGGATGAGCATTTGAAGCTGATGGTGGCCATCGGTCATCAGGCGGCGTTGGCCGTCGAGGACACCTCCTACTACTCGGCCCTGGTCCAAGCCGAACGCCTGGCCGCCGTCGGGCAGACCATCGCCACCTTGTCGCATCACGTCAAGAACATCCTCCAGGGCATCCGCGGAGGCAGCTACTTGATCGAAGAAGGGCTCAAGAACACCGATACCGAACTGGTCCGCAAGGGCTGGAACATCGTCGACAAGAACCAGGAGAAGATCTCTAACCTGGTCATGGACATGTTGACGTTCAGCAAGGAGCGGCAGCCGGAGAAAGTGCCGGCCGACTTGAATCAAGTGGCAGCCGAAGTGGTCGAATTGATGCAGGCCCGGGCAGCCGAATCGGGCGTGACGCTGGTTTGGCAGCCGGCTACCGGCATGCCCGCGCTGCATTTCGACCCCGAAGCGCTGCACCGCGCCATTCTGAACGTCGTCACCAACGCCATCGACGCTTGCGAACAGGCACTGGACGGACGCGTGGCCGTCCGCACGGATTACGTCGCCGACAAGTCCCTGGCCCGCGTCACCGTGGAAGACAATGGGGAAGGGATTGCTGCCGGCGACATCCACAAGGTGTTCTCGCTGTTCGAATCGCGCAAAGGCAGCCGGGGCACCGGGCTGGGGCTGTCGGTCAGCCAGAAGATCTTGCGGGAGCACGGCGGCGAGATTCGCGTCGAAAGCGCTCCGAACGCCGGCAGCCGGTTCTGCCTCGAATTCCCGGCCCTTTCGCCCAGCGAGGCGGGCGCCATCGCCGAGCAAAGCAAGCAGGAGGCCGCCTCCCGCGAGATGACCATCGAGTCGGGCAGCGAAGCGCAGGACGATGTCACGGAGACCTTGCACCGGCCCGAAGAGGCAAGCTGAGGCGAGTGCCATGCTGGATCACCACGACCGCGAAAAGTTCGCCGCGATCTACCGTCTGCTGGCCGAGGTGCTGGAGCACGAGACTCCGGACGCACCTGCCAGCGACCGCGTGTCCTACCTCCTGGGCGACCTGACGGGACGCGTCTTCATGGGCGCGCCGATCGGGCCGCCGGACGAGGTGCTGGAAGCGGCGGTCCAGGTGCTCCGCACCGGCGGTCCGGCCGAACGCGAACACCTGGCGGCCCGCCTGAGGTCCCACGCCGAACAGCTGGATCGCAGCGCCGACGACGGGGCCGCAGAGACGTAAGGAACGCCCTCAGGAAACGGCTTGCCAGAGAAGAAGTCGCACCGCGAGGGTGCGAGTATCTGTAGCATGGCTCTCTGAGCCGTCTTCTACAGTCTGGCTAGTGCCTAAGTGGGTCAGAGGCCAAAAACCCCGGTGTTTTTGGGGTTCTCCATGCTGT
>CAZAQY010000057.1:0-37759 GCA_964486845.1 uncultured Pirellulaceae bacterium
CAGCGTCGCTCAAGCTCAAGGGGCGGCCGATGGCCTCCCCAACGGCTCGTTCGATCAAGCGCGTGACGGTCGCCCCGCGGGCTGGCAGACGCAGATATGGGGCGGCGACGGCGTGTTCGAATACGCCGGCGCGGGGCGCACCGGCCAACGCTGCGTCGCCATCGCCTCGGAGCAGGGCGGCGACATCGGCTGGGCCGCGACCGTCGCCGTCGAGCCGTACGCGCAGTATCGCCTTTCCGGCTGGATCAAAACGGAAAACGTCCAAGCGAAAAACGGCCGCGGGGCCCTGCTGAACGTCCATAACATCCAGCCCGTGGCCACCCGCGCTCTGACGGGCACGAACGACTGGACGCGGGTCGAAGTCACCTTGGAAACTGAAGAGCACGAGACAATCCAAGTGAATTGCCTGTTCGGCGGCTGGGGGCTGGCCACGGGCAAGGCCTGGTACGACGACGTGTCCTTGGAACTGCTGTCCCGCTCGCTGCCGCTGCCGCTGAGCATCACGATCGATGCGGCGAAGACGGGCGAGCCCGTCTCGAAGTACATCTACGGCCAGTTCATCGAGCACCTCGGCCGCTGTATCTACGGCGGGATCTGGGCCGAAATGCTGCAGGACCGCAAGTTCTTCGATCCCGTCGGCAAGGGCGGTTCGCCTTGGAAGGCGATCGGACCGGACGGCGCAGTGAGCATGGTCCGGGAAGGGGCGTTCGTGGGCCAGCACACGCCCCGCATCGCGCTGCAGGGCGGCCAGCCGTGCGGCATCGCTCAGGCCGGGTTGGGCCTGATCGCCGGCCGGGCGTATGTCGGGCGAATCTGGTTTTCCGGCAGCAACGACGCCGGGCCGGTGTGCGTCAGCCTGATCTGGGGCGATGGCCCGAACGACCGCCAGACGGTCGCCATCCCGCAGGTGCCCGGCGCGTTTGCGAAAACGCCGCTGGAATTCACCGCCGGCAAGACGACGGACGATGGCCGTCTGGAAATCACCGCCGCGGGCGGGGGCCACTTGTCCGCCGGCACGGTTTCGCTGATGCCCGCCGACAACGTGCAAGGCATGCGGGCGGACACCCTGGCGCTGCTCAAAGAACTCGACTCGCCCGTCTACCGCTGGCCGGGCGGCAACTTCGTCAGCGGCTACAACTGGCGGGACGGCATCGGCGACAAAGACCGCCGGCCGCCGCGGAAGAACCCGGCCTGGCAAGGCATCGAACACAACGACTTCGGGCTGGACGAATTCATGGTCTTCTGCCGCCTGCTGAACACGGAACCTTACATCGCCGTCAATAGCGGGCTGGGCGATGTGCAGGCGGCCGCCGACGAACTGCAATACGCCAACGGCGGACCCGACACGCCGCTGGGCAAACTGCGAGCGGAAAACGGCCACCGCGACCCGTACGGCGTGAAGTACTGGAGCATCGGCAACGAGATGTACGGAGGCTGGCAACTGGGCCACATGCCGCTGGAGAAGTACCAGGAGAAGCACAACCAGTTCGCCACAGCCATGCGGGCCGTCGATCCGTCGATCCAACTGATCGCGGTCGGCGATGTCGGCAGGTGGAGCGAGGGAATGCTGAAGAACTGTGCCGACCACATGGACCTGATCAGCGAACACTTCTACTGCCAGGAGCAGACGGGCCTCGCCGGACACGTCCGCCAGATTCCCAACGCCGTCCGCCGCAAGGCCGAGGCCCATCGCCGCTACCGCCAGGAGATCGACTCGCTGCGCGGCAAGGACATCCGCATCGCGCTGGACGAGTGGAACTACTGGTACGGTCCCCACGTGTTCGGCGAATTGGGCACGCGGTACTTCCTGAAGGACGGCTTGGGAATCGCCGCCGGGCTGCACCAGATGGCCCGCGACAGCGAGTTATTCTACATGGCCAATTATGCCCAGGCCGTGAACGTGATCGGCTGTATCAAGACCAGCAAGACGGCCGCTGCCTTCGAGACGACGGGCCTCGTGCTGAAGCTGTATCGGAAACACTTCGGCACGCTGCCCGTGGCGACGGAGTGCTCGCGCACGATCGACGCGATGGCCGCCTGGAGCGCAGACCGCAAGACGCTGACGCTGGGCGTGGTCAATCCCTCGCTGCAGGCTGCCGAAATCCCGCTGGCCGTCACCGGGGCGAAACTGGCCGGCAGCGGCACGCGCTGGCAGATCGCGGGCCAGGATCCGATGATCTACAACGACCCGTCCGATCCACATCGCGTGAAGATCGAGGAAGCGGCCGTCCAAGTGTCGGACAAGATTTCCGTCGCCCCCTGCAGCGTGACGCTGTTCGCGTTGCCGGTCAGGGATTGACCGGCAGTAACTCCGCGTGGATCGAGTTAACGCTAAGATTACCCAATTTTTCGTTTTCCCGCGGGCATCTTGAACAGGAGGGAACAGAGACAACGGAGAAGAAGTTCCCCTCCGTTCCCTCTGTTTCCTCCTGTTCATCGTTCGTGCTGTCTTCCTTGGAAAGGGTGCTCATGTACCAATCGAAAAAAACATCGGCAGGTCCGATTCGCATCGTGCTGTTGACCGCCGCCGCAGTGTTGCTGCTGGCAACCGCCCGCGTCCAAACGCAAGCCGCGGGCGAGGGGACCGAACGGGAGAAAATCGAGGCGGCGGTTCCTGCCACAGCGCCTGCGGTGCCGTCCAAGCCTCGCAAGCTGCTGATTTTCGACCTGAACGTCGACTATCCCGGCCACGGCTCGATTCCGGCGGCCAATCTGGCATTCACGTTGATGGGCCAGAAGACCGGCGCCTTTGGCACTGTGATCAGCCGCGATCCGGCAGTCTTTCAACGTGAGAGCCTGAGCCAGTTCGATGCCGTCTTCTTCAACAACAACGTCGGCAATCTGTTCGAGGACGCCACGCTCCGACAGAACCTGGTCGAGTTCGTCTACGGGGGTGGCGGACTGATGGGCGTCCACGGGACGACCGTGGCCTTTACGCGGTGGACCGAGGGAGCCCGCGAAGACTGGCCGGAGTTCGGGATCATGCTGGGCGGCCGCGGCGCGAGCCACAAAGCGGCCGACGAACACGTCTGGATCAAGCTCGACGAGCCTGGCCATCCGTTGAATCAGCCCTTCGGCGGCCTTGGCTTTGACTACCGTTCCGAGTTTTTTCGCGTTCACGAGCCCTACTCGCGGGACCGGGTGCGCGTGCTGTTCAGCATCGATACCGAGAAGACCGACATGAATCAGAGCCCGGCGTACGGCAAGCTTGTGCGTGCCGACAACGATTACGCCCTGGCGTGGGTGCGGCAATATGGCCGGGGACGCGTCTTCTACTGCACGATCGCCCACAGCCCGTCGATCTTCTGGGACTCGAAACTGCTGGAGTTCTACCTGGCTGCGACCCAATTCGTGCTGGGCGATCTTCCGGCCCCGGCCATCCCCAGCAGCAAATTGACGCCCGCCATCCGGGCGCAGGAGAAGCTGGGTTGGCGTCTGGGCGTCGAGGCTTACACCTTTCACAAATACACCTTGTTCGAGGCGATCGACAAGACCTCGCAACTCGGCCTGCCGTACATGGGCGGATTGAGCTTTCAGAAAGTCAGTCACGAAATCCCCCAAAACTTCGATCCTCAACTTGCGGGCGAGGCGCTGAAACAGATCCGGCTGAAACTCGACTCGGCCGGCGTTCGCCTGCTGACCTACTACATCCACGACATCCCCGGCGATGCGGAGGGCTGCCGCCGGGTATTTGAGTTCGGGCGAAAGATGGGCATCGAGACGTTCCTGTCCGAGCCGGCGCCCGACGCGCTGGATACGATCGAGAAGTTCTGCGATGAATACGGCATCAACGTGGCCCTCCACAATCACGACCAGAAAGCATCGCCCGCGTACTGGAATCCGGAAGGCATCTTGAAGGTCTGCGAAAACCGCAGCCGGCGAATCGGCGCCTGCGGTGATCTGGGATACTGGATGCGTGCCGGTATCGATCCGATCGAAGCGGCCCGGACCCTCAAGCAGCGGCTCATCACCGTGCAGATGCATGACCTGAACGAGTTGTCCCTGACGGGCCACGACGTGCCCTGGGGAACCGGGGTCGGCAAGACCGAACAGTTCATCACGGAACTCGACCGCTTGGGCGTGCAACCCACGATGTTCGGCCTGGAGTATTCCTACAACTGGCTGGAGTCGATGCCGGAGATCGCCCAGTGCGTTCAGTTTTTCAACCAAGTCAGCCTGGAAGTGGCCAAGCGAGGTGCCCCATGAATCGATGTCCGAGTCAGCCCCAAACAGCCGCCGTCCGTTTTTCGCGTCGTGAACTGCTCCGTCGGGCCGCCGCGGCATCCGGCGTTCTGGTCGCCCCCCGGATTGTTCCCGCGCGGGCGTTGGGCGCGGACGGCGCCGCGGCGCCCAGCGAGCGCATCACCGTGGGCCTGATCGGCCACGGACTGATGGGCCGCGGCCACCTGCGGCGCTTGTCCGGCGACCCGGCCATGCAGGTCCTGGGCGTGTGCGACGTGGACCGGACGCGGTGCGAGGAAGGCGTGCGGCGAGTGGCGGAGACCTACGCGGCCGAACGTGCCGGCGGCTCGGATCACGGCTGCTCCGCCTATAACGACTATCGCGAACTGCTCGCGCGCCAGGACTTGGACGCGGTGGTGATTGCCACTCCGGACCATTGGCACGCGCTGCAGGCGATCGATGCGGCCAAGGCGGGCAAGGATGTGTACTGCGAGAAGCCGGTCTCGATCACGATCCAGGAGGGCCGGCGGCTCGTTGAAACGGTGCGCCGCTATGGCCGCGTGTTCCAAACCGGAACCCAATACCGGTCGATTCCGACGATCCGGCGGGTTTGTGAGTTCGTCCGCGCGGGCGGGTTGGGACAGGTCAAATCGGCGTTCACGATTTGGAGCACTCTGGGCGGGTTCGTTCGCTCGGAGCGGTTTCGCCCCTACGCCCAAGTGGCCGGCGTGGACACGTACGCCAGTTCGAACGTGCCGCTGGATTTCGCGCTGCCCGCCGAGTCCGTGCCGGAGGGCCTCGATTGGGACCTCTGGGTCGGCCCCGCCCCCGCGCGGGGCTACAACCGCCTGTACCACATCAACCCGCCGCCGGGCGTCGTGCCGTGGTCGTTCTGCGAGGATTTCGGCGCGGCGTCGGTGACGTGGCACCACTCCCATAGCGCCGACGTGATTCAATACGCGCTGGGCATGGAACGTAGCGGTCCGGTCGAGATTCTGCACCCCAACGACGGCGCGTATCCGACCCTGACCTACAAGTACGCCAACGGCACGTTGCTGCACCTGGTCGACCACTGGGGCGTGGTCAAGGACGTCTACAAGGCCCTGCCTGCGACCGCCCGGCTGGCAGGACTTTTCGGCGGCGTTTTCGTCGGACAGCGCGGCTGGCTGACGTCGATGAGCACCGGCGGTCCGGTGGAAGGCGGGCCGGAGTCGCTGTTCGAGGAACTCCAGTTGCCCACGCGCGACGCCAACCCTGGCGTCAACAATCACCATCAGAACTGGTGCGAGTGCATGCGGACGCGGCAGAGTCCCAGTTCCGACGAGGAGATCGGCCATCGCTCCGCGTCGTTGGGACATCTGGCGATCATCGCCTACAAGCTGGGGCGATCGTTGAAGTGGGACCCGCAGAAGGAAGCATTCGCCGGCGATGAACAGGCCAATCGCCTGTGCCGCCGTGCGATGCGCGAGCCGTGGCGGATTTGAAGCGGCGTTGGCACCGTTCGAAAAATGACAGTCAGATGACACGTGAGCGCTTCGCAGAAGGCGGACTTCTCGACCGCGATCTGATCCAGCAGCAGGTGACCGGATACTTCGACCTACGGATCTCGCCGATGGCCAAGCAGCCGAAATTTTACGTGGTTTGGAAGGGGCTGAAGCCCGGAGTGTTCGACACCTGGACCGAGTGCCAGGCCCAGGTCGCCGGCTATTCCGGGGCGAAGTTCAAATCGTTCGCCACGCGCGAAGCGGCGCTGGAGGCGTTCGACCAGGACTACGAACAGTTCGAAGGCCGGAACACGAAAACCGAGCGCCCGACCCTGGCAGAACTCGAGCAACAAGGGGTCATCCTGGACAGCGTGTGCGTCGACGCCGCCTGCAACGGCTATCCGGGGGACCTGGAGTACCGCGGCGTGGATACGAGGGACGGTCGCGAACTGTTCCATCGCGGCCCGTTTCCCGAAGGCGCCGTGAACATCGGCGAATTCCTGGCCGTCGTTCACGCCTTGGCGCTGCTGGCCCAACAGGGCCGCGATTGTCCGATCTACTCGGATTCACGCACGGCGCTGTCTTGGGTGCGCAAGAAACAGGCCAACACCAAACTGCCGCGAACGCCCGTGAACGCTGTCCTTTTTGACCTGCTCGATCGCGCCCAGCGATGGCTGGCGGAGAACACGTACCCGAACTCCTTGCTCAAGTGGAAGACCGATCAATGGGGCGAAATCCCCGCCGATTTCGGGCGCAAATAGCGTGCAGGCAAGGCAGGTTCGGTTGCTGGAAGCTGATGCTCGACGGCCGCTGCATGCCCGGCTGCCACAATGATCACTCCAGCTGCGTGCAGGACACCAAGGGTGCGGCCGTGATCTCGAAGTCGGGCGACTGCGGGCCGCCTTCCAGCACCTACCGAACCCAAACGTGTCATCCGACGCCATTGCGGTGTGGCCGGACGGCCGCGATGGGGCGGGCAGAGGAATGAAATGATCTGGCATTCCGTTGCCAGACATTCCCTTGCCTGATGAAAATGATTGCAGCCCAGCGTCTTCGCTCCTGAGTTCCCCCGCGCCGAAAAGTCGGTCGTCCGGCGTCTCGCCTTCCGCCTGCAGTGAGGTGTGTCACAGGGGACGGGGGCGTTATACTTCTGCCTGTGACGTTCGACCGCCGGCAGCCGGCTGGGCGATGCGAGATTTTGAATTCGGGATTCTTCGAACGTTGTGGGCAGCATGATGCTTCGATTATTGCGAATTGTGTTTTGGCGCTTGGCGCGGCGGCTCTTGCGGCTGCGGTACCGGGTGGAGGTGAGCGGACTGGAGTCGCTCCGGCAAGTGCGCGGGCCCACGCTGGTCATGCCCAATCATCCGGGCTACATCGATCCGCCGCTGGTGCTCAGTCACCTGCAGGGCATGATCCACTTGCGCCCGGTGGTGTTCGCTGGCATCTACCGTATCCCCGTGCTGTATCCGCTGATGCGCCTGGTGGACGCGTTGGAAGTGCCAAATCTGGCCGAGCACAGCCACGATGCGCGGCAGCAGACGCTGGTGATGATCGACACGATCGTGGCCGGTTTGGAACGGGGCGAGAGTTTCCTGATCTATCCCTCGGGCCGGACACAGCGGGGTGAATGGGAAGAGTTGGGAGCCTCTCGAGCTGCCGCCGAGATCCTGACCCGCTGCCCGCAGGCCAACGTCGTGCTGGTCCGGACGCGGGGCCTGTGGGGCAGCCGGTTCACCTTTGCTTTCCACGGCCGGCGTCCGCATTTGGGCCGACTGACGCTGCAAAGCCTGGGGTGGATGCTGGCCAATCTGCTGTTCTTTGCGCCCCGCCGCAAGATCACGATGACCGTCCAGGTGGCCGATCGCGGCACGTTGCCCGAGGCCAATCGCGACGCGCTCAACCGGCACTTGGAGGAGTGGTACAACTGGGGCGGGCCGGAAACGCCGACTTTCCTGCCGGCGCACTTTCTGTTCGGCCCGCGCAAGCATCGCTTTCCCGAACTGCGCGGCGCGGGCGAGGTCGATACGAGCAAGATCAAGCCGGCGACGATCAAGGCGGTGAACGAGATTGTGGCCGAACACCTCAAACGCCCGCTGGCCGAGGAGGAGAAGGCCGCCGACACGGCGCTCGAAGAACTCGGCCTGGACAGCCTGGAGCGGATGGACATCGCCCTGGTGATCGAAGACCGGTTCGGGTTCCGCTCGGATCAGGTCGCCGAGACGCTGGGGCAACTGTGGGAACTGGCCGCCGGCCTGCAGACCGGTTCGGGCGGCGCGCCCGTGGCCGCGCCGGAAGCGTGGCGGCGTGCCCCCGACCGCAGCGGTCCCAACGACATTCTGGCCGAAACGCTGGCCGAGGCCTTCGTGCGCC
Organism: uncultured Pirellulaceae bacterium; assembly: GCA_964486845.1. GTDB lineage: Bacteria > Planctomycetota > Planctomycetia > Pirellulales > Pirellulaceae > Anammoximicrobium. Next base: position 8,040 of record CAZAQY010000057.1, read on the forward strand.
GAGCGTTGGCCAACCCGCGCGAACTGGCGGTGGCCGATCGCATCTCCGGCGCGCTCACCTACCGGCGGCTGCTGGTCGGCACGCGTCTGCTGAGCAAGCGACTGAAACAACTGCCCGGCGACTGTGTGGGTGTGCTGCTGCCGGCGTCGGTGGCGGCCGACGTGGTCTTCCTGGCCCTGCACTTGGCCGGCAAGCTGCCGGCCATGCTCAACTGGACCACCGGACCGGCCAACCTGGATCATGCCGTCAAGGCGCTGGGCATCCGCCGCGTGGTCACCTCGCGCAAACTGATCGATCGCCTGGGCATCCGTATCACCGGGGTCGAGTATGTGTTTCTGGAAGACCTGCGGGCGGCGACCGGCAAGCTGGAAGCGCTGGCCACGCTGGCGGCGACCGCCCTGCTGCCCGGCCGGTTGCTGAAGCAACTGCCGCAACCCCAGATCGACGACGCGGCCGTGGTGCTCTTCACGTCAGGCTCGGAAAGCACCCCCAAGTCCGTACCGCTGAGCCACCGGAACCTGATCAGCAACATCCGCGCGTCGCTGAAAATCCTGGGTCCCGGCCGCAACCACGCGATGCTCGGCTTCCTGCCGCCCTTCCACAGTTTCGGACTGATGGGCACCGTCCTGGCGCCGATCCTGAGCGGATTCCGGGTGGTACACTATCCGGATCCGACCGACGCCGCCGGACTGGTGCGCACGATGGCCGCGTATCAGGCCAGCCTGCTGGTCACGACGCCCACGTTCCTGAGCTACATGTTGAGCGTCGCGACGGCCGACGATCTCCGCTCGGTGCGGACGATCGTAACCGGGGCGGAGAAGTGCCCGGAGGCGGTCTTCGCTCGCACTCAACAACTGGCTCCCCAGGCCACGATCCTGGAAGGTTACGGCATCACCGAATGCTCGCCGGTGGTGGCTGGCAATCGGCCCGGACAGATCAAGCCGGGCACGGTCGGCGTGCCGTTGGACGGCGTCGAGGTCTGCGTGGTCGATCCGGAGTCGCATTGCCCGTTGGGTGCCGAAGCCACCGGATTGCTTCTGGTTCGCGGGCCGTCGATCTTCGGCGGGTACCTGAACTACAGTGGGCCGGACCCGTTTGTGGACGTGTCGGGCAAGCGCTGGTACGTGACCGGCGACCTGGTGCAGGTGGACGCCGACGGATTCCTGCACTTCCGCGGGCGGCTGAAACGGTTTCTCAAGGCCGGGGGCGAGATGGTTTCGCTGCCGGCCCTGGAGGAGCCGTTCCAGGACCGGTATCCGCCCACCGAGGCCGGACCGCAAGTGGCCGTGGAAGGCGTGGAGACGCCCGGCGGCCACTGGATCGTGCTGTTCAGCGTCGTCGACATCCCTTTGCGCGAGGCCAACGCAGTGCTGGCCGAGGCCGGCTTCCGCGGCGTGATGCGGTTGGACGAGGTCGTGCGCGTGGAGTCGCTGCCGGTCCTGGGGACGGGGAAGACCGACTACAAAGTGCTGCGGAAAATGGTCGCCGAGCGGGCGGCGGCCGGCTAGCCCGGCTGAGTCACGGAGGCAGAAAGAGACAGCTGACAGAAACATGCGGTGACAGAAAAATGACCGGAAAAGACTCAGTAGGTCCCGCCTCTTGCCGCTTCATTTTTCTGTCACATCATCTTTCTGTCAGCCTCTTCCATAAGAGCGGCTCTAGCAACGCTCACGAAGTGATCTCCTCGCATTACTCGTTCCCGATTTTTTGTTTTCCTGCGCGCATTTTGGCCAGGAGGAAACAGAGGCAACAGAGTAAGGGGGGGCCCCCTGTTCTCTCTGTTTCCTCCTGTTCGACATATTGAATCGGTTGGTTGCGGCCTTGATCGTAAATTTGCGAAATGAACAATCCTATTCCGGCTGTCGCACCTGCAGACGCTGGGCGGCCCAGCCCAGCTGTTTGACCACGGCAGCGGGATAGTCCCAGCCGGCGGTGTCCGCCGGATGGATCGTCACGTCGGTGTTCTCTGCTGCCATCGCCACGGCTTGCGGCAGGTCCAGGTACCGTCGCACGTTCAGCAGATAGGGCCCGTCGCGGTGGGTTCGGGGCAAATCGTGCAGATCCAGACGGCGGATGTCCGGCTCGAAGAGCGCCGCGTACAGCGTCACTCCCGCCGCCGTCCGGCAGCTGTGCAGGGAAAGCGGCGTGCTGCCCACGAATTCCACAGACCGCAACGTCTGGACCGCCCGCCGCACGTCCCACACCCGCATTCCATCCAGCGTCTGGCCCAGCAAGTAGAACCGCCGCTGGTGTTGAGTCTGTTTCTTCTCCGATTGGTCCCAGGCCGTCGGCCCTACGCCGCGCGGTGCGACGTAGGCCCGCACCTGGGCGGAATTGCGGAGCGTTTCCGCCAGTTGCTTGAACGACGCCTCGTCGGCCGGCGGCGGCAGTTCACCTTGGAATTCGGCCTCGAACGCCGGGCGCATCGCGGCCAGGAATTCCTGCCAAGATTGATCGTCCAGAACTTCCAGCACGACCGACTCCGGCTTGTCCAGCCCCGCGCGATGAACCACGTACAGCCGCAGCCGGATCGCTTCTTGACTGGTAAAGTCCCAAGCCTCCAAGTGCAGCCCGTCATGATCGGCCGACAGGGCCTTGGCCGCGTCCAGAGCGCACGGCGCCGCCGGCCAGGCCCGGAACGACTTGTCCAGCAGGGCCGCCCGCCAGCCGTCTCGCAACGCCTGCCAGGCCGCCGCGTCGGCCGGCACGGGCGGGGGCGCTGCGGCCGGCACGAACGACTCGTGGATCTCCGTGTTCCGCTGGTCCGCCGGCAACTGGTCGAACACCTTCAGCTGCGGCGGCTCGAAAAACTTGACCGCCGTCTTCTCGATCAGGTCCGTGTCGTTCTTCAGGTGCTGGTTCAGCCAGCGGAAGGCGCCGGTCTGCAGCTCCTGCGTATCCTTGTGCGGGCCGGGCGTCATGTACAGTCCCAGCTTGGTGCCGGCGCCGTACAACTCGTAGATCTTGCGGGCCTTTTCATAGGTGCGGATCACTCCGTCCAGCGGAAAGATCCCGTCGCGGTCGGAATTGCTCAGCAGCAACGGCCGCGGGGCGACCAGCGCGGCCACCAGCGGATAATCCCAGCGGTAGGTGTTGAACATGTACATGCAATCGCAGTGGCCTTCCACGCAGCCGTCCACGACGTGATTTTTCAGGTCCGTGATGCCGGCCACGGGCACGGCGGCCTTGATCCGCTCGTCGATCGCCGCGATCCACCAACTGTACGCGCCGCCGCCGCTGCGGCCGGTCACGCCCAGCCGTTCCGGATCGACCTCGGGCCGCGTCTGCAGGTAGTCCAGCGCCCGCACGCAGTTCCAGGCTTCCACGCCGGCAGGCGTGTAGCCCCGGTTCAGCCACCACCACATCTTGTAGCGGTACGTCCCGTGGTGGATGGATTCGATCTCGCCCATCTGCAGCGTGTCGATGGTCAGGCACACGTAGCCGTTTCGGGCGAACCAGCCGCCGTGATGCTGGTAACTGACCTTGTTGCCAAAGCTGACGCCGTCCTTCTTCGACGCGCCGTGGCCGCACACGTACAGCACGGCCGGCAGCCGGCCTTGCACGTTGCGAGGCACGTACAGGTTGCCCGTGACGTACAGTCCCGGCCGCGACTGGAAGTGCAGTTTCTCGACGACGAATTCCTCGTGTTCCGTGCGGCCGGTGACGGCGGCCTGCAAGTCCGTCCGCTCCGGCAACGGGTCCAGCCCGAGCATCTCCAGCAGCTGCCGGCGGTATTCCTCGCGTTTGGCTTTCCAATCCGCCAGATCCTTGATGTCCGTCAGGCAGGCGTCCTGCAGCTTCTGTGTTTCCAGGCGGAAATAGTCCGCGATCATCGCGTCGCCCCGGCTGGTATCCAGCTTGGGCGCGTCCGCGGCAAAAACCGCCGAAAAGCCAAGAACCGCCGTCATGCCGATCCATGTTGCAAGTCGTCGTCGCATTGGAGCCTCGCAGGAGAGAGAGTGGTGGGGAAAGTCTCGAAGCGACAATCAATGGCCAAACAGCCTCAGCCACGCCCTTGACCACGACCGCGCGTCGCAAACCTTGTCGCGAACCTCGTCTTGAACCGTTCACCAAGAGAGGGATGATACCACAACAAGGACGCGACGTGCAACCAGAGCCACGGCTTCAAGCGCGGAACCGACCCTTCAGCCACTGCAGTACTCCGCCAACCTCTTCCAAATTGGCCGCGTCAGCGACCGAGGCGGGGCTTGCCAGGCGCAAACTGCCAACCTCGCAGCCGCGAGAAAGGCCGTTTGCAGAAAGATTGCCCGATCCGCGTCGAAGCTCCCGGGCGGCCTGAGCAACCGCTTTCACTTGCTGATTGTTGCAGGACGCCGAATGAATAGTCATCATCGAGCGCGAACACTTGAACGAGATCGCTTGGACAAATCTCAGTGGACAGAAAGACCATCACAGGGCGTCGAGTGACGCGAGAGCAGCCAATGAAGCCGAAAGCACGCTGCCCTGCCACACGCCGTCTGGAAACAGAGGCGATGCGCTCGTACGCGCGAGCCTCCAACCGCTTCAGTTCGCGATATGCGACGTAGAGGAAATTCCCACTTCCACAAGCCGGACCTAGTGCGCGGTATTGACGCATCCGGTCCAAGAGACCATTGCGTCGAGTCGCAGTGTCGGCGTTTTCAATCAATTCTCGCCACGGAGTGACAAGCTCGTCAGCCGTGGCATGGCGCTCCGAGCCGTGCGGGTTTTCGCGGGGGTCGAGTGTGATCGCACGGCTCGGAGAGCCATGTTACGGGGGCGGCACGGGTCGGAGAGCCATGCTACACGTTGCAGGTGCCTTGGGCGGCGGCTAGAATGCCGCGGTTGCGGTTGCTGTGGTAAGACATGTCCGGGGGGAATTGGTGGGATGGATCAAGAAAACCTGTTCCAGAAAGAAGCCAAGATGATGAAGCTGGAGCGGCTGATCGCGGAGCGCGAGGGGGTCTCCAGCGAGCCGTTTCCCGTGCCGGTGCCCGAGTTGCTGGGCCGCTACGAGCAGTTGTACACCGGCGCGATCAACGACGTGATGCGCGAGTTCTGCTTGCTGGAACAGGCCCTGCCCCACGAGATCGTGCCGCTGCGCGACAAGGACACGGTGGCTGGGATCGCGTTTACGGTCAAGAGTTCGCCCAACTGCGTGATTCGCGGCGAGATGACGTTCCGCACCAAGATGCTGGACGATATGCACGAGGACGCCTTCGTGGTCTGGGACACGAGCCGCGACGAAGAAGCGACGCTGTGGGGCGGCGTGATGACGGCCACGGCCAAGAGCAAGAAGGTTCGCGCGGCCTGTATCGACGGCGGCATCCGCGATACGCACCAGATCTTGGAACAGGACTTCCCGGTCTATTACCGCTACCGCACGTCCAACGGCAGCCTGGGCCGCTGCCAGATCACGCACTACCAGGTGCCGATCAAGATCGGCGCTGTGACGATCAAGCCTGGCGACGTGATCCTGGCCGACATTGACGGTGTGCTGTGCGTCCCCCGCGGCTTCGCCTACGACGTGCTGGTACGGGCCGAGGAGATCCGCGCCAACGAGCAGAAGATCTTCGGCTGGGTCGCCGAGGGGCAGACGATTCATCAGATCACGGAAAAAGGCGGGTACTTTTGATGGGGCGGTCTGGGGTGTACTGTTGTGATCGCCAACAAGACCGAAATCGGAGACCTTTGGTCGGCGGTTTCGGCGGGGGCACAGACCCGCGCCGAACGGGACGGGCGTTGTCCACACAGTGCGCGCGTCATCCGCACATTCCGGAACCGGAAACCCTAATCTTTCACCTAATTTTTCACTTAATCTCTTCCTACTGACTTGGTGCCGGGGGAGATTAGGTGAAAGATTAGGGTGAGAGATTAAGGTGAAAGATTAAGGTGAGGCGTTTTTCATGGCTGCGATGCAGTTTTCGTGTCCGCACTGTGGCGGGTTGTTTCAAGTCGACAGCTCGCTGGGCGGTCAACAGGTTTCCTGTCCGCATTGCCGGGGCCTGGTCGCGCTGCCCGCGATGGTCGCCCCTTCGCAGCCGGTGGCCCCGGTGCAGTATGCGAGTCAAGAGCGTCCGTTGAGGCCGGCGCCGGGTTTTCCACCACAGCCGCAGGCGCCCACAGGTCGGGAGCAGCCGCTGCCAGGGCCGCAGGTCCAGCGCCCGCTGCGGCCCATGCCGCTCGGATCGCAGCCGGCCGGCCCAGGTCCGGGCCAGGAGCGACCGTTGGGCGGCCCTGCCCAGGTTCCCGTGAGGCCGGCGGGAGGCGCCGGCAAGGTTTCTCCGCAGGTTCCCGGTCCGGCTCACGGGGCCGGCGGGCCGGCACGGCCGGAAGCGCCGCTGTCGTCTCCGCCGCACGCCGGCGGCGGGATGCCGGTCTCGGGCGTCGCACCGCCGGGGGCGGCGCGGGTGCCGGCGGCCGGACCGCAGCCCACGGCCGCGCCGCTGGGCGGCATCGAGTCGCTGCTGCCGCCAGGGCCGGCAGGCGACGCAGCCGTCCGGCCTCGCGGCGGCGGCGTGGGACCGCAAGCTCCGTTCTCGCCGGCTGGCTCCGGGACCGTACTGCCCCAACCGGCCGGCGGTCCGGCGCGTCCCATCGTGCTGCCCACGCCGGACGGCGGAACCGTGCGCTTGCGCGATCCGCTAAAGACGATCGACTCCGGCAATGATGCCGTCGAGTTGCGGTCGCGGTCCACCGTGGAGAAAGAGACCTGGCGTTTCAAGAAGAACCTGATCATGTGGGCGGCCGGCCTGCTCCTGCTGGGCATTACGATCCTCATTCTTATGTTGCTGGGGCCGATCCGGGGGTAGCGGTGGCTGCGGACTCCGGACTCCCGTTGTTTTTCGGCGATCTGGTGATGACCCTGCGCGAGCCTCTGGTTTACAATGGCGCGCGGGGCCATGCCCCGTGTTCCTGCCTTTCTACCGCCTTCCCAGGAGATCGACCGATGAGTAACAAGCCCGGCTTTGATCGTCGCCAGTTCCTCGCCAGCACGGCCACGGTGGCCTCGTTCACCATCATCCCGCGGCACGTGCTGGGCACGGCCGACACGCCCTCGGCCAACAACAAACTGAACGTCGCCACGGTGGGGCCCGGCGGGATGGGCTTCAACGACATCCGCAGCGTGCCGACCGAAAACGTCGTCGCCGCGTGCGACGTGGATGCCAACCGCGTGGCCGCTGTGTTGAAGCAGTTTCCGCAAGCCAAGGGATACCGCGACTTCCGCAAGATGCTGGAAACGGAGAAGAGCATCGACGCTGTGATGGTGGCCACGCCGGACCACAATCATGCCGTGGTCACGATGATGGCCTTGAAGATGGGCAAGCACGTATTCTGCCAAAAGCCGCTGACGCACAGCGTGCAGGAGGCGATCGAGATCGGCAAAGCGGCCAAGGCCGCGGGCGTGGCGACGCAGATGGGCAATCAGGGCCAGGCCAGCGAGGGAGCGCGGCTGGTAAGCGAATTCATCTGGGCCGGCGCGATCGGCAAGGTCCGCGAGATCCACGGCTGGTCGAACCGCCGGCCGGACATCTCGCCGCGCGGCATTCCGCGCCCGAAGGAAACGCCGCCCGTGCCGCCGGATCTGGACTGGGACCTGTGGCTGGGACCCGCGCCCCAGCGGCCCTACCATCCCTGTTACCTGCCGTTCAGCTGGCGCGGCTGGTGGGACTTCGGCACGGGCGTCTTGGGCGACATCGGCTGCCACAATCTGTCCGCGGCCTTCAAGGCCCTGAAACTGGGCTGGCCGGAGAGCGTCGAGGCCTGTTCGACGCACTGGAACGCGCCGGACGAGATCAAAAACGAAACGGCGCCGCTGGCGTCGATCGTCACGTTCCGCTTCGCAGCCGAAGGCGACCGGCCGGAACTCCTCATCCGCTGGTACGACGGCGGGATGATGCCGCCGATCCCGAAAGAAGTCGAGGGAGGCAAGAACATCTTTGTGAACGACGGCACGTTGATCGCCGGCGATGACGGCATGCTGCTGGGCCATCGACTGCTGCCGGAATCGAGGATGCAGGAGGTCGGCAAGCCGCCGCAGGTCCTGCCGCGTTCGCCCGGCCATTACCAGGAATGGATCGATGCCTGCAAGGGCGGCAAGCCGGCCGGCAGCAACTTCGTGGACCATGCCGCGCATCTGGCGGCCGTGGTGCTGATGGGCAACATCGCCATCCGCACCCAGGAGAAGCTGTACTGGGACGCCGAGAAGCTGCAGTTCAAGAACTCCGAGGCGGCAAACCGACTGCTCCATCCGCCCTATCGCGAGGGCTGGACGCTGTAGCATCGTTCGAGAAATGAGTGAGCGGAATGGCGCCAGCGGTGCAGCCGGTTAAGTTCACGTTGGCCTCGTTTTGAGGCTCCTCGCCGCTTCTGTGCCGGTCGCAATCAATACCAGGCCGGATCCAGCCGATGCTAGATAGGGACCCCGTAGCGTCCGGCTCCCGGACGGCGCGAAGGGATGAGGAGGAGGAAAGCTGTGATGAATATGCGCATGATGACGATCCGCAGCCTGTTTGCCGCCGCCTGCACGATCGCGGCGGCGATGCTGCCGGCGGCCGATCGCGGCCTGGTGATCAACCCGCTGCGCAATCCCGTCCGCAATCCAGCGGCCGAGGCCGCGAACCCCGGTTCGCATCCGGACTTGTGGCGCAACCCCGGTCAGCTCCGCTCTGCCGATACGCTGCCTGATCCTGACGCTGAGCAGGCACACCACGATACGGGACCTGCGGCGGCGGCGCCGGCATCCGGCGGCGGACAACCGCCCGCAGAGCGGCCGCCGCGGACGCTGATCCAGCGAATCCGCGAGCGCCGCCTGGCCCAACTCGAGAAGCAGGCCGAACGGCTCCGGCAATTGTCGGCGGCGGAAGACCGGCAAGCGCCGGCGGGCCGCGGAAGCACAAATCCCAACGGACCGGAGAACCCGGATCTGCAAATCGACATTGGCGTCCCCGTGGACGCGCCGGCGGCCGATCCGTCGCCGCCGGATGCGCCGGCGTCCTTGCTCGGTCCGTCTGCCGTCTGGCCGCCTGCGGTTCCGGCGCCGGCGGCTGTTTCACCACCCACGGAATGGAACTCGCCCGCCGACCCTCCACGGGAAGTCACTATCGAACTGCCCGGCGACGTCGAACCTCCGCAGCCCAAACCGGCGCTGCAGGGCCGCGTCCGCAGCTGGTGGTCCAACCCCTCGCTGAGATAGCTCGGCTCGGAGAGCCATGCTACTACTCCAGCAACGCAAACGCGGCAATCACCAGCGCGTGGCACAGTTCGCCGTTGCGGATCATGGCCGGCACGTCGGATCGCGGCCGCAGCAGCACGTCGATGTTCTCCAGCGGATCCAAATCCGGCTCGGCGTTTCGGCAGCAGCCTTCGGCCAGCACCACGTGGCAGGAGGCGCTGTGAATCGCCGGGTTGGGCAGCATCGTCCCCAGACGCCGGACGGAGGCTGCGGAAAAGCCGGTTTCCTCCAGAAGTTCCCGCCGCGTGGTCATCAAGCCGAACAACGTCGCCATCGATGTCCCCCTTTCCGCCACGCACGCCGATTGCCTGGAGGGCATTCTGGAGTTCCTCAAATCCATCGGCAAGCTGGACGGCGCGGTCATCGCCGAGTCGGCCGGCATGGGACCGACCCTGGAGGGCTTCGCCAACTACGGCTACCCGCGCGTGGCGGCAAAATACGGTGTGAAGCTGGTGGACCTCGACCAGGAGCCCCCTGACGTCGTCCACGTCTTCGACCAGCGGGACTTCCGACCTCGTGCGGTGCGGATGTCGCGCCTGCTGCTGGACCGTAACAACTTCCTCATTTCGGCCGCGAAAGTGAAGACTCACGATCAAGTCGTGGCCACGTTGTCGCTGAAGAACATCATCTTCGGCGCTCCGATCAAGGACCTCGGGTTTGCATCGCGCGGACGCGGCAAAGCGGGGGCAAAGAGCGACAAACCGATCGCGCATGGCGGCGGGATTCGGGGGATCAACTACAACCTGTTCGCTCTCGCCGAGCGCTTCCATCCCGACCTGGCGGTGATCGATGGCTATGAGGGCATGGAGGGATTCGGCCCCACGCGCGGCACTCCCGTCGCGCATCGCATCTGTGTCGTCAGCCGCGACTGGCTGGCCGCCGATCGCGTGGCCGTCGAGTTGATGGGTATCGACTTTGCGAAGATCGGCTATCTGAACTACTGTGCCGAAGCGGGACTGGGCGAAGGCGATCTGCAGAGAATCGAGATCGTCGGCGAACCGCTGGCCAGGCACGTCAAGACCTACCAACTGGCCCCCAACATCGAGCACCAACTCACCTGGATGACGCCTCCGCAGCCAGCGTAGTCCCTTGCCGGGAATCCAACATACGTTGCGGACATGGAAGGTCCGGCCCTCGACGTCCGACGGTTGCGGATCGACCGCTGGATTCCCCGGCACCGGGCTATGCTTCGCCCTCGTCCGCAGCGCCCACTGGGGCGCCGGGCGAGGCGGCGGCCCCCGAGCCGAGGACCTTTTCGCGGAGTTCGGCCGTGACTTGGGGGTTTTCGATCAAGAAGTTGCGCGCCTTCTCCTTGCCTTGTCCCAGGTAGGTCTCGCCGTACTTGAACCAGGCCCCGCTGCGGGCGACGAGTTTGGCGGCGACGGCCAGATCCAGCACATCGCCCTCGTAGCTGATGCCGTTGATGGCCATCATGTCGAACTCCGCCACGCGGAACGGCGGCGCGACTTTGTTCTTGACGACTTTGGCCCGCACGCGCTGGCCCACGACTTCTTCGCCCTCCTTCAGTTGGCCGATGCGGCGGACGTCGATGCGGCAGGACGAGTAGAACTTCAGCGCCCGGCCGCCCGGCGTCGTTTCGGGATTGCCGAACATCACGCCGATTTTTTCGCGGATCTGGTTGATGAAGATCACGGCCGTCTTGCTCTTGGCGATCGCCCCGGTCAGCTTGCGCATGGACTGGCTCATCAGCCGCGCCTGGAGGCCGACGTGCGTGTCGCCGATTTCGCCCTCCAGTTCCTGCCTGGGCACCAGGGCGGCCACCGAATCGACGACGATCACGTCCACCGCGTTCGACTTGATCAGCATCTCGGCGATCTGCATCGCTTCTTCGCCGGAGGTGGGCTGGCTGACCAGCAGCGTGTCCAGTTCGACGCCCAACTTCTTGGCCCAAATGGGATCGAAGGCGTGTTCGGCGTCGATGATGGCCGCGATGCCGCCGGTCTTTTGGGCCTGCGCGGCGACGTGCAGTGCGAGCGTCGTCTTGCCGCTGGATTCCGGACCGAAGATTTCGATGATGCGGCCGCGAGGAATCCCCTGGCCGCCCAGGGCGATGTCCAGCGACAGGCTGCCCGTAGGGATGCCGGGGATCGGCCCGCGCCGATCGGCGCCCAAGGGCATGATGGCCCCCTCGCCAAACTGCTTTTCAATCTGCCGCAGCGCCGTCCGCAGATTGACGTTTTCCTCCAGGACCGACTTCATCTTGCCGACGGCCCCCGATTCTTCCACCGCTTCGTCGTTTTTGGTTGTTTTTTTGGACATGGCACGGTTCGCTTCAGTTTGAGTAACCATTCGGAATTCCTCCCTTTATCGACAAGAGTCGGCCATCCTGCAAGTGGCGGCAGCCCGCCTGGGGAAAGGATTTTTTCCGCCCCGGCTTCGATGCCAGAGTTATCGGCTGCCGCCGGACACGGTTGGTCACTGCTCTTCAAATCGTCAGACACCGGTCCCGCGCGGCGACGTCCCAGCGGCCGACGAGCCGGCCGCCGGACACGACGTAGACTTGCTTGTGCAGCGCGGTCGTGGGGCAGATGTGCCGGGGGATGGCGAGCAACTCGTCGCCGGGTTGGAACTGTTCCGCGCGGGGCGTCTTCAGGATCAGGTGCTCCTCGTTCTGCAGCACTTGTTCGGCCTCCGGCAGTTCGGGAAAGACCAGCCGGCGACCGGCCGGAGGGTCCGCGGCGCAGGCCTTGGAACCTAGATCCACCGTCACACGGTCGGGGCCCGGCCGGCTGACAACTCGCGTCAACAGCACGGCGGCGGCCTGGAACGGGAGGTCCGGAAACGCGTCCGTGTACCCGGCGTCGTAGAACACGGTCGTGCCGGGGCTCAACTCCAACGTCGGGTCGTCGATCGCGGCGTACACCGGAAAGGTCCCGGTCCCGCCGGCCACGATCCGGGGCACCGGCAGTCCGGCGGCCCGCAGTTGGTCGCGGAACGGAACCACGCGTGCCCAGGACGCATGCACCGCCGCGCTCCGTTCGGCCAGGGCGCTTTGCTGGTGCTGGCCGTCGTACACGTGCAGCCCGCCCGACTGCAGGCCCGGCGTGCCGGCGATCTGCCGGTACAGGGCCAGAGCCTGCGGGCCGACTTCGATCCCGGTTCGGTGCATGCCCGTGTCGATGTCCAGCAGGACGTCGATCGACAGCCCCGCCTCGCGCATCGCCTGGCCCAAGGCTGCCACGGGGCGGGGATGGTCCGCCGTCACCGCCACACGCACGCCGGGGTAGGATTGCAGCAACCGCACGGCCCGCCCGAGATTGGGGCCGACCAGGTTGTAGGCCAGGAAGATGTCGCGCACGCCGGCCCGCGCCAGCATCTCGGCTTCGGCCAGCGTGGCGCACTTGTGCTTGACGATGCCCCGGGCCAATTCCAGCTGCGCAATCTCGGCAATTTTGTGCGTCTTGCAGTGCGGCCGCAGCCGATCGGGCCGCCCGGCGATGCGGATCATCGCGTCCAGGTTCTGCTCCAGCAGTTCACGAAAGACGATCAGGGCCGGAGTGAAGATCTCCCCGGTGTCTTCGATTCGGTAGCGTGGGTCTGGCATGACGGAGTGCTCGGTAATTGGTAATCGGTGATCGGTGTTCGGTGTTCAGGGGGCCGGGTTCCGGATTCGCGCTTCTCGTATCCCGTATCTCGTATCCCGTATCCCGCATCCCGTATCCCGCTGCGCGTCACTGCGACACTCGCCAGCGGACGTTGAACAGCCAGATCATGACCGACATCAGGGCCAGATTCAAGGCGGCGGTGAAAACGCCGAAGCCGGCCAGCAGCGGCAGGTCGCCCCGCACCGGCGCTCGCCCCGCGTCGGCCGAGATTTCCACGTCCAGCGGCAGCGCGAACGTAGCGGCGAACGGACTGGTCAGCCCGGCCTGCACCACGTAGGGCGTCGCTTCGTGGTCCGGGAAGAAACTCTCGGCAAAAAACCGGGCCGCCAGCGGCGCGCAGAACAGCACGATGATCGCCCCGTAGGCCGTCATCAGGCTGATCGAGGTCTTGTGAAACAGCACGGAACAGAACAGGGCGATCACGGCCGTGGTCAAGCAGGTCACCAGCACGATGCCCAGATAGCCGCCCACCGCCGGGATGTTCGTCCAGTAGCTGGAAACCATCAGGCAAGCCAGCAGCAGCGGCCACAGCAGAAACGTCGTCAACACGCTCGACACGCGCAGTCCCGCGAGCAACTTGCCCCACAGGATCTGCCAGGGCGTGATCGGCGTCGTCAGCAGCAAGTCCAGCGTCTGCCGCTCGCGTTCGCTGGTCACCGTGCCGGCCGAGAACACGGGGCCGACCAGCATGTTGAACAAGAGCACGTAGCTCACGTACCAAGGGGCGTACCTGGGCCAAATGTACAGACATGCGGCCATCAACGGGATGGCCACCACCATGCTGACCTGGATCACGACGCGCAGCATGAGCGTGCCTTGGCTGAAGATCTCGCTGCGGATCTCTTTGTCGTACACCGGGTTGGCGCCGTCCGGCAGCAGGAAATCCCGGCGGGCCGGGGCGAACAGCCGGTCCGGGAACTGATCGCGCTGGATGACCAGGCCCACGGCTTCGCGAGCTTCTTCCTCCAGATCCACCACCTCCTTGCCTTCGCTGCCCACGTCCGGCGGGTACAGCAGCCGCGCGCAGGTGTTGGCAAACAGCGAAATACAGATTCCCGCGCCCAGGGCCGGCACGACGGTCAGCGTCAGCAACAGCCGAAACTCGCCCATCTCGGACAGCGCGCGCCACATCAGCACGGCGGTCATGGCCAACGGCAGGATCAACAGATAGGACACGACCAGCGCCGCGACCGTGCGGTGGAAATAGCTGCTGCAGGCGACGCTGATCATGCCGAACGTCATCACCGACACGATCAGCCCCAGGTAGGCCGCCAGGACCTCGTAGAACGACACGCCGCCCAGCGGCAGGCAGAGCATGACAATGGGCAGGGAAGAAAAAATGAGAACGGCTAGGTGCGTCAGCGAAGCGATCAACTTGCCCGCCACGATCGCGCCCGGACGCAAGGGACTGGCCAACAGCAGTTCGTAGGTCTTGCGCTCCTTCTCCCCCGTGATCGCGCCCGCCGCAAAGCTGGGAGTCATCAGCGAGGCGAGCACGTACTGGCCGATGAAGAACAAATCCACCAGGTTCCGCGCCGCCGAGGGGTTCGACGTCAAGTCCAACCGCTTGTCTTGCGGCCAGGCGAAATAGACCAGCGCGGCCAGCAACGCTTGATAGAAGAACAACAGGACAAACGCCCGCAGCGTGCGGAGATTCACCAGCAATTCACGCTGCAAGACGGGGTTTTCCAGCAGGTACATTGTTCATCAGCCGTCGGTCAGCTTGCTGCGGATCGCTGCAAAAATCACATCCGGATCGGCCATCCGGCCCGCGCCGCGGGCGCGGCAGCTGAGCCAGCCCTCTTCCGGGTCGATGACGTGAGCGCCGTCGGCGCGCAACTGCTGGACGTTGCGCTGCACGCTGGGCTTGTTCCACATCACGGTGTTCATCGCCGGGGCCACGAGCACCGGCCCGGCGAAGGACAGGTACAAGGTGCTCAGCAGATCGTCCGCGATGCCGTGAGCGGCTTTGGCCAGGAAGTTGGCGGTCGCCGGAGCCACGCACAACAGGTCGGCCTTTTCGGCCAGTTGGATGTGTGCGCCCAGCGGCACGTGCGGCTGGTCGAATACGCTCGTCCCCACGGGTCTGCCGGTCAGCGCCTGAAAAGTCGTGGTCCCGACGAAGCGGGTGGCCGCCTCCGTCATCACCACGCTCACCCCGGCGCCGGCCTGCACCAGGCGGCTGACCAAAGCGGCCGTCTTGTAGGCGGCGATGCCGCCGGTCACGCCGATAATCAGTTCACGGCCGTTCATAGGTCGCCCAGGTTCAGTTCCGGCTCCTCACGGATGCCCGGCATCTCGCCGGTGATCCGTACCTGGTTCGAACTGTCCAGGTAGATCTTGTCCTGCGCAATTTCCTGGAGCACGATCTTCATGCGATCAGCAGTTTTCATGTTGACCAGCGGCCGGCTGCCCTGATTCAACTGGACCAGCCGCTTCTGAATCAGCGTGGACAGCTTGAACCTGCCGCCCACCTTGTTGACAATTGCTTCTTCTTTCAGTTCGTCGAGCATGCGTTAGCCTCTTTCGTGACAACATCCGGCCTGGGACCTCAAAATCTCACAGATTTCCCGGACCGCCCGGTCCTTCGAATCGTTAATGACTTCATATCGGTAGCGGTCTTTGCACGCCAGTTCGCGGCGCGCGACCGTCAACCGCCGCTGGATCGACTCCTCCGAGTCCGTCCCCCGGCCGCGGAGACGGCGCTCCAATTCTTCCATCGATCCCGGGTGGACGAAAATGGTGATCGCCTCCGGATGCTGTTGCAGGACCGCCAGTGCGCCTTCCACGTCGATTTCCAGAATGATCCATTTCCCGGCGGCCAGACCAGCGGTCGTCTCACTCCGCAGGGTGCCGTACAAGTGGCCGCGTCCGAAGACCTCTTTCCACTCCAAAAACTCTCCCGCCGCCCGGCGGCGACAGAATTCGTCGTGCGACACGAAGTGGTACTCCACTCCATCCCGCTCGCCCGGCCGCGGCGAACGCGTCGTGGCCGAAACGCTCAACTGCAGCGGCAGCGGGCAGGTGTCCAGCAACTGCCGAACCACGGTCGATTTCCCCGCCCCGGAAGGGCCGGAGATGATCACCAGTCTGCCCGCAGATGAACCGCTCATTCGATGTTCTGAATCATTTCTCGCATGCGCTCGACGGACGTCTTGACCTCGACGACGTGGCGGGCAATCTCCGCGTCGTTGGCCTTGGAGCCGATCGTGTTGGTTTCCCGCAGCATCTCCTGGATCACAAACTCCAGCTTCCGACCGCTGCTTTGTTCCGTCCGGGCGATCGCCTCGAATTGCTGCAAGTGGCTGCGCAGCCGCACGATCTCCTCGGAGATGTCGCTGCGGTCCGTGAACAGCCCGACTTCGCGGACCACCTCCGCCGGCTGGACCTCCAGGCCGAATTCGTCCAGCAGTTTGTTCAGCCGCTCTAGCAGCCGTTGCCGATAGGCCTCGACGACCAGCGGCGCGCGCTGCTCGATCTGGTCCAGGTCCGCGGCAATGGCCCGGCAGTTGGCATGCAGGTCCCGGCCCATCGCCGCGCCCTCCTCGGCACGCATCTGCGACAGGTTTTGCAGCGCTTCGGTCAGCGTACGTTCGACCAGCGGCCAGACGGCATCGACGTCCAGGCGGTGCCCCGCGTTCTCCGCGACCACGCCCGGCAGGGCCAAAATCGAGTCGATCCGCACGTCGCCGGCCCAACCGGCACGCTGAGCCAATTCCTGCAGTTGGCGATAGTAGCTGGCCAGCACGACCTCGTTCAGCCGAAAATCGTCCGGCGACGACTCGCGGTCCACGCGCACGTTGACCGTCACCGCACCTCGCCGCAACTGATTGCGGATCACGGCGTCGATTTGCGGCTCCAAACCGCCGTAACCCTCGGAAACCCTCAACAACAGCTTGAGAAACCGGTTGTTGACCGTGCGCACCTCGACCGCCACCCGCACGCCTGCTTCGTGGCGCTGGGCCTCGCCGTGACCGGTCATGCTCAATAACGGGCTAACCATATCGCACACACTGGGAACCGGACGTACCGGCCTGGTAGCATGGCTCTCCGAGCCGTGCCGTTCAGCTCGAACCGCCGGCGGAAACCGCACGGCTCGGAGAGCCATGCTACGGCGGGCCAGCCTGCAGGGGTTATTCTTTCGCTTTGGGAGCCGCCGGAGCTGGCGAGGTGTCCGGCGACGCTTCGGAACCGCCGCCGGGCGCGGCCGCGGTTTCGCCCGCATCACCGGTCGCCGTACTCGGACCGGCGGTGCCGCCGCCGGAGGCCGGAGCCACGGTGCCCACGGGCTCCTCTCGTTCAGGAAAGCTCGCGGGCGCCGACGTTCCCCCGGCCGGTCGTGTTCGGCTCGACGTCCCCCACGTGTCTTGGGACCCCAGGAACCAAATGGCCAGCATGCACAACACGATCCAGACCCCGGCGGTCACCATGGTCACTCGCGTGAACATGTCGCCCGCCTTGGTGCCAAAGGCGCTCTGGCCGCCCATGCCGCCCAGGGCGCCGGTCAAGCCGCCGCCGCGTCCCCGCTGGACCAGCACGAGCAAAATCAAGAACACCCCAACAACGAACATCAAGATTCCGAACACGTAGTGCAAAAGCGTGCCGGCCGCAAACAGTACAGACGTCATGGAACAGGTAACTCCGTTGTAAGTTTTCGCTCCGAGGCTGTGAAAAAATGGGACTGGCTCCGAGCTGGCACCGCGTTAATCCCTGGAAAAACAGGGGGCTGCGAGGTGCCTGTCTCAGTTCTTTCACAGCCTCTCCGCAGGCAGTCACGTTTTATTGTCGAAGGGATCCTACCCGCGCGCCGCCTCGATGATCGGCACGAAATCGCTGGCTTTCAGCGACGCGCCGCCGACTAATGCTCCGTCAATGTTCTCCTTGGCCAGCAGTTCCTTCGCGTTGCTCGGTTTCACACTGCCGCCGTACTGGATCCGCATCTCGGCCGCCAACGTAGCGCCCAACCGACCCTCCAACGCATTTCGCAGGTCGGCATGTACCTCCTCGGCCTGCTCCGGTGTCGCGTTGACGCCCGTGCCGATCGCCCAGACGGGCTCGTAGGCAATCACTAGGCTCTTGGCCTGCTCCACCTTCAGGCCGGCCAACGAGCCGTAGACCTGCTCGCGCACGATGTCAAACGTCTTGCCCGCTTCTCGCTCCTGCAGCGTCTCGCCCACGCAGACAATCGGGACCAATCCGGCCGCAATTGCGGCATGCACCTTGCGACACACGGCCTCGTTCGATTCGCCCAGGATGCGCCGTCGCTCGCTGTGCCCCAGAATCACATACTTGCAGCCCACGTCCACCAGCATGGCCGCGCTGATTTCGCCCGTAAAAGCGCCGTCCTTTTCATGATACATGTTCTGGGCGCCGAGACCCACGCTGGTACCTTTCACAACGCTGCCGACCGTATCCAAATAGGGACTCGGCGGACAGACCGCGATCTCGACCGTGGTCACACTCCTGACGCGCTCGACCAAGTCACGTGCCAGCCCCGTCGAGCTGGCGCGGTTCAGGTTCATTTTCCAGTTTCCGGCGATGAAAGGACGTCTCACGGGCAGGTTTCCTTAGATAAATGAAGTTATTTATCTGTTGTTACATTTAACCGTAGCAAACGAGTTGCTCGTAAGGCTCGCGGAGCGCATCTGGTCGCTGCGGCTGAGAACCCAGTAAAATACCACACGGACCCAAGGCTCGTCGAGGGGAAATCACGACCTGCGCTAAGTTCGATAAGAAGCCCGGCTTTTCCGAAAAAGCCGGGCTTTTGGCGCTCTCAGTAACCTTGGACCATCTCTGCGCCGGCCTTGGTGATCAGCGCGTTAAACGTTTGAGGGGACACCGCATAGGCGATAAACCGAACGGACCCGTCGCACATGGCCGCGTTCAGGCCGCCGGGGTGATAGCTGGCGGGCGTGCTGCCGCCCCGCGCGCCCAGCGGATAGGTCAACGTGCTGGCGTCCAAGTCCTTCGGCTCGCCCCAGTTGACGCCCGTACCGGCCACTTCGACCACCATGATCGTGTTCGACGTGCCGTCGCGGATGTCTGAGAATCGACACGCTTTGCCCCCATCAAAGACCGTGCTCGGACCGGTTATGACCATGTAACTCGTCTCCCGGATCGCAGGACCGCCCGGCGAAGACGGACACGAGTAGGCGGGGACGTGTTGATTCGTCACCGCCAGATTGTTCGGGCTGTTCCATGGTTCGTCGAATTTGTACTGGTTATAGATGTGTTGACATTCCAGGAACGGCAGAATCAGCACGCGCCAGCTGTGCATCGGCTGGCCGTCTTCGTCCGGGATGTACGCCGGCGGAAACGACCCATACACGTCGTGGTAATTGTGAAAGGCCAGGGCGATCTGCTTGAGGTTATTCGTGCATTGCGTGCGGCGGGCCGCCTCGCGGGCCGCCTCGCGGGCTGCCTGCACGGCGGGCAGCAGCAGGGCGACCAAGATGCCGCCGCAGATGAGCACGCCGAAGAGACACGCAATCACAATCACCACGATCGCCACGCCGCTACCGCCGGAACTCTTGGCGGGCGGGGCGTAACTCGGCTGCAGCGCCGCGGACAGGCTTGGCCCTGGAATTTTGATCGTCTGCCCGCAGCCGGCGCACGGCCCGGACTGCCCGGCATATTGGTCGGCAACGTTGGTCTGTCTGCCGCAGTGAGGACAGGTGAATGTGATGGGCATGATGAGGAGCCTTTCTGGTCAGAAATGAGCGACGAAGTGAGAATTTCGTTCCTCGGGCAGCCGGTGAACTTGGCTGGCTCCGCAGGAGACTCATCCGGCGAAAGTCATCGGAGTGGGAGCGGGAAGAGATACGAGTGCACGAGTAAGTGTACGAGTACGCGGGGAGCCGGTTGGCGCCTGCCGTCCTGACGTACTCGTACACGTACTCGTACACGCAAATCTCCTGCATCTCCGCCCTTCTCGCCAATCTGCCCCAATCCGCGACTGCATCGAATTCCTATTGGTTCAGACTATCGCTTTGGCCGCCCAAGGCCGCCCGGCCCAGCGGTTCGTAGGTCGGCCCTGTGCTGGACAAATAACTGGCAAACACCACGACCTCGCGAACGGTGGAAGTTCCCGCGGCAAAATCGGCCTGCGCTTCGATCCGCTGTCCCAACTCCGCCGTCGCCGGGCCGCCTTCACGAACGCGGCCGATCGTCAAATGGGGATGAAAGGCCCGGTGCTCCTTGGGAAAACCGCGTTTGGCAAGGACCCGCTCGATGGCCGTCTGCAAGCGGACCAGTTCCTTCTCGCCCTGCGTGACGCCGATCCACAGCGTCCGCGGGCGTCGGGCGTTCGGGAACGCTCCGGCGCCGCCCAAAGCAATCTCAAACGGTTCAAATTCGGCCGCCGCCTTCGTCACGACCCGGCACACGTCCGCCGTATCCTCGTCGCGCACATCGCCGAGGAACTTGAGCGTCAAGTGCATGTTCTGCGACTCGACCCACTTGCAGTCGGCTCCGGCCGGCCGCAGCAGTTCCACCAGGCTGACCGCCTGGGCCACGACGGCCGGAGACAACTCGACGGCGACGAAGGTGCGGATTTTCTTGGTCATTGTTTGTCGCTCACGAGAGTCTTCGTTCCCAGGTTGCCCGCATCGGCCATCTTGGAGTGCGGCGCCTTGTCGCCGCTTTGGCTGGATGGCGACGCAACGACCGCCGCTTTGAGTTCAGGTCCCGCGCTTCGTCTCCTGAATCCAATCCGCCGCGACGCTCCAGGCCGCCGTCCAAAGCGGTGACAAGGCAGGCACCGCACTCCAAAATTCGATCGCGGCCATGGCCGCGTTAGGGCAGCTTCTTGACGCGGATGTTCTTGTAATGCACCTCGCTCTTGGGGTCGTGGGCCTGCAGAGCAAACGTGCCTTCGCTGATCACTCGCACAAACCCGTCCTTGGGCGGCTCCTTGCCGGCCGGTTCGGTGTAGTCCACCACCGTCTTGCCGTCGACCTTGACCGTCACGTGCTTGCCCTGGACCGCGATGTGCATCTCGAACCACTTCCCGTCCTTGGCCGGAGCCTCGAACACGTCGGACACTCCGTACAGGCCGCCGGTCTTCTTGGGGTCCGTGTGCGTGTTGTTGACCTGGACTTCGTACCCATACTTCGGCCACCCTTCGGGCTGGAAGCGGGTGGAGAAGTAGATGCCCGAGTTGCTGCCGGGCGTCGTCATCACCTCGGCCTTGAACTCAAAATCCTTGAACGGCTTCAACTCCCCGTCGTAGAACAAATGGCTTCGCGGCCCGTGGCACACCAACTGGCCGTCGATGATTTTCCACGAGTCCTTGTTTTCACTGGCCTTCCAGCCGGCAAAGGATTTGCCGTCGAACAGGCTGACCCACCCCTCCTCGGCGCAAATCGGAACGGTCATAATGGACAGCAACGCGAGCGCAACGACAGACAGAACGACTTTTTTCACGGTGTGCAGACTCCTGTTGGTAAGTGAAAGGGCGGACGGAAACACGATCCCATTTACCTTACCGTCCCTTGCCACATCCTTCAATCTCCCCTAACTGCCGTGTCGGGGGAGGTTTAGGCATGGCTCAAGAAACCGCACGAACCGCCGGGTCCGGCTGCGAACGACTCCGGGCTTCGAAGTTGCGCGTAGCCGAATTCGTGAGAATTCGGGGATGTTTCGCAGGGGCCAGCGACCACCGCCGCGGCCCAGGGCGCGACGGCGGCGAGGAACGCGGAAAGGATGCGGATGGAATTGTTTACGGCGTCAGCACAATCCGGTCGGGGATCTCGCCCAGGTGGTAGAACCGGTGCTCGATGCCGCTGTCGCGGACAATGACAATCCGCATTCCGGAAACGTCCTTCCGCAACGGCTTGCCGATCGCCCCGGTGGTGACGATCTCCAGGGAATTGTATGTCGCCGTGGCGTTGGCATGGTGGTGGCCGGCGAAGACGTGCGTCACGCCAAACTGCTGGAACAAATCGAGGTACGGCCGCCGCTTCGAAGCGGGCAAGTTATGGTATCCCGACGGCTCGTCGATGCTCGCAATGAACCAGGGGTGGTGCTGGAAGACGATCGCATGACGCACCCCTTCCTGCTTGGCTTTCTCCAGTTCGGCTTTCAGCCAGGCGTCCTGTTGTTCCGCCTCCTGCGCGACAGCTTTGGGGGAGTGAATGAGCCCGGAATTGAGCATCAACCCCACCAGGGGACCGCAGCGGAAGCTGTAATGGTCCGGACCGAACCGGCCTACGTACGCTGCGATGCTCTCCGCCGTCGGTTCGTTGCCGATGTCGTGGTTGCCCGGCAGTTGGTACAGCGGGATGGCAGGATCGAGCTTGGCGGCGATCCTCAGGTACTCGTCCGCCTGTGTCTTGTCGCCGCCCTTGTTCACCAGGTCGCCCGTGACGACCACAAAGGCCGGTTTGAGCCGGTTGACCGTAGCGATGGCAAACTCGAAATTGGCCGTCTCCTGCTGCATGTCCGCATTCGCAGTGTACATCCCGAACTGCGGGTCGCTGAGCTGGATGAAGAACAGCGGCTCGGCAGCGTCGGCCCGCGCCAAACCCAAGACGAAAAAGGCGAGCCAGGCGGCCCAGCGCAGCGATTGAGCCAAACCGGGATTTCGCAACGATAACAGGTTACCCATGGCAGATCCTTTCCTTACTGACAACAGGCCCATGCTCGATCGCGGTCGAATGATCCCATTGTACCGGCAAGCCGTTCCAGCCGCGACGGGGGGCGACTCAGTGTGAGCAGTGTGGACTTCGGCTGCTTGGCAACAATTCAACCTGTGAAGCTTGGCTTCATGGCTGGTGAATGATTCCGGAATTGGCTGGCAAAGTGGTCAAGTGCCCGACGTGCGGCGGGGCGTTGCGGGTGCCCCAAGCCGCGCCGACCGTACCTCGTACGAGCGACTGACCGAGATGTCGGTCAAGCACGCGGACAGCATGGAGCAGGCGGGGCAGCACGAAGCCGCGGCCAGGCTGCGCAAGAGCCGTGAGGAAGCTCGCCAGGGACTGGTGCGGAGACTGGCCAGCGGAAACGGCATCAGCGAAGCGCAGGTCGAGGACATCTACCAGACGGGAAAACGCGAGAACTGGGACCGGTGAGCGCGCGGCCATTTCGCCGCAGCTGGACCGTCGAACGGAGGGCGAAATTTTGCACGCCCGGATATCGACAGTGTTATTTGACAGCGTTATAATCCAGGCATGAACGAACGCTGGAGACTGGAAGAACTGGTGGAATTGGCGGGACAGGCCCTGAACGCGGCGCCGTATGAGGGGCAGGCTTCGGGTCGCGTGCGGGAGGTGCCCGACGCACGGACGATCCGCTATTATACGACCATCGGAGTCCTGGATCGGCCCGTGGAAATGCGGGGCCGAACGGCCTACTACGGCCGGCGCCATCTGCTGCAAATCGTGGCCGTCAAGCGCCTGCAGGCCCGCGGCATGTCGCTGGTGGACATCCAGAAGAACATCGCCGGCGCGGATATCAGCAGCCTGAAGCGATGGGCGGCTCTGCCAGCCGGGTTCTGGGAAACAGCGGCGGCCCAGCAGACCCAGCGAACAGTGCCGGCATCGCCCGACGATTTGTTGAAATCCGCCGATTCCGGTCCCGCACTCGGAGTTGCCCCGGCGGTTGAGGTTCGAGCGCGATTCTGGGCGGCGGAGCCGGCGACGGCGTACAGGCAAGGCCGCGCTGCCTCGGCTGTCGCCGTTACGGCCAGGCCGGCCGTTGTCCTGCCGCTGGCCTCAGGCGTATCCCTGATCGTCGAGGGTCGATCGGGGAAGCAGCCTGAGACCGCCGCACTGCATGCGATCCGACCTGCGATCGACGGACTGCTTGCGGCCCTGGCCGAGGCCGGAATCATCGCGGAGGGCGTCATCATCGAAGAAGATGGCCACGACCTCGGCCATCGCCAAAACACAATGAACCAAGGAGATGACCATGTATCGTGACGTGGACGTTGTGATGGACCAGGCGCTTGTGTCAGACGCCGTGGACCACGAGGCCGGCTTTGGAGCATTGGAGACCGAACGCGGCCGATTGCCGCTGACCGCCTTGGACGTCGAAGCCCGGATCGCCGGATTGATCGCGGAAACTCGCGTCCGGCAGACGTTCCGCAACGCGCTCGACGAGCCGCTGGAAGCGACCTACATCTTTCCTTTGCCGGATCGTGCCGCCGTCACCAGCTTTCGCATGCAAGTCGCCGGGCGAACGGTGGATGGTGAACTGAAAGAGCGTGGCCAGGCGCGGGAAGAATACGATGCGGCCATCGCGCGCGGCCATCGTGCGGCGATCGCCGAGGAGGAGCGGAGCGGCGTGTTCCATCTGCGCGTGGGCAATCTCCCGCCGCACGAAGAGGCCGTGGTGGAACTGACCTTGGTCGGGCCGGTGCCCGTTTCGGACGGCGAGGCGACGTTTCGCTTTCCGTTGGTCGTCGCGCCCCGATACACGCCCGGCATTCCCCTGGACGGTCCGTCCGTGGGCGCAGGCACAACTCCGGACACCGATCAGGTGCCGGATGCATCGCGGGTGACGCCGCCGGTCCTGCTGCCAGGGTTTCCCAATCCGGTCTCGCTGTCATTGAAGGTCGAGTTGGACCCCGCCACCGTCGCTGCCGCCGATACAGATTGGCCGCGCCGGATTCGCAGCAGCCTGCACAGCGTGGTGACGGCCGAAGGCCCGCCCTGGACCGTCGTGCTGCGACCCGGTGAGCGGCTGAATCGAGACTTCATTCTGCGATACCCTGTGGCGCGGGAATCGCTCGCCACGTCGCTGCACTGCCACGCGGCGACGGGCGAGCAACACGGGACGTTCGCGCTGACGCTGTTCCCACCGGCGGGCCAAGAGCTGGAAAAGCCGGCGCCGCGGCGAGTCGTGTTCGTACTGGACCGCTCGGGCAGCATGAGCGGCTGGAAGATGGTCGCCGCCCGGCGGGCGCTGGGCCGCATGATCGACACGCTCTTGGACCAGGACCAGTTCACCGTCGTGGCGTTTGACTCGGTCGTCGAACAACCGCCGCACGCGCCGAGCGGCTGTGTTGCCGGCAACAATCGCCAGCGATGGCAGATGTTGGAGTGGCTGGGCAAGGTGGATGCTCGGGGCGGAACGGAACTGGGACCGGCCCTGCAGACCGCACTGGGACTGTTTCCGAAGCAATCGGATTCCTGCCGCTCGATCCTGGTCTTGATCACCGACGGCCAGGTGACCGGCGAGGACGCGATCCTGCGGAGCTTGGGGCGGTTCGGGCAGGAATCGCTGCCACGGATCTTTACGGTTGGCATCGACCGGGCCGTGAATGCCGGCTTCCTCCGCAAGCTGGCGGACTTGGGCCAGGGCGACTGCGAACTGGTCGAATCGGAAGACCGGCTGGACGAGGCCATGGACCGCATCCACCGCCTGATCGGCACGCCCTTGCTCACGCAAGTTCGCGTGGAGGCAATCGACGGCGAGTTGGTTGCCGGCAGCCTCACCCCGGAACGCGTTCCCGATCTGTACGTGGACCGTCCGCTGACGGTCTTCGGCAGGCATCGCGAGCAGCGGGATTCGATTCGCGTGCGAGTCCACGCCCTGGATGCCGCCGGGCGTCCGTGGCGGCAAGAGGTCGCGGGACGTTCGGCGCCGGCGAATCTGCTGCACAGTGTATGGGGCCGGGCGAAAGTCCGGGATCTGGAGGACGAGTATGCCGCGGGACGAACTCTCAACGCCAAGGCTTTGATGGACCGGATTGTACAGGTTTCTCTCGAAAGCCACGTCTTGTCGCGTTTCACGGCTTACGTGGCTGTGGACAAGTCGGACGTGGTCAACCCGGAGGGCCGGCCGCTGGAGGTCGTTCAGCCGGTCGAATTCCCGGACGCCTGGGAGGCTGGAGCGTTGGGTGGCGGCGTGCAGGCGTGCCTGGCGTACGTTTCGTCTGGACCGCAGCTTGACGCGATGCCGAGGCCGTCACGGGTTCTGGCCAAGAGAATCCGCGTTCTGCGAGATTCCGCGCTCGACGGCGTACTTGGACTCGCGGAAAACGCACCCGATGTCCGGCTGTCAGCATCCAAGCTGTCGTCGCCGGTCGATTTCGTCGATTCGTTACCAGCTGGTGTTAGCGAATTGCTGGGCGAGACAGGCCAAGACGTCACACACGAGTTGGACGTGATTTTCGTCGGGGCAATTCGCATGGGAGCCCGTCAGATTTCCATCGCAATGCACCGAAAGGCGTGCCGGATTCAGTTCCTCGTCAATGGCAAGTGGACCGATTACGTACTAACGCCGCCGGTCTCATGGGACGAGTTGCTGGAGGCCATCAAGCGACGCTCAGGCATCGATCCCTCGTCCACGTCCTGGCCGCAGCGCGGGGAGATCCGTTGGCAGAATCTCGCACTTGCCGTGACGATCACGCGGGCGAGAAAACGGGAGACGGTGGTGATCGAAATCCCGCTCGGGGCGGCGGAGACACAAGGCCCGCCGGACGCTTCGCGCACGTCCGCCGAAAAGCGTTCCCGTTTCTGGACGTGATCGAGAGCCGCAAAAAGGCCGGTAGCATGCCTCTCTGAGCCGTGCCGACTTATCGTAATCTCGCGACGAACCGCGCGGCTCAGAGAGCCATGCTACAGAAGATCCCGGCCTCGCAGCGTGTCGCAGGGTCTGCCCAGACGAATCCATTTGTGCTACAATCCGCTTCCTAGCAACGCGGTCCACAATAACTTCCCGATCCATCCCGCCTGACATCCCGACGGATCATCGCCATTTGAGGCTCTGCTGCTGATGGACACCGCCAAACTCCTGCCTTTCGATATGGCCCTCGTGGCCGCCTACCTGCTCAGCGTCACGGCCCTGGGGCTGTGGCTCACACGGGGCATCAAGACCAGTCGCGAATACTTCCTTGCCGGCAAGACGCTTCCCTGGTGGGCGGTGGGCATGTCCCTGGTGGTGTCCGACATTGGGGCCAAGGACATGGTCGGCCTGGCCGCCGACGGCTACCGCTACGGCCTGGTGATGATGAACTTCGATTTCATTGGCTGTGCGTTTCCCGTGCTGGCGGCCGCCTTTCTGTTCATGCCCTTCTTGTGGATCGCCGGCGTGTACACCGTGCCCGAGTACCTCGGCCGCCGGTACAACCCCACGGTCCGGACGTTCTTTGCGTTGATTTGGGCCTTTTTTATGATGGGCACCGTGGGAACGATTCTGGTCAGCGCCGCGGTGATGTTCGAGGCCCTGCTGGGCTGGAGTTTCTGGTTGTCGGTCGGCGTCACCGCGGTCGTCGTCGGCGTGTACACGACGTCGGGCGGCCTGAAGGCCGTGGTCGTGACCGACGTGCTGTCCTGCGTCGTGCTGATTGTCGGCGCCGCGTTGATTTGTATCCTGGGACTGGGCCGCGTCGGCGGTTGGGAGGGCCTGCAAACCGCCGTCAACCGCCTGGACTGGACCGAGCACCATCTCCACCTCGTGCTACCCGCGGATCATCCCGCTTTTCCCTGGCCCGCGGTCCTGCTGGGACTTGGCTTTGTGCTCGGACCGTCCTACTGGATCGGCAACCAGGCGATTGTCCAGCGCACGCTCGGGGCCGGCAGCCAGAACCAGGCGCGTGCGTCCTATGTCTTCTGTGCAGTCCTCAAGCTGGTCTTTCCCGTGTTGCTGGTGCTCCCCGGCCTGATCGGTGTGGCCCTGTTCTACGACCGGCTCGGCGATCCGAGCCACTGGAGCGAAGGCGCGGCCAATCGGGTCCTGCCGCTGTTGGTGGTAAATCTTCTGCCCACGGGCATCCTGGGGATTGTGGTAGGCGCCTTTTTGGCGGGCGTGTTGTCCAACCTCGATTCCTACATCAATTCGGCCAGCACGCTGGTCGTCACCGACCTCTACCAGCCGTTCGTACGAGGGCGGACGGATGCCCACTACCTCCGGGTGGGGCAAGCGCTGGTCGTGGTATTCTTGCTGGTGGGCATCGTGTTCGCCCGGATCATCCAGCCCGTATTCGGTTCGGTCTTCGAGGCCTTCCAGACGTTCATGACGTTCTTTCAGGGCCCGCTGCTGGCCCTGCTGCTGTTGGGCATGTTGACCCGCCGCGCGACGTCGCAAGGCGCGCTGGTTGGTATGCTCCTGGGCGTGGGAACCGCCGTGGTCCTCAATTCGTTACGGTTCGTCTTTGGCCCCGAACACACCGTGTCCTATCTTTGGGTCGCCTGGTGGTCCTTTGCCGCCGCGATCGTGGGGACCGTCCTGGTCAGTCTTTTCACGCGGCCCTACGATGAAGAGCGTCTCCGCGGCCTGGTTTGTTGGATCCCGATTCGAGAGGAGCTGCAATCATGAGCACCGATCTGTGGGTGATTGCTGCCGCCGAGGCAGCCCGGACCGGGCCCTTCTGGGGAAAGGCCGCCTTTGTCGGCGTCTTCGTGGCGCTCCTGGTCTGGCTGCTGCTACTGCCCGCGCGGCTGATCGACCCGGAGGGCGTGCGCCGTCCCTGGTGGCGCAACGCCCGCTTCTGGGCCATCCTGGTGACGATCGCCCAGATCGCCGTCTACGTGGTCTGGGGATGACTCGGCCGCCTGTCCCCGGTTCACATCGTCCCCCCGTTCCTTCCCTCACACTCTCTCCACCGCGCGGCGAATCGCGTGCAGATTGGCGGCTGGGACCGTGTCCGGGTCGAACGTACAGCCGGGGGCGACGATCAGCGGCCGATCGCCCACCTGGCGGATGGCGTCGGCGACCTGCCGCTGGCAGTCCTCCGGCGTGCCGGAGGCCATCGTGCCCAAGTTGTCCAAGCCGCCGCAGATGGCCGGGCGCAGCGTGCCCGCCACCTCGGCCAGCGGCGGCCCGGCATAGCGGTCCGCCCAGTTCACCGCGTGGACCGGGTACTCGGCAAAGCGTCCGAAATCGACCGCCTGACCGCACACGTGCAACAAGTTGAAAACCGCTCGCTCCGCGCCGGCCAGAATCTTGAGGTCCGCCGGCCGCACCAAGCGGTCGTAGTGCCCGCGTCCGTTGGCGGGCGTATCGACCCAATCGTCTCGGACGGACAGGAAGATGCCGTCCGCGCCGGCGTCGATGCACTGGCCGACAAAGTTGGCCAGCGAAGTGGCGATCGTGTCCAGCGCTCGCGATAACGCCTGCGGCGATTCGCGAAGCAGTTGCCACATCCGCTCGTCCCTCGGATCTACGTCGCCGCCCAACTTTGGCGGACCGTGCTTGTCGGCGGGCGGCGCGGTGAGCAACCGCAGGGTCGTCCAGGCGTTGAAGACGGTAGTAATCATTAGCAGCCGGCCTGCGTAACGTCTGGCCAGCTCGCGGATCAACTCCAGTTGCCGGCCGAAGTTGCCTTCGTCGCCCCGCAGGACCGCCAGGCAATCCAGGTCGGCAGCGCTCGAAATCAATTCGTCCGGCAGCCCGATCCGCGGGTAGCGGTTGTCGTCCATGATCTTGAGAAAGTCCAGGTCATAGGTCTCGACGTGCCGCACATGCGCCTCGACCGCCGCCGGTCCCGACGCACACGCCAGCGGGAAATGGTGCCAAAACGACACCGGCGGGCGATCCGGCCGGCGGCCTTCCAGGACGGCAAATACGCGTTCGATCTTGTTCATGTCGGCTTTCCTGAGGCGGCCTGCGGCCGCGGGCGTGAGGGGACGAATGGGACCAATGGGAAGAATGGAACTTATGGGAGCACAGCAGGCGAGTGCTTGCGGCAATTCCTTCCGTTTCCGGATTCTAGTCCGCCGGCGTCTTTGGTGGCAACGCCTTGCCATGGAAGCCCATCTTCAGAAGCCCGGTTTTTCCAGAAAAGCCGGGCTTCTTTGGGTTCCGCCGCTGACCGCGATTCCCCTGCTGGGACGAAAACACGGCTGGCGGCCCGCCGGGTGGTTGCCTTAGCACCCCTTCCCGCCTCAGAAACGTGAATTTTGTTTTCCATTTTGTCGGTTCTTGGATGCTGCCGC
>CAZAQY010000058.1:0-36671 GCA_964486845.1 uncultured Pirellulaceae bacterium
AAGTGCCGCACCGATGGCCTCGACTTCCTGGCGTAGTCCAGGAGGTCGCCTAGGTCCTTTGTTCCGTCGGGAGCCGACATGATTCGATTTTTGTTGCGGGTGTGCGGCGTTTTTCTCGTGATCGCTGCTTGGCCCGGGGCGAGCCCATTGCGGGGCGGCGAAGCCGAAATTCTCTTGGACCAACCTGATGTCTCCACGACGGTCAACAATCCGGGCCCTCCGGTGGTTCCGACTGTGTACGTCGTGGGCCGGCCGGACCGGTCCGTCCAGCCGGTCCGCAAGACCAAGGGACTCACGCTGGACGGAGTGCGGCTGACCGAAACGTTGCTCAGCGAAAGCGTGCTCATCCTGCGGCCCGACGGAACCGGCAGTTGGGGATATCACGCCGGGTTCGATATCTTTCGAGAACCCGACTTCCGCGACGGCCGGCGGATCGACCCGCGGACGCTGGTCGAATACGACAAGTGGCGGTACGATCCGCTGGAGAGTGTGACCTGCGCCGGCGGAGATATCAACCTGCTGCGACTGCACCACCAGCGCGCCTACCCGCCGGCGCTGTACGAGATCGCGTTCCCCTCACCGATCGCGATCCGGTCGCTGCACGTCGCCTCGAATTGCGACGGACTCAGCCAGCCGGGCGCGGTGGTTCGGGTGCGTCTGTACGCGGACCGGCAGAGGAAACAGCTGATTGCCGAGCGTCTGGTCGGCTCGGAACAGGAGACCAAGCGGTTTCCCGTGGACTTTGACTCGCTCGGCCAGAACTGTGTCTACCTGGAACTCTCGGCGGAAGCCCCGCGGGGGACGGCGGTCGATCTGTACTACACGTTTTTCGAGGCGCAGTTGGACACGCGCGGTCTGAAACTGCCGCTGCTAACAACGGGCGAGAACCGGCTGACGTTCGCCGGCGATTCGGACGGATCGCATCAGGCTCGCGTCGTGCTGCGGTGGACGGAGCGCCCGGCGGCCGAGCGATTGTGGGACGACTTTGAAGACGGTCTGCACTGGGGCGGCTGCGTTTTGACGACCAGCAGCCCGGAAAACGGTCTGGCTTTTACGGGCGAACGTTTTGCGCGAGCCACGTTTCCGGCCAACGGCCGCGATTTCGGCCTGAACCGTTCGCTGCCCGGGCTGGACCTGACCAAGTACAACCGGCTGAGCATCGCCAGTCGCGTGGTGCGCGAGGCGCCGATGCGCTCCGTCCTGTTCGGCATCAAGAACGCGGATACGGCCTACCAGTACGTCCGCCCTCGGCCGCAGCACCAGTGGAACTTCCAGACGTTCGACATCAGCGGCTTCCGCCGCGACCAGGTAACGGCCATGAACTTCTACTGGATCGCCATCCCCGGATTCAACCGCGCGGATGATCCGTGCATCTACGACGTCGACAGCGTCTGCCTGTGGCACGAGGAACCGTCGCCGGCGGTCGCGCGGCAGCTGCCGGCACACATCGCCAACTACGCTTCTCCGCGGTCCGCCGCGACGCCGCCTTCGCGCAAGATCCCGCCGGTCCAGGAGTGGTTCCCGATGGGCGTCTACGACGGCATCTGCAGCCGCTCGGACCAGGAATGCGAATGGCTGTTCGACCAGATGCAGCGTCGTAACATGAACGCCGTCTATATCTCCAATGGCGGCCCGCAGGATCTGGAACGGATACTGCCGCTGGCCGCGCGGCGGGGTATCCGCCTGATCTATCAAGGCGGCGGCGAAGGCGCTTTGTACTACGAACACCTGGCGACGGCGGAGGCCAGAAAGCGGTCGCTGGAACAGGTCATCCTGCCCCGCGCCCGCCAGTGGCTGCCCAAGTTCCGCAATCAGTCGAGTCTGGCCGCCTGGAGCCTGACGGAAGAGATCGGGCCCGAGTTGTCCGGCGAGCTGTCGCCGTATTACGAGCTGGTGCGGTCCCTGCTGCCGGACAGTCCGCCGACGGTTCTGCACAACAACCTGGCGGCTGCAAAACGCGACCTGGAAACGAACAAGCCGCTGGTGGTGACCCACGATTTCTACCCGTTCTTCTGGTCGCCGCGGAGCGGGCCGTCGAATCCCGGCCGGTCCGTGCCCTACTATCGCGGCCGGGTGAGCAGCTACTATCGGGCCTGCCGCGAGCACGGGGCCAGCCTGTGGATCATGCCCCAGGCTTGGGGAACCGCGGAATCCGCCCCGCTCGACCCGCCCCACTACGGCTACCGCGGCGGCATGAGAACGCCCGAGCCCGGCGAGATCAAACTGCAAGGCTGGGTGGCGGTCGCCGAGGGGGCCACCGGCATTATGTTCTACGCCGCCGTGGCCAGCCGGCCGGACGAGCACCAACTGTGGGACCAGGGCTGGACGGAGACGGCCAATACGCGGGCGGCGGCCGAACTGTTCGGCCGCCTCACGCGCGTGGCACCGCTGCTGTGCCGCCTGGAGCGCGACTACGGCGAGGAAGGGTTCGTCCGCAGTTCCAACCCGCAAGTGCTTGCGCACAGTTTCGTGAAACGCCGCGGCTACCCCGGCAGCGCCCGTTATGTCGTCCTCGCCTCGCTCGACGGCTTCGGACCGCAGACGCTCGATCTGTCCGTCACGGGCGGCGGCCGAGTCTACGACATGATCGACCGGAACGACATCACGGAGAGCCTGGCGAAAATGGAACTGGCGGCGGGCGAGGGCCGGGTGCTGCTGGTCGGTAACCCGGCGGAACTCGGGCGGGACGGCGAACTGATCGACGAGACGCTTGAGGCATGGAGCTACGGATTGAGCGAAAACGCCCGGCCCACCCCTTGAGCAACAGGCGTTTGACAATGGTACAATCCCTGTTGAGTGAAAGATCAAGGTGCTCTTGGTCCCAGACACGCCACAGCCACAAATTCCTATTCCCCAACTTCCGCCCGTAGATCCAAGAGGTACACGACATGAGATTCAACTTGCAACCCAAACGGGTCGTCTCCACAATGCTGATCGTTTTCGGCTCGTTCTGCTTCGCGGGCCTTTCCAGGGCGGCCGAACCCAACCCGCCGGAAGGCTTTCGAGCCCTGTTCAACGGCCAGAATTTGGACGGTTGGTACGGCCACAATCCTCACCAGACGGCCAGCGTCCCGGCAGAGGAGCGGGAGAAGGCCATCGAGGCCCGCCAAGAGGAATTCCGGGCTCACTGGCGAGTCGAAAACGGCGAACTGGTGAACGATGGTCAAGGTCCCTACGCGACGACGCGCGAGGAGTTCGGCGACATCGAACTGCTGATCGAGTACAAGACCGTGGCCAAGGCCGACAGCGGGATCTACCTGCGCGGCACGCCGCAGGTCCAGATCTGGGACTACACGGAAGCGGGCGGCAAGTGGGACCGGGGC
The DNA here is from genome assembly GCA_964486845.1 of uncultured Pirellulaceae bacterium. Taxonomy (GTDB): domain Bacteria; phylum Planctomycetota; class Planctomycetia; order Pirellulales; family Pirellulaceae; genus Anammoximicrobium. Next base: position 3,324 of record CAZAQY010000058.1, read on the forward strand.
GCCGACCGGGGCTCCGGCGGGCTGTACAACAACAACGCCAACTCGCCCGGCAAGCTGCCGCTGGTCCTGGCCGACAAGCCGTTCGGCCAATGGAACCAGTTCCGCATCACGCAGATCGGCAGCCGCACAACCGTTCTGCTGAACGGCCAGCTGGTGGTCGATAACGCGATCATGGAAAACTACTGGGACAAGGACCGCGTCGCGCCGTTGCCGGTGCGCGGCCCGATTCACCTGCAGACTCACGGCGGCGAGATCCGCTGGCGGAATCTCTTCATCCGCGAGATCCCGGCGGACGAGGCGAATCGGCGGCTCCGGGGCAACGAGGCGGCGCAGGGCTTCCAGCCGATCTTCAACGGCCGCGATCTGAGCGGCTGGGCCGGCGCGGTGGACAACTATGAAGTCCGCGACGGTGCGATTGTCTGCCGTCAAGGCAAAGGCGGCGTGCTGTTCACGGAGGAGCAATACGACGATTTCGTCGTGCGGCTGGAATTCCAGTTGCCGCCGGGCGGCAACAACGGCCTGGCGATCCGCTATCCCGGCACGGGACGGGCCGCGTACGACGGCATGACCGAATTGCAGGTGATCGACGACACGGCCGAGAAGTACGCGAAGCTCGATCCGCGCCAGTTCCACGGCTCGGCCTACGCGATGGTACCCGCGCAACGCGGCTACCTGCGGCCGGTCGGACAGTGGAACTACCAGCAGGTGACCGTCCAGGGCTCGACCATCACCGTCGAACTGAACGGCACGGTGATTCTGAACGCGGACCTGAGCAAAGTCACCGAATTCAAAGACAACTGGCCGCATCCCGGCAAAGACCGGACCAACGGCCACTTCGGGTTCGCCGGGCATCAAGATCCCGTGCTGTTCCGCGACATCGCGATCAAGCGGCTCGCGCCCGCCGCAGCCGAGAAGCCGGAGTCACCCGCGCCGTAGCGCGGCGCGAAACATGGGATGCATCCAGCCGCACAGAACAGAGCACCGCCCAAAGACTAAGGCAGCGATCCCGGCCGCGTGTCCGCGCGAACGCCAGTGCTGGAAGATGGAAGAAGCTGACAGAAAGATGGGGTGACAGAAAAATCAAGATGAAGTGACTGAAGAACGATCGGAAGACAACCCTTTCCCCTCCGTCTTTCATGTTTCTGTCACGCCATCTTTCTGTCAGCTTTCCCGCCTGCTTGCCTTTTTCTGTTTCCAGTGGTCACGGCAATCCGCGCCACATGTTTATTTTCTTGAGCCACGGAAGCAGCGCTTCCGGCCACTTCGCGCCGGGGCCTTCGACCATGCCGACGTGAAAAGCGCCGTGGCCGCCGGTGTCGACCACGAACATCTCTTCTCGCACGCCCAGACCCTTGAGCTTTTCGTCGACCTCCGTGGCAAAGGCAATCGGCGCCGTCGTGTCGTCCTTGGCGTGGGCAAAGAAGGTCGGCGGTGAATTCTTACTGAGCGGAAAATCGGCGATCGTCCGCTTGTTGGGCCAGACGCACGTCAGCACGCAAAAATCCGGCCGGCTGCTGACCCGCTCGATTTTGTCCGCCGCGGCCGGGTCGCCCTCGTCGAATTGGCCCGCCAGATTCAAGCACAGATTGGCCCCGGCCGAGTAGCCCTGGAAACCGATGCGGTGCGGATCGATGCCCCACTCGGCGGCTCGGCTGCGCACGATCCGCACCGCGCGCTTGCCGTCCGCCAGCGCATCCGCCACCACGTCGTTATCGCCGTACCGCGTGCGGTACTTCAGGCCGAACACGGCGATCCCCTGCTCGTGCAGCAGCGGCACGACGTTCTCCACGTGCAGGCACATGGCCAGGTGATTGTAGCCCCCGCCGGCGGCGATCACCAGCGCCGTCCCGCTGGCCTTTTCCTTCGGAGGCAGGTAGACGAACAACTGCGGCACCGACACGTTGGCGTAGCGTTCGTTGATGAACGTCTCGGCCTTCCCGCCCGGCACCAGCCCCGGAGCATCTCCCGGCCACAACGGGATCACCGCATCCGGCTCCGGCTTGACAAACCCCGGCGGATGATTCGCAGCGGGTTTGGGTTTCTCGGCGGCCAGTGCTTCGGGCAGGGCACAAATGCCCAGGAGGAGCGAAAGAACCAGTCTGGTCAACTCACTGGCCATGACCCTACTCCTGTTGCAGTTGCTGCCAGGTCTGCGGATGTGCCGCCTCAGTCACGTACGTTCCCTGGCCCGCGGCGATCCGTCGCATCGCCCGCGTCTCCGAATTATCGTACATGGTCCAGCTCCAGGTCCAGTTCTCGGAGAATCATCCGCCTTGGCTCCAGCCGTGCTGTCGCAGGACCGCCTGAATGTCGTTCTCCAAACGAGTGAAGGCCGGAAGACGCCGACATGGGGAGAAATCGTCGATGTAATCGGCAACGCGACGAACTGCCTGTTGAACGCGAAACTTGTGCAAACGCCGGCCACCGAGCCCGGAGGCCTTTCGGAGACGGTCGTAAAGCAATGCTTTCGGGTCGGGAACGTCCTCCAAAGACGAGACCGGCGGGAGCGGTAGATCGTCCGCCCCGCGGGGATTGCCGGCTGCAGATCGAATCGCTGGTTCGTCGATCAAGAGCCAAGCCTCGGTCATGCGAACTGGCACCACTCCGACCCAGGCGGCCGGAGCGTCCTTGAGAGCGAGGATCGCTTCGCCGATCTCCGCGTATCGGCGTTCTGCCTGCTCTTTTTCCGCGTCCCGATGAACGAACAGCAGGTCGCATGGGTAAAGTTCCAGCGCGGCCTGGATGCGTTGCGCCAGCCCGCAGGGCTTGTCTCGAAAGAATGCCAGGTCCGCCCAAGCTGCCTGCAGAACGAGCTTGTCTGAGGCGTACTGTTCGACCAGCCAGCGCACGTGGCGCAGCAGGCAAGCGTCCGAGGGTCCATCTCCCAACAAGGTAAATCGCAACTCAGTCATCGGCAATGCGCCCCATGAAGCCAAGCAGGCGTTGCAGATCCGGACGGTCCTTCACCGGTTGCCGACGTCCTCGCCGCGAAACCCTGGGCATGGCGGTCTGAATGTCTTCAGACTCTCTGCGGTCCGCGCCAAAGGGATTGAGATAAGCCCGCAGGTGTCCGCGCGACACCGTCAGCACGTCAGGCGATGCCTGATGGCGCCACGTTTCTTCGAGCCAAGCGAAGCGAACGGTATCGCAGCGGCTCTGGTGGAGCACAATCTCGGCCGGGACGGCGACCAGCAAATCCGCGTCGTCGACCAAGCCAACCACCGCCGGCGCGTGCGTATTGACGATGACCTGACGCAACGGGTTATCCAGGCCCACTTCCTCGTCCGCATCAACGGTCAGATCCTTCAGCAGGTCCAGCATCGCAGGCACGCGTTCCGGATGGATGCCGTTCTCCGGCTCCTCCAGGCACAGCAGCCCTTGCGAGTGCGGATCCCGCTCGAGAATCGTGAGGGCGAGAAAACGCAAGGTTCCATCGGATAACGCTCGTGCGGCGTGCAGCGTTCCTCTGGCGTCCTTCACCTGGAGCGTGAACAACTCGCGTTGGCGATCCACGTCCACCGTGACGGAACGTACGTCGCCGACCAACTCCGACAGGCGATTGGCAACTTGGGCGTACACGGCGTCCTGAGCGGCGGATCGGCCGTTGCCGCCCAATCGCTGGCCCGCCAGCGAAAACAACGTCGAGGCCAGATGTGCCCCTTCGGCCCCCAGATGCGTCGGCGCATGGAAAGGATCCGCGTTGCGCAGCGCCGTGGGCTCCAGTTGGAGCAGTCTCCAGGACTGCATTTCGCGTTTGGCTAGCAGGGCGGTGGGATTCTCGGTCGCGTTGACGCTCGACAGCACGGTCCGCGGGAGTCTGGACGCGACCAGTTCCCGCGGCCGTCCCGCCTCGCCGTCTTGATGCAGTTTTACAACGCGAGTTTCCCCTTTGTCCTCCGTCGAAATGAACGGGCCGCCTCGCCGAGCACCTTGGGCTACGGATTTCCGCCACTTGGTCGAATGGTCAAACGGCAGACGCCGGTGGGCCTCACCCACGTTGATGTGGCTCAGCTCCTCGGTCCGCACGACCAGGCGATCGGCGCGTCGGGCTTCCAAGTCGGCTTCCAAGCCCAGCACGAGCTTGTAACGCAGGAAGGTGATCGCGGCTTTGGCGGGCTGGCCCAAATCGTCTTCTCCCTCGCGGGGTACCAGCATTTCCGCTTCGAACGACATCTCGTCGACCGTTTCGTCGCCAACCCGAAAGAACAGACTTCTGACATCGGTGGCGCGCCCTTTCTCATCGCGGATGCCGCACGCCGCGTCAAGCAGCGGTTGATCCGCCAGCGCGCCCAGAAACGTGATGGCATCAAACAGGTTCGATTTGCCGACGCCGTTCGGCCCCGCCACACACGTGAACGGGCCGAAACGAACATCCACATCGAACAAGTTCTTAAATCCGCTGACGCGGAGATGTGTAAGCATCGCCGACTCCAAGTGGTGGGCGCCAGAAATAACCCTGCCCACGGAACGATCCGTGTCAAGTATTGTTGCAGATGAGGGCTGCGGCGTCCAACGTGGGTTCGCCAGAGTCGCCTGGAATTCGCCGCTCGTGGAAGCCCTCACGGGCGGAAATCGGGCCAGCTTGGGACGGCATCTTCCGACAGATCCAGGGCGGCGAGGACGTCTTCCCTGAACTTGGCAAAGCGTTTCTCGTCCACGTGGTCTTCGCCGTGGATCAGCCAGTTCTGGTTGCGGGCGTCACTGTCCAGTCGCTTGCAGGGCAGGTGGTCCAGCCGATCGGAGTCCCGATAGGGCCCCGTTCACCCATTCAGATATCCGACGAGCACGTGGTGCGCGAACACTGACATCCAAATGCAGCGCCGGGCAGGGACAAACTCGTAGGTGATCGCGACTCCCTTCAGAGAACAATTTGTGTCCCGCGAAGCCGCCGGGAAAGTCGGCGGACACGGTCAAACCCGCGGCCGGAGTCTCTTCGCCGGCGCGAGTGATCGGCGTCAGGAGGAAGGAAAGGATGAAAGCAACTGCGAGTGAGCATCGAACGGTCATGAGTGTGGTCCTCCGCATGGGTTTCGTAGGCCGGAACACCGTCTGCCCGAAGTCGCGTCACGTCGGGGCCAAAGCGGCGACAAGTCGCCGCACTCCAAAAGGTCTCACTTCGGCCGTCCGGCGGCACGCTGAGGTGATTGGACTCTGGCCCCTGGGGCGTAGGAAACGCTGCCGTGGGGAGCGAGTTCGTAGCCCCAAGCATCGACGTAGTACTGCGCCGGACGGAAATCGTCGCCGATCTTCTTCAGTTCTGCTTGCAGCCGGGCATCGAGGTCGCCGCGCAACGACGCAAACTCCGGGCGGTCGACCAGGTTCTGCTGCTGATGCAAATCAGCTTGATCGTCAAACAACAGCCACGGACCTTCCAAGCCGCGGACGTAGGTGTAGCGGCTGGTGCGGATGGCCCGATATTCCTTGTCGAAGCCGCGGCCGGCAAAGGGTGCGACGGCCATGTACAACGCCGCGCGGCCGGCTGGCTCCTCCCGGCCACGCACGACGCGGGACAGGTCTTCGCCCTCGATCGTCTCCGGCGCGGAAACGCCGGCCAGTCCCAACAGCGTCGGCAGGATGTCCGGCGTGGTCAGGGGCATCTTCAGCTCGCGACCCTGCGGGCCGTGGGCGGGCGGGTACCTCAGCAGGAACGGCACCCGCGCGGCCTCGTCCCACGGCACCTGCTTCATGTAGGGCGGCCCGCCGTGCGAGCCCAGCATCTCGCCGTGGTCGGACGTGAACACCAGGATCGTCCGTTCCGCCAACTGGGTCTCGTCCAGCGTGGCCAGCACGTCGCCGACGCACTTGTCCAGCGCCGTGCAATGCGCGTAATAGCCCTGAGCTTCTCGGCGGGCCTTTTCCTGCATCTCCGGCGGCACGGTCGGCGGCAACTGAATTTTCTCCGGCGGATACAGATCTTTGTACTCCTGCAACGCCGTGCCGTGGGGGAAGTGGGGAATGCCGTAGGAGACCATCAGGACGAACGGCCGATCATCTTGCGCGTGCTGCCGCAGGTACGCCTGGGCGTCTCGAGTCTGGGCAAAGGCGTCGTAGCCGTCCCAGAACCGCTTTTCGTCCGAGTCGCCTTCGTAGAAGTGGGAATGAGGGTAGTTGTGGTCGCACTCGGCCGCTTTCCAGTACTGCCAGCCTTGCCGGCGCTCCGGGGCGACGAACGCACTGCGTCCGTGCCCGTCCAAATGCCATTTGCCGATGTAGGCCGTGCCGTAGCCGGCTTGTTGGAACACTTCGGCAAAGCACACTTCGACCTCCGGCAGGTAAGCGTCGTTCAGGAACATGCCCGTCGACGTGGGAAACCGGCCGGTCATCAGCGCGGCGCGGTAGGGGGTGCAGACCGGACAGACGGAGACCACGTTGCGAAAGTTCAAACTCTGCCGGGCCAGCCGGTCCAGGTTGGGCGTCTTGACGTTCGGGTCGCCCTCGTAGCCCGTGGCCTTGGCTCGCCACTGATCGGCCAGCAGAAACACGATATTGGGCTTGCCCGCGGGCGCCCCCATCGCCGGCGGCTCGCACATCCAGAAACCCAGCAGCGCTGTCGCCAGAAAAGCGGCAAACTCAAGTCGAAAACCAAATCGTGCGATCATGGTCGAAATCCTCCCGCGGCCCATTGTAACCCAGACTCCGTGGAAGCCAAACCAGTCGCCTCGGCAGAATCCACGTCACGTCTCCCTCCCACTCATTTCTCTGTCAATCCCATTTGTCACCACAGCAGAGAAAGCAGGTGGCGACGTTCGCGTTAACCTTTTGCATCTTTGCCCTCATCTTTCCGGACGCCAGCTCTTCACAACGTTACGGTCGGAGCCACGCTGGACGGATTGGCACGGACCGTCGCCTTATGGTAGTATGGCCAGCCCGCGTTGAGCATTTGCTTGCAGCGAGCCTCCCTGTCGATATCCGCATCCGCTCCTTTGTCATTGGAGAAACCATGAACACCGCGAAACACGTGTGGCACGTCATCCGCGCCGTCCTGGTCCTGTTTCTTCTGCTGTCTCCCCTGGCTGCGGCCGAGGTCGCCCAAGAGAAACAATCCGTGCTCGACTGGCTGAGTGAGTCCGAGACGGTGACGAAATTCGGCCGGATCTCGGACGCCGTCTGGTCGTATGCCGAACTGGGCTTGCAGGAGCACAAGTCTTCCGCGCTGCTGATCAAGACGTTGGAGGAAGCGGGGTTCACGGTCGAGAAGGGGCTGGCCGGCATGCCCACCTGCTTTGTGGCCAGCCATGGGACGGGCAAGCCGGTGGTGGGGATCCTCGTGGAGTACGACGCCTTGGCGATGCTCTCGCAGAAAGGCCGCCATCCGAAGCAATCGCCCGTAGTGGCCGGCGCCCCGGGGCATGGCTGCGGCCACAATCTGATGGCTGCGGCCGCCACCGCCGCCGCGATCGCCGTCAAGCAGGCGATGGAGAAGCACCAGCTGGCCGGCACGATCAAGTTGTTCGGTTCGCCGGCCGAGGAGATCCTTGTCAGCCGCCCCTACATGATCCGGGCCGGCCTGTTCAAGGATGTCGACGTGGTGATCAACAACCACTCCGGTTCGGGCTTCTCGACCGACTACGGCGTCTCGGGAACTGCGATGTTCTCCGTGATTTTCACGTTCCAGGGAAAAACGGCGCATGCCGGGAGCGGGCCCTGGGACGGGCGCAGCGCGTTGGACGCCGTGGAGATCATGAACGTGGCCACCAACTATCTCCGCGAACACCTGCACTTCTCGGCCCGCATGCACTACGTGATCCCCGAGGGCGGCGAGGCCCCCAACGTTGTGCCCGACCGGGCGCGGGTCTGGTACTTCCTCCGCAACTCCGATGACCGCTTGCAGGAGATGTACGACCGGGTCGTCAACTGCGCCAAAGGGGCGGCGCTGGCCACGGGAACCGAACTGGCCGACGTCCGCGTCCTGGCCGCCGCACACCAGTCGCACCACAACCAGGCGCTCGCCGAGCTGATGATGAAGAACATCGAACTGGTCGGCATGCCGGCGTGGAGCGAAGAGGACCACGAATTTGCCCGAGCGCTGCAGAAAGAGTTGGGCAAGGAAGAGAAGGGCATGCCGACGAAGGTTGGCTCGATCGGCAAGCCGGCCGCGGTGTTTACCGGCGGCGCGTCGTCCGATCACGGCGACGTGACCCTCATCGCGCCCACGGCGACGATCCGCTTCCCCGGCATCGTCGGCGGCGCCCGGGGGCACCACTGGTCGACCGTGGCCTCGGGCTTCGGCCCGTGGGCCTGGAAGGGCGTCAACGCGGGCGCCAAGGCGATGGCCGCCTCGGCGATCGACCTGCTCACTCAGCCCGACGCCTTGCAGGCGATCCGCAAGGAATTCGAAGAGTATTCCAAGACGCACCCCTACAAGTCGTTCCTGCCGGCCGAGGCCCAACCGCCGCTGGAATTCTACGAAAAGCTGATGAATCAATACCGGCCGGCAATGGAAGCGTGTTACGTGGAGCCTCAACCATGAGCCGTCGAGGGCTCAAGGCGCCAACTCATGACGGCCGCTGGCTCAACGTTCTAGTTGTTCGTGGCGGATTCCCTCATCAGGCAAATCGCGGGCATGGCGGGCTGTATCCTCGGCGTCTACTTCCCGACGGCCAGCAGCCGGGACAGGGAGTCGGCGAGCTTGTCCAAGGCGGCGCGGTCGGGGAGCGTGACGGTCAGACGCTGGCGGCCATCGTCGTCTTGCTGGATGCACTCCGACAGGCGGTTGCGCAGGTCGCCGGCCAATTGCTGCGATGCGGCCGTTTCCCGGTATTCGGCCATCAGTTCGCCCAGGAAGTTGAACGCAGCCCCCAGCAACTCGCCGCCGGCTGCGGCGACGCGTTCGCGGCGAGCCAGCAATTCGGCTTCCTGACGGCGATCCGCCTTGACCGACTCGTCCGTCGGCGCTTCGGGCTTAGCGCCCAGCAGCACCTCCAGCCGCCGCTTCAGCTCGTCCATGCCGCCGCCCAGATCCACTTTCTCGATGTCGGAGCCGGCATCCAGCGCCGCCAGCGCCAACTCGTGCTTGGCGGACAGCGTGCCCAGCAGGTTCTCCTCGATTGTTCCCTCGGTGATCAGCACGAACACCTGGACGGGCTGACTCTGGCCCATGCGGTGCGCTCTCGAAATCCGCTGCTCCAGCACCGCCGGGTTCCACGGCAGGTCGACGTTGATCACCGTGTTGGCGGCCTGCAAATTGAGCCCCGTCGAGCCGGCATTGGTGGTCAGGAACAGCTGGCAGTTCGGATCGGCCTGGAAGCGGTTCACTAATTGTTGCCGCTTGCCCTGAGGCACGGAACCGTCCAGCCGCACGAAATCGACGCGCCGCTTGTGCAGCAGCCGCTCGATCAGGTTCAACATCGTGGTCCATTCCGAGAACACCACGGCCTTGCGGTCGTCCTCGCCGAACAACTGGTCGAACAGTTCGTCGATCCGTTCCAATTTGCTGGAATAGAACGGCTTCTGCTTGTCGACCAGGAACGTCGCGTTGGCCGCCATGCGGCACATGAGCAGCGCCTTCTGCAGCCGCAGCAGGTCCATCTCGGTGAGGTACTTCTTATTCACGATCATCCGCACGATCTGCATGTGGGCTGCGTGCAAGGCCCGCTGCTCGTCGGTGGGCGGGATGCGGACGATCTCCGTCGTTCGCGGCGGCAGTTGCTGCATGACGCTGCCCCGCGTGCGGCGCAGCAGGATCGGCTTGAGGTTCTGCCGCAGCTGGTCCAGATTCCGGTATCCCAAGACCTTGCCGTTCTCGTCCACGACCCGGTGGCGATTGAAGAAGCGGAACGCCGGAGCCAGCCGCCGGTCGTCGATGAACTGGACGACGGAGTACAGCTCGTCCAGGCGGTTCTCCAGCGGCGTGCCGGACAGCACCAGCGCGAAGGGGCTCTTCAGGCCCTTGACCACCGCGCTCGTCTTCGCTTCCCAGTTTTTGATCCGCTGGCCTTCGTCCAGGATGATCAAGTCCCACTTGACCCGCTCGATGGCCAGGATGTCCCGCAACACCTGCTCGTAGTTGCAGATCGTAAAGAAACGCTCGTTGTTGTACTGAGACGCCCGGTCCGCCGCGGGGCCCGCCACCACCTGGCAGTCGCGGTTGCTGAACCGCTGGATTTCATTCCGCCATTGCGACTTGAGCGAGGCAGGGCAGACGACCAGCACTTTGCGGATCTCGGCCTCGCGGGCCAGCAGTTCCGCCGCGCCGACGCCTTGGATCGTCTTGCCCAATCCCATGTCGTCCGCCAGCACCGCCCGGCCCTTGCCGATGGCAAAGGCGATTCCGTCCAGTTGGTAGGGCAACAGGTCTGTCTTCAGCAGCGTCTTGCGCAGCGGATGCTTGGCCGGATCGCGGCGAATCTCGGCCACCAGTTCCTTGATCCGGTCCTGGAATAATTGCTCGTCGATGTACTCCTGCGCGTCGGGGGCGATAACGACATCCTGCTCCAGCCGCTGCAGGCGCTGAATCCGCCGCATCAGATCGTGCAGATCATCGATGTCGCGGTCCCGCAACGGGCGCACGATCGGCTCGGCCTCGGGTGGAATCTGGTCGGGCACTTCCAGCCGCACGGCCATGTGTTCGCCGTAGCGCATGTGGACCAGCAGCTGTTCGCACTTGTAGGGCCGCCGCCGGACCGAGGCTGGAAACCGGCGCTTGATCTTCTCCAAGGCGTGCAGGATGTGCTTGCACGTGCCCAGCGTGTTGGTGCGGAAATCGGGGCACGAGCAATACGACTGGCCGCGCTGTTCGCCCCGCAAGGCCAGCCGATACGTCTTGCCCGACTCGGCGCTGGTGATCGTGTACTCCGTCCACGGTCGGGAGGAATCCATCGACTGCAGCGCCATCTTCTCGGACAGCGCCCGCGCCTTGCGTTCCCGCAGCGCCCGCCGCACCAATTGGTCCTCGTTCAAGCACTCCAGCGGCAATTCCTCTGACGGCGCCTGGGAAAGGCCCAGCGCCATCTTGTCTTCCAGAATGACCGAAAACGCCGCACCGACCTCCGCACACGCCGTGTTGGACGTGCTGCACTCCCAGCGAAGGCGCTTGCGGGCGTCGTCCTCCAAGCGAATCGTGACGGTCGTCCGGTCAGCGTCGAAAAACCGCAACTCGAAGCGTTCGTCGCTGAACCGCACCTGGCGATCGATGTCGATCGTGTACTTCGCTCCCTCCTGTATCCATCGCGCCCCTTCTTCGCCGATCAGCTTGCAGGCGTCTTGGTAAGTGAGGCGCGAGAGCTTGTCGCGCAGTGTCAATTCCATGCTCTTCTTGGTCGTCATGACGAAAGCCTCCTTGGCCTGGGCACGCGCCTGGCGGGCCACAACACGGCGGTCGCACGCGAACCGCGTGCGACGCGAAAGATGGTCGTATCCTTCAAACGAAAACGGGACGGCATTGATTCGCCGATTCTCAGATTCCAAATGCGCGCGAAGCAGACGCTGCGCGGCGAGTTGGAAAATGAATGCCTTAGCTTACCCAAATCGCCGATCGCGCCAATGTCACTTGGGCGCTTGGGCGAGATAAGATAATTCAGACACCCAATGACATTGACAACGCCGCCCGCAGATGATATGTTTTCGGCCTTGGTTGAGTGGGAGTGGTGGCACCTTGAGGAGAACCGAGGAGTCAGCGTCATGCCGGCCTGTGCGCGGAAGGAAATCGTTTGTGAGTCCGAAGTCGAGGTGTTTCATGCCTACACGCGCTGTGTCCGCCGGGCGTTTCTCTGCGGCGACGACGCGCTGACCGGCAAGAACTACGACCATCGCAAGCAGTGGGTCGAGGAACGATTGCAGGAATTGAGCGCCACGATGGCTCTGGATATCTGCGGGTATGCCGTGATGGGCAATCACCTGCACCTGGTCGTCCGCACGCGCCCGGATTTGGTGGCGGGGTGGTCGGACGAGGAGGTAGCGCGGCGCTGGAGGCGGTTGTTTCCCAAACGCCGCGACGAGCATGGGCAAGCGGCGGAACCGGAAGAGCATGAATTGGGAATGCTATTGGCCGATGCGGAGGGGTTGGCAGAACGCCGCCGGCGGCTCAGCAGCCTGTCGTGGTTCATGCGTTGCCTGTCGGAGCCGATCGCCCGGCGGGCCAACAAAGAAGACGGGGTGAGTGGAAGATTCTTCGAGGGGCGTTTCAAGTGCCAGAAACTGCTGGATGAAGCGGCGATTTTGGCCTGCAGCGTGTACGTGGACTTGAACCCGGTGCGGGCGGGGATGGCGAACACGCCCGAGACCTCGGCTCATACCTCGGCCCACGAACGGATTCAGGGACGCCAGCAGCGTGACGTTCGGGCGCGGCGGACGAAGTTGCGTAGTCGCCGGGGGTTTGCCGAGGCGTGTCCGGACCGCGATGCCTGGCTGTGTCCGGTGAGCGTGGACGGGGATCCGCCCGAGGTGGCTCGTGCCGCCGCGCCCCGGCGGGCCTCGAACAGAGGGTTCTTGTCGATGGACTTGGACGATTACCTGCGGATTTTGGACTGGACGGGCCGGCAGGTGCAGCGGGATAAGCGAGGTGCGATCCCGAACGAGTTGTCGCCGATCTTGGAGCGTCTGGGGATCTCGGCCGAATTCTGGGTGGACACGGTGACGCACTTCGGCCGCTGGTTCCACCGCGCGGCGGGGGGCGTGTCCCGGCTGACCAAAGAAGCGGCCCGCGCCGGCAAGCGCTGGTTCCAGGGCCTGGGCCACTGTCAACAGTCTTTCGCGTAGCCCGTCGCGCGAAGCGTTTTCAGCCGCCAGCGGCACGCTCAGCGTTCGCCAGCAAAGCGCCCAGGTCGCTCCTTGTCTCGTAGCGAGAGTGGTCCCCTTTCTCCTCGGAACTGGCATTGCACATGCCTGTCTGGATTGCCCCGACTCGTGATTAGTCCGCCCGCTTTGGTGCCGAGATATAATTGGGTGTCTGAATTCTTGATTGGGTGTCTGAATTCTTGAGATATAATTGGGTGTCTGAATTCTCGGTCGCTGTCTGCGTTTCCCGGTCGGTCTGTTTTCCCGGCCCTACTTGCGTCCGTGGAACCAGGCGGAGATTCCGCGGCTGGAGCGCGCGGACTCTTGTTCGGCGCGGGTGCGTGCGGCTTCCTCCAGGACTTGCCGCACTTGCTGAGGCAACGCCGCGATGGCATCCGTCACGGCGGCGGCTTGGGCCAGCGCTTGCACGAGGCGTTCGATGTCGGGGCGTGCGGCGGCGAAATCCCGGATCGCGGCCACGGCGCCTTCCAGCGAATGGAACGTCTGGTCGAGTTGCATCAGCCGCTGGGTGACGGGCTCCAGGCCGTGGGCCAGGAAGGCAGCCAGTTGCTTGGACGAATCCGCAAAGCCGGCGGCCGCCTGGTGCATCGCCCGCTGCGACGGCACCAATTCACCGGTGAAGGACTGCTGCAGCGAAGCCGACGTTTCCCCCAGGCCCTCGACGGCCGTGCGCAGCGTCTGTTGAACGGCGCCCAGATCTTCGCTGAGCCGCGTTTGCAGCCGCACCAAGCCGTGCACGACGCTTTCGCCCTCGGCCAGAAAGGCCGTGGAACGTTGCAGTTCGAGCATCGCGGTGGTCAGTTTCTCCGTCGTGTCCAGGTGTTCGTCGGCAGCCGGCGCGAATTTGTGCTGCACGGAGTCGGAGAACGTGGTCGCCGAACTCGCAAAAGCCGCGATCGCCCGATCGGCTTCTGGCGCCAGCGCGGCGATTCGTTCGATCGATTCGATGACTTCCTCGTGCAGGCTGTCGATCCGCTCCAGCAGTCCCTCAGCGCGCCCGTTAAACTGCGAGATCGCCGCCAGGAACCCCTCGTGGGCCGGCAGAACTTGCTTTTGCAGCGAACGATTCAGGACCTTGAAAGCATTCGTGTGGGCGTTCACCGTGTCTTGCAGGTCGCCGCTGCTGACCCGCAGTTGCAGCGTGCTCTCGTTGATCCGAGCGACGGATTCGGCCAGGGCTTCGATGGACGTGCGATGGGTCTTGGCGGCCTCCGCAAATCGCTCCTCGACGGCCGCACGAAACGCTTCGACCGCGCTGTCCATGCCCGTCGTGGCCCGCTGACCGATCGGGATCAACGTATCCAGCGTGTCTGCGGCGTATTCGATGCCGGCCGTCAATTCAGCCAGCTTGCCCGGCAGCTCGCGCAGCTGCGCGTTGAAGCCCGCGTGCGTTTCTTGAAACTCGCGAGCCGCCAGCCGGATGGTTTCCACGCCGTCGCGCAGCGCACGGATGGTTTCGTTCTCCTGATCGGCCGCCTCGCTGACCGTCTTGGCCATTTTCTCCATGGCCTGGATGGCCTTGACCGTCGCCGCCTGCGTGTCCAGTCCCACGTTGCTCCAGATGGCCGCGTCGAACCAGACGCGAGCGGCGTAGCGGACCCGCTCGACCTTGTTGCCGACGAAATGCAGCAGCCCCTGGTTGATGATCGCCAGCAAGGCGCCGGTGCCGACGCCGGCCGCCAGCGGGGCGACGGTCAGCAGCAGCTCGCCCAGGTTCTGCTCGCCGGTGCGCGAGAAGTCGATCAGCATAAAGCCCAGCACGGTGATGATCACGCCCAGCAGCGGCGCCATCACGCTGGCTCGCTGCAACAGCAGATAATTGCCGTCGGCTGCGATCTGCGTGTCGAGTTCCTTGAGCACGTCGTCACGCGTGTAACTGCCGGGCGTCCTGGTGCCGCGGGGAAAGTTCATATCGACCCACTTGAGCCAAGGAATATCGCCGACGAAGGCCTCGATGTCCCGGCCGTGTCCGCCCGTTTCCAGGTCATCCAGCAGCTTGGACAACTCCCGATGGTGCCGCTTCATGCGGTGCCAGAAGCGCATGCAGAGGAACAACTGCATGGCAAAAAACACCAGGCCGATGAAGACCACGTTCCAGTGATTGGCCCAAGGCAGCCTGGGGACCGTGATTCCAAACATAGCCGAACCCATTGCTTGGGAAAAACAGCGAGCGGCCGGGCCGCGGGCCTGCCACACCGGCGTCTTGGCGAATTCTGAACGAGCCCCTTCGTGCCGCGGCTAACGCCCTTTTTTCATTCTACGCCACCGCTTCCCTACCGGCCGAGTTTCCCGGTTACCTGTTCCGGGGCGCGGGTCCGGTTGTGCGGCCTGTTCCGCGCATGTCCGTCGAAGACACATCGCCACGTGCTTGCGTACGGCGGAACCAGGCCGATAATGGTATCCCGGTGTGCCGAGCTTGTCAGCCCGGCAGCGATCGAGCTTTGCTGGCGATGGAGGAGCGTTTCATGGCGGACAAAAAAACGAGTGACCAAAAGGAACCGGCGGCGGACCCGCCGGAGCAGCCCAAGCGGGCGGAAGCGTCCACGCGGCCGGCCTCCAAGGCCTCCGTGCGGGACCGGATCTACTTGGTGCCGTATCCCAAGATCGTGTTCTTGTACCCGACGTTCCTGGCGGCGGCGGCGGCGGCGATTTGCCTGAGCTTCGTCACCTCGCCGCTGGAGCCGACGAACAACTTCGTGGCGGTGATTTCGATCGTGTTCCAGTTTGTGTTGGCGGTGAACCTCGTGATCCTGGCCTTCGACTTTCCGCGCACCACCTCGCTGACGCTGTTTTTCTTCGTAGCCGCCGTGGTCATGAGCCTGGTGCTGCTGTTCAACTTCCAGCCCGGTTTGCTGCCTGCCATCACGGGCTTCCTAAAGCGTTACCGCCCGCTGGCCAATCCCACCTTCTATTGGAGCATCGCCGGAGTTCTGGGAGCGATCTACGTGGTCGTGCTGTTTTCCGTGCGGTTCGACTACTGGGAGGTCCGCGCAAACGAATTACTGCACCACCACGGCGTGCTGTCCAACATCGAGCGATTTCCGTCGCCGCATCTGCGGATCGACAAGGAAATCACCGACGTCTTCGAGTTTCTCCTGATGCGGTCCGGCCGGCTGATTCTCCAACCCAGTGAGGAGCGGCGGACCATTATCCTGGACAACGTCCCCATGATCGACCGGAAAGAGGAAGAAATCACGCGGATGCTGGGCGCGCTGCACGTGCAAGTCCGCAACGAGACGGCGCGGACGAACGGCAGGTAAGCACGGGGCAGCTTGGGAAGTTGCCCCAGCGCCGCGGCCACGGTTCCGGGGTTGCCGGGCAAGCGGTCCAGCG
Organism: uncultured Pirellulaceae bacterium; assembly: GCA_964486845.1. Taxonomy (GTDB): domain Bacteria; phylum Planctomycetota; class Planctomycetia; order Pirellulales; family Pirellulaceae; genus Anammoximicrobium. Next base: position 19,392 of record CAZAQY010000058.1, read on the forward strand.
GTTAAACTCCCCGCCATGTCGGCAAAGACAGAGACGCCAGCAGCGACGGCGAAATCGGGGTACTGGTACGAATCGGCCCAGCCTTTGGCCAGCCTTGCCTTCGCTGCGCCACTGCTGCTGTCCTACGAAATCGGCGTGCTGGTGTTGGGCCCGCAAGCCATCCGCAACGCGGCCGACGTGTGGCTGCGCCGACTCCTCGATCTGCTCGGATTCACCCAGTACTTCTTGCTGCCGATCGCCGCCTGCGGCCTGTTGCTGGCGTGGCACCATCTGGGACGGCAGCCGTGGCGATTCAGGTGGACCGTGTTGTACGGCATGCTGATCGAATCGCTGGCATTCGGCTTTCTGCTGGTGCTGGCAGCAGGCTGGCAAAGCCGTTTGTTCACGGGGGGGCACCCTGCCTGTGCGGCGGGCGAAGCCGAAGGCGGCACGCCGCTGGCAGCGACGGTGATCGCCTATCTGGGCGCCGGGATTTACGAGGAAGTCCTGTTTCGGCTGATGCTGCTGCCCGCGGCGGCGTGGGGGTGTCGCATGTCCGGACTCTCGTGGCGGGCCAGTTGGGTCACAGGGGCGGTGGCGACCAGCCTGCTGTTCGCCGTGGCGCATCACCAGCTGGATTTCACGCTCCTGGGTTGGCATTTCGCGACCGAACTGGGCGAGGTTTTTGCGTGGTCAAGCTTTGCGTTTCGTCTACTGGCAGGCATGGCATTTTCGACGCTGTTCCTGTTCCGCGGCTTCGGTGTGACCGCCGGTACGCACGCGGCCTACGACTTGTTCACCTTGCTGGTGTGAGCGTGCGGAACGGTTCGCCCCGTTTTGTCAAGACGGTCTTCCCGGAGAAAAATTTTAGTTTCCAAAGTGGCTTTGTCACGCCGTTGACGGGCCTTTATAATGCGGCGGCTGATTCATCGAGTGTCGTTCGTTCTCATTCCCGATCGAAACCCGACGAGTGACAAGGAACCGCTTCCGTGCTGACCACCAGACCGAAAGTCGCGGAGCTGACATTTCAACTATACGGCCGCCCTCTTCATCCCGAGTTGTTCCAGATCTACCGCTCGCGCCGCGTGGAACGCGGCAAGTACCAGGCGAAAATCGACATCACCAGCGCCGGCCATGTGATCACCTGGCGGTACGGCGGCGTCACGCTGACCGAAGTCGCGGCCGCCGCAGAGAACCCGTTGCCCAAGACGCGTCGCCTGCTGTTTCATCGCCTGAAAGGCGAGCACCATGACATTCACCGCGGTCGCGGCGTCGTGTACCAGATGGGGTTTCAATTGGAGATTGCGGAACCGGAGATCTTCTGGGGCTTCCAGCAGGAGTTGCTGCGGGACGGACAACGGTCGGGCCTGTTGCACACGTTCGACGGCGGCGGCCGGCTGGCGCTGGGCGCGATCAGCTGCATCCACCTGGAAACCCGCGACCGCAGCCTTCTGATCCAGGCCTTCCACACGTTTCCCGCCGACTTGGCCATCGTCAAGAGCCAGTCGTTGTTCGAACTGGCCGACCTGGCGTGCGGCGCATGACACGAGTCACCTGGGCCGCACCTACGCCAGCCGGTGAAGATCGGCCTGAAGGCCACGCACATGGCGGCGCAGGCGCTGGCAGAAAAATCCGCGAGTGAGCGCTGCGGACCGGTTTTCTGGCCGAGCCCGGCTCGCGGTGTGGATTTGGGGAGCGCTGCAGGCTATAAAGGGCGGTTGGGAAGTGTCTCGACTCCGGGCGACTCGCTCCGGAGCCGCTATCGGTGGTTCGTCCTTCGTGAGGAGACAGTATGAGCAAGCAGAAGATCAGAAATCGGGCAACCCGCCGGCAGTTTCTGGGTGCCGCGGCCGCCGCCGCAACGCTGACCATTGTGCCGCGGCACGTGCTGGGCGGACCGGATGTTGTGGCGCCCAGCGACAAGGTGAATATCGCCATCATCGGCGCAGGCGGGCAAGGGCGCGCGAATGCCCGGAGTTTGTTCCAGGAGAAGGACGCGCAAATCATTGCCGTGTGCGATGTGGCCCAGAAGACGGACCTGAGTGGGTTCTACTATGGAGGCTCTGGCGGACGGCAGGCGGTGAAGGCCGAAGTCGAAGAGCAATATGGGAAGGAGAATTCCGACTTCCGTTGCGCCGAGTATGAAGACTTCCGCGTCATGCTGGAGAAAGAAAAGGCGATCGACGCGGTCCTGTGCGCCACTCCCGATCATGCGCATGCCGTGGTCTCCATCACGGCCATGAAGCTGGGCAAGCACGTGTTTTGCGAGAAGCCGCTGACACACAACATCTGGGAAGCGCGGCAGGTAGCCAAGGTAGCCAAGGAAACGGGCGTGGCCACGCAGATGGGCAACCACGGCCACTCGGGCGAAGGCATTCGTCAGACGTGCGAGTGGATCTGGGACGGGGCCATCGGGCCGGTCCGCGAGGTCCATGCCTGGAGCGACACGGGGAAATGGGCCACGACGCCCGGCCGGCCGCAGGACACGCCGCCGGTGCCGGAAGGGCTCAACTGGGACCTGTGGCTGGGTCCGCGAGAGCCGCGCCCCTATCATCCGGCTTACGCCCCGTACAACTGGCGCGGATGGTGGGCGTTTGGCACCGGGGCCATCGGCGATATGGCCTGCCACAACATCGATCCGGCCGTGTGGGCGCTGAAGCTGGACCACCCGCTGCGCGTGGAAGCGACGACCTCCTGGCTGGATGATGAAGTCGCCTCGCTGGCCGGCGCGATCCATACGTACCGCTTCGGACAGCGCGGCGACATGCCGCCGGTGACCGTGACGTGGTACGACGGTGGACTCCGCCCGGCCACGCCGGAGGGAATCGACCCTGACGACGCCAAGCAGCGGTTGGGCGATGGGGGAAACGGAATCCTGTTCATCGGCGAGAAGGGCATGATCACCTGCGCCGGCTGGGCCGGCATGCCTCGATTGCTGCCGCTGTCGCTGCACACCGAGTACCAGCGCCCCGAAAAGACCTTGCCGCGCAGCCAAGGGCATCACACCGACTGGCTGATCGCGTGCAAGGGCGGCCCGCCGGCCAGCGGCAACTTCGAGTACAGCGCCCACCTGACCGAACTGGTCTTGCTGGGCAGCGTCGCCCTGCGGGCCAAGAAGGTGCTTGTGTGGGACGGGCCAAACATGAAGGCCGCCAACGCCCCGGAGGCAGAGCCATTCCTCAAGGAGCCCTGCCGCCAGGGATGGGACATCGGCTGAATACCGTTCGAGAAACAACTGTCCGGTGACAGGTGAGCGGCGAAGCGCTAGCCGCCGGCATGGCGGCGGATCCGGAACCGGTGGCTAGCGCCATTCCGCTCACTCACTTATTTCTCCAACGATGCGAAGCTCAGCAGACCCACGGAGCGCGGGCCGGGCGCACGCGGAGGCCGTTGGCCTCGTCGTCGCCGACGAACTCCTCCTTGACAGGATCGAACGTCAGCTTGCGGTTCAGGATCCAGGCCAGCGCGGCCGCGTGGCAGGCGACGTGGGAATGACGCATGACCTGCGAGTTGGCTGCCGTCGGAGCACGCGACTTGACGCAGTCCAGGAAGTTGCGGGTGTGCGTGGCGACGTCGAGGCCGCTCTCCCGCTTGCCCGTCACTTCCTTGAGTTCCGTTTTGAGCGACTCCGGCTGGACCTCGATGCCGCCGCTGTCGCCGGTCTCCACCGAGCCCTCGTCGCCGACGAAGCGGACCGGGCAGGTGCCCAGGGCCTGGACCCAGCCGGGACGCTGGCCGAAGGGGGTTTGCAGGCAGTCCAGGATCAGCTTGACACCGTTGGCATAGCGGCAGGCGATCGTGTTGCCGGCCGGCTCGTACTCGACGGGCATCGTATCGTCCGCCCCGTTGGCCCACTGGCACAGATCCAGGGTGTGGGCTCCCCAGTCCAGCAGTTTCGCGCCGGAGTCGAAGTCCCAATACCCGCGCCAGCCGCCTGCGACGTACCTCGAGTTATAGGGCCGCCAGGGCGCCGGGCCGAGCCAGAGGTCCCAGTCGCAGACTTCGCGCGGCGGAGTCGGCTCGCCCGGCAGCCAAGTCGTCTCGATCGACGGGGTGTAGACCGAGGCATACAGGGTGTGGATCTTGCCCAGCTTGCCACTCTGCGCCAGCCGCACGGCCGCCTGGAAATTCGCCACGCTGCGGCGTTGGGTGCCGGCCTGGAAGACCCGCTTGGTCTGCCGGATCGTATCGTCCAGCGCCTGGCACAGTCCGATCGTCAGACCGCAGGGTTTTTCGCTGTAGACGTCCTTGCCGGCCTTGGCGGCCAGGATGGACGCCGGCGCGTGCCAGCGGTCGCCGGTCCCGATCATCACGGCGTCGATGTCAGGCCGGGCCAACAGCTCCCGGAAATCTCGATACAGGGCACAATCCTGGTTGCCGTAGTGCTGGTCGACCATTTTCTTGCCGGCTTCGCGCCGGCTGGCCTGCACGTCCGCGATGGCCACGCACTGCACATCGTCCTTGGGAAGCACGCCGCGGAGGTCGTACGTCATGCGCGGGCCGATACCGATCACGCCCAACGTGATTCGCTCGGAAGCGGATGCCGCCGCGTCCAAGCCGAGGGCTCGGCCGCGCACCAACCAGGGGACGGCCACGGCGGCCCCTGCCACCGCCGACCGCCGAAACAACTCGCGCCGCGTCAAATCCTGAGATGTCTTCTGCATGTGAAGGGCCTCCCTTGTCAAATGTGGATCGTTCTCGGGGTCAGCAGGATGGGCGCCCCTGCTCGCCGCGTGACGTCGGACAGGAATGTCCAACCTACGAAGTTGCTCCTGGACAGGTCCTAAGCAGCGTTCGAGAAATAACTGTCGCCTCGTCAAAGTACCCATCACACTCCGTGTGATGATCGGCAGAAAACACTGGGCCGTTGTTTCTCGAACGTCGCTAAGCCTGGAAATACTCTACCGCGTTTTGGAACAGTTTCAATCCGTCGCCGAGTGCGCTGTTTCGCCGCCGCGTCCACTGCGGGTGATGTGTGGGATCGATATTCCGCTCCGGGTGCGGCATCAGGCCGAGCACGCGGCCGGTTTCGTCGCAGATCCCCGCGACGTGGGCTTGCGAGCCGTTGGGATTGTGGGGGAAGGGCACGTCTTCCGTGCCGCCGGGATTGACGTAGCGCAGCACCAACTGGCCGGCATCGGCCAGGCGAGCCAGTTCGGTTTCGTTGCTGAGCCCTTCGATCCAGTACTTGCGGAACGTTCGCACTTCGTCGGCCTGCAGGTGAAAGTCCGCGATGGCCTGCCGGGTGCTGATGGCCACGGGGTCCATCACGCCCGGCTTGGGCAGCACGTGGACTGCACAAGCCGAGGCGCCGGCTTCGGGCGGCACCTGAGCGAGCGCTGCCTCGCCGGCGCGGCCCACAATCGTCCGCTCGACAATGGGGTCCGAGAGCAATTCGCGGGCGAGCAGTTCGACCTGCTCGCGGGTCAGTTCGCCCTGCAGCAGGTAGCCGTAGGCGGCGTGGATGGTGAGATGGTCGCCGAGTCCCAGATCGGCGGCGCCGGCGGCCGCCCGCCGGCCTGCCAGGTCCGGCCGTCCTGCCGCCGGATAGATGTCAACTTGCCACAGAGTCACGGTTGCGTTTTCCTAGCTGCAAGAGCCGCATGAGTTCCGCGGGATCGTTTCCTTTCAGCGCCTGGCGGAATTCCGACAGCACTTTCTCAAACTTGTCGAGCGACTGCAAGACGTGGCGGCGGTTCTCGGAGAAGATTTGCCGCCACAATTCGACGTCCCCCGCCGCCACGCGGGTCGTATCCCTCCAGCCGCCGGCCGCCAGCATCAGGTACTGCGGATCGGCGGCGGCCGCCAGCGCCGAGGCCAGCAAGTGCGGCAGATGACTGATTTCCGCGACCGCCCAGTCATGTTCGTCGGGCGACATCCGCAGCACGCGGGCGCCGAGCGACTGCCAGAACGACTCCAGTTCCGCGACGCGTCGCTCGGCGGACGTGTCCGCCGGCGTCACCACGGTGACGCAGCCCTCGAACAGGTTCGGATCGGCGAACTCCGGGCCGCTTTTCTCGCTGCCCGCCAGGGGATGGCTGCCCACGAAGGCGCCGCCGCCTGCCAGCCCCGCCGCCAGCGCGCGGCAGATCTTGCCTTTGGTGCTGCCGGCGTCGGTAATCAGCGCATCGGGCGGGCAGGCACAGCTGACCTGCTGGACATAGTCCACCACGTGGGCGACGGGCGTACAGACCACGATCAAGTCCGCGTCCGCCACGCCTTGCCCGACGTCGGTGGTGACCCACGAGACGGCTCCAATCTCTTCGGCCATCCGCAAGCGGCTTGCGGTCCGGCCGATGCCGACCACCGTGCGCGCCAACGCGCGCTGCCGGAGGGCCAGGCCGAGCGACCCGCCGATCAAGCCCACGCCGATAATCGCGACGGTGTTCAGTGGTTTCATGCTAGGTTTTCGGCTGTTGCCGATAGGCGTACCGCGCAGCTTCGTACACGTCAGCCAGCGGCAGCTGATGTTCGTCGGCCACGCGGCGGCAGTCCTCGTATTCCGGCGAGAACCGCGCCGCACTGCTCGCGCCCATCGCCAGCTTGCCCGCAATCGGCCCCCACGGCGTCTCGACGCGACACGCCTCTCGCTGCAGCTTGCGCCGGCTGGCCGGCCAGCGGCGGATGCCGAGCGTGGTCGTTTCGCGGAAGAGGATGTCCTCCAGTCGCGGCACGTCGTCCGCCTGGCAGATCACGCTCAACATCACCCCCGGCCGATTCTTTTTCATCTGGATCGCCGTGGTGTACACGTCCAACGCTCCAGCGTCCATCAAGCGGCCCGTCGTGTGCCCGATGACTTCGCCGCTAACGTCGTCGAGGTTGGTCTCCAGGATCCACACCTGGTCCGACTCGACGGCGCCGTCGGTTTGGCCGACGATCAACCGCAGGAGATTGGCCTGCGTTTCCAGATCTCGCGCGCCCGCTCCGTAGCCGATGCGTTCGATCCGCATCGCGGGCAACGGTCCAAAGCTTTCGGTCACCGTGCTCACAATGGCGGCTCCCGTGGGCGTCGTCAATTCGGCTTGCACCGTGGTCGGAGCGATGGGGACGCCTTGCAGCAATTCCGCCGTTGCCGGGGCCGGGATGCTGACTCGGCCGTGAGCGATTTCGACGAAGCCTTCGCCGGTGGGGACGGGCGAACAGACCAGCCGTGCGACGCCCAGCAGGTCCAAGCCGATCGCGCTGCCCACGACATCGGCGATCGAATCGACGGCGCCGACCTCATGGAAGTGGACCTTCTGAATCGTCGTCCCGTGGACCTTGGCTTCGGCTTCGCCCAGTCGCGTGAAAATGCGTGTGGCCAAGTCCTTTTGCGGCGGCGACAGGCGGCTGGCGTCGATCATGGCCGTGATGTGGTGCAGGTGGCGATGCTTGTGCTCCGGCTCATGGATCACGTTCACCTTCAGCGCCCGAAAACCCTTCTTTTTGACTTCCTGAGCTTCCAGCCGGCAACTGGGCAGGCCCAACGAATCGATGCCGGACTGGATCGTTGCCAGGTCCGCTCCCGCGTCGATCAGGGCCCCTAGCATCATGTCGCCGCTGACGCCGCTCATGCAATCGAGATACGCGATTCTCATCGGTGGAAATCCTTCCGTCTCTGCCGTGCGGAGTGCCGCGCCGCCTACGCCGTCGACGTCTTCGTTGAACCGCCAAGCCAACGGCTTGCGCGCGGCGGGGGATCGCATCTCGCATCGCCAGTCCGCGCACGCCGACGGGGTTGCGATTAAACCGTTCACCCCGTAAGCCTACCGAGATTGGCGGTCTCAGCCAAGTGGGCACCTGGTTTGCCTCTTCGCTCCGCCCGCACCTTGACGTATACTACATGCGAGATCTCGTACCTTGGAGACGAAAGGTTTGCCATGTCCACCGCGACCGTGCACCGACAGGAAACTCGATCGGCAAAAGGAATCCCTCCGCTGCAAGCGGGAGACCGGCTGACGCGGGCCGAATTCGAGCGGCGCTATCGGGCCATGCCGCATATCAACAAGGCGGAACTCATCGAGGGAGTGGTTTACATGCCGTCGCCGGTGTCGAACGAAGGTCACGCAAGCCCACACATCCGTTTATCGACGGTATTGGGCACGTATTGGTCACAGACCCCTGGTATCGGGTGCGGAGACAACGCAACGGTCCTGTTGGACCTGGACAACGAGCCGCAGCCCGATGTCTTCGTGCGCATCTTGCCCCAGCACGGCGGCCAGTCCGGGGATTCCGGCGACTATCTGGAAGGGGCTCCCGAATTGATTGCCGAGGTGGCGGCCAGCAGCGCGAGTTATGACCTCCATGACAAGCTGCGAGCCTATCGTCGCAACGGAGTCCGTGAGTACGTCGTGTGGCGTGCGTGGGACGGCGAAATCGATTGGCTTGTGCTCCGCGAGGGAACCTACGAGCGGTTGACGCCCACGGTCGAAGGCGTCTATCACAGCGAGGTTTTCCCCGGCCTGTGGTTGGACGCCGCCGCCCTGGCGGCCGGCAACTTGGCGCAAGCGATTCGAACGGTACAGCGGGGTCTAGCCAGTCCTGAACATGCCGAATTCGTCGCCCGTCTCCAGCAGGCGGCGAACCAAATCCAACCCCAAGCGGCGCAACCATGAACGTCGAATTCACGGCAGCCGAACTGGAAGCCTATCTGGACGAAGCCCTCGACGCCGAGCGGATGGCGGAAATCGAGCGAGCGCTGCGCGGCCGTCCGGAGTTGCTGCAGCGATTATCGCAGATCAACGCCCGCCGCGATTGCGGCGTTCACACCGTCGGCGAAATCTGGCGCCGACATCACGTCGGCGTGCCCACGCGCGAAGAACTGGGCAGCTACCTGCTGGGCGTGTTGCCCAAGGAACATGCGGCCTACATCCGCTTTCGCGTGACGGCGCTCAAGTGCCGCTACACGATTGCCAACTTGAGGGACCTCCAGGCTCAGCAGAAAGAAGCCGAACCCCAAGTCACGGCCCGCCGCCGGAAGTACTTTCAGTCGAGCGTCGAACGCCTGCAGGAGTGAACCCGTGCAAGCCCGCGATGGGGAATGGTTGGGCGTTAAGCCGGTGCAGGAGTCTTGTTTTCGCCGGGAGACCAGAATCAGCCGTTCCCTCGATTGACGGCTGCCACGAATTTGCGATACTGAAGGTGTGACAGCCCACCTGCTTAGGGAGCAAACGACGATGGAACTCAATTACATCGAGCAAGACGGCGTCCACATCGTCGCTTTCCTGGAAGCGCGGTTGTTCGACGACGTGGTGGTCCAGGAAAGCCGCCGCCAGATCGAGGAGTTGCTGGCACAACGCAGCTTCGACCGCCTGTTGTTGGATCTGCGCAGCGTCAGTGTGGCGGGCTCCGCGGCCCTGGGGATGCTGATCCGTTTGAAGCCAAGATGCGCACAACGCCATTGCCGGCTCGCGCTCTGCGGCCTGCAGCCTTCGGTCCAGGAAGCGGTTCGCATTACGCAACTGGACAAGATTTTCGAAATCTACAAAGATCTCGAGGGGGCGGTGTCGGCGCTTAAGACCACCTCTGCCGCAGGGCCGACGGGGCCCACGCTGCTGTGATGAGCGCTGAGCCGCATCGGGCCAGAACCTTATGCCGAACACCGTGCATGTTTTTGACTATTTGGACGCCGAGGCGAACTACGTCCCGGCGGCCGTCACGGTCGTATTTGGGGACGAGCCGTTCCTCAAGCGTCTGGCCATCCGCAGTCTCCGGCAACGGGTGTTGGGCGACGAGAGCGCGCCACTGGATCGTTTCGAGGGAGCGTCCGCCCAATGGCGGGACGTCCACGACGAGTTGTCCACGATGGCCTTGTTCGGCGGCGGCCGGCGACTGGTCTTGATCGACGATGCGGACGATTTTGTCGCCAATGCTCGTGAGAAACTGGAACAGTACGCAGAACGCTCAAAATCGCGCAACGTGTTGGTGTTGAATGTGACGGCTTGGGCCAGCAATACGCGGCTGTACAAGTTCGTCGATTCGCACGGTCTGCAGATCGAATGCCGCGCGCCGCAGAAGGCGACGTACGGCAAGACCAAAGTCGTCGATGGCGAGCGGATGGTCAAGTGGCTGGCATCCTGGTCCGCAACGGGGCATCGCGTCAAGCTGTCCTCGAAGGCGGCTCGGCTGATGCTGGATCTGGTCGGCCCGGAATTCGGCCTGCTGGACCAGGAACTGGCCAAACTGGCCTTGTTCACGCAGCCCGGCGGCGAGATTTCGCCAGACACGGTGCAGGACGTGGTTGGCGGCTGGCGAGCCAAGACGGTCTGGGAGATGCTGGACGCAGCCTGCGACGGCGACACGGCAGAAGCGTTTGCCCAGTTGGAGCGTTTGCTGCAGTCGGTCGATCATCCGGTCGCGCTGTTTGGGCAATTCTCCTGGTCGCTGCGGCGATTTGCGGCCGCCACCCGGTTGTACCAACGGGCGGAACAGCAGGGCAGGAAGCCGAAGTTGCGCGAGGCGTTGGAGGGCGCCGGATTCCGCGACTGGCCCAAAGGCACGCTGCAGCGGGCGGAACGGCAACTGCTTCAAATGGGCCGTGACCGCGCAGGCCAACTGTACCGCTGGTTGCTGGAGGCCGACCTGGCACTCAAAGGTTCCCACTCGTCCCCCGATCGCGCTCGGTTCGTCCTGGAGCATCTGATCCTGCGGCTCGCGAAGCAATCAAGTCGTCGAGTTCCGCCCGCAACCGTTCCAGAATCTCGGCGTACGTGAAGACGCCAACCATCCGGCCGGATCGCTTCAGATGGACGTGGTGCGGGCCGCACCACAGCCCTAAATCGGCGTCGTCGGACTCGCCGGGGCCGTTGACCCGGCAGCCCATCACGGCGATGGTCAGGGCCTGCCCTTGAGCGTATCGGGTCATCTCCTTAACGCGCTCGGCCAACTCGACGAACGCTTCGTTTTCCACTCGCGAGCAGCTGGGACAGGAGATGATATTCAAGCTTCCCTGGCCCGGCGGAACGACCGATCGAACGCGACCGGCGGCGATATCCGCCAGAATCTGGCGGCCAACGTGAATCTCTTCCGCTTTGCGCCAGTTGGGCACCGTCAACGAGACGCGGATCGTATCTCCGATGCCGCGGCTGATCAGCTGTTCCAATGCGATCCGAGTTTTGACAACCCCATCCGGCGGAATGCCGGCCTCCGTCACGCCCAAGTGCAGCGGCACGTCTGGCCGGCGTTCGGCAAACCGGCGATTGACTTCGATCACCTTCACGGGGTCCGAATCTTTCAACGAGACGCAATAGCGGGTAAAGCCGATCGAATCCAGCAATTCGCAGTGCTCCCATGCGCTGTCGAGCATCGGGGAAAGGGAATCACGCGGGTCATACTTGACTTGCTGGGCCGGATCCACGCTCCCGCAATTGACGCCGATGCGGATGGCGCAATCGTGCTCCTGTGCGACGGCCGCCAAGTAGCGGACTTTTACCTGCCAAGGTTTATTCCGCTCGTGGTGGTGCAGATGACCGGGGTTGTAGCGAATCTTGTGAACGTGCGGAGCCACGAGTTCCGCCAAGCGGTAGTTCTCCTGGAGATCCACGGACAAATTGGCGGAGCATTGTCGGCGAATTTCCGCGAGGGCCGCTGCGTCTTGGGCGCTGTCGGCGGCGATGCGGACCACATCCGCTCCAGCCGAGGCCAAGGCTTGGACTTGGGCCACCGTGGCATCGATATCCTGAGTCCGCGTGGCCGTCATGCTTTGTACCGCCACGAGGTGGCGGTCGCCGATCACGACGGAACCGATACGGACAGCGCGAGTTGGGTTTCGTGGGCCAGTCACGGACGGGTTGGACCTTTCGTGACAAAATGCTGCCGTTTTAACCGCATCTTTACAAGCCCGGCTCTTCCAAAAAGGCCGGACTTCTTGCGTGGCAAGCGCAGCTCTTATCGGGATTCTGATTGACACGGCCTATCCCGTGCCCTAAACTCGACTTAGGTCGTTCTGGGACACCATTGCTGCGGGAATAAACCGTTGTGCGGCCGGCGAATAGGACGTTGACAAGGGTAATCGCCGTCTTATCGCATCCGTCTTCCCTGGCGCGATTTTTCGGCCGAAGGAGAATGAATCATGGCATCTCGTGAAAGTCAAGGGCTGCAGGTCGCACTCATCCTGTTCGTAATGGTCACGGTGGTTCTGGCAGTCACCACCTATCTGTACTTCCGCAGGGCGGAAGAAAACGTCGGGAAATACCTCGCCAAGGCCGAAGAGGCGAAGCGCGAGAAAGAAACCACGATGAAGCTGCAGTTCGAGAACCAGATCCTCAAGCACATCCTGGGCTATGACCGAAAAACGGATGCTGAGTTGACAAGCATCAAGCAAGGCTTGGGCGGAAACGAGCAGATGAAGCAGATTCTGGACAACTACGACAAGCACATGAAAATGTACGGTGCCGGCTACACGGGCCAGGATTTGAGCTACACCACGTTGCCGGAACACCTGATCGCCGCCATCAATGCCCGCAATAAGAACCTCGTAGATGCGGATACGATGGCGAAGGACCTGGAGCGGCAGCGGGAGCAGGTCAAGGCAGCGGAAGCCGCACGCGCCAAGAAGGCCGAGGAATCGCTGGCGGCGGTCCAATCGGACTTGGCTTCCGAGCGAGAGAAATTCAATTCGGAACGTACCAGGATCACGGAAGAAGCCCAGAAGGTCGCCGCCATCCTGCCGCAGAAGAACCAGGAACTGACGAAAGTGACCAGCGCTGCCGCTGCGAAGCAGGAGGACCTGACCCGCTCGCTTACCCAACTGAACCAACTGTACGAGGCTCAGAAGGAACAGTATGAAAAGCTGAGAAAAGGGGTGGATGTGACCTACGAACGGCCGAACGGCGAGGTGACGTTGGTCAACTCCCGTGCCAACACTGTCTGGATCAACCTGGGTTCCGCGGACACCGTCCAGCCGCAGATGATCTTCAGCGTCATCGACCAGAGCGAGACCGGAGTCACCAGGAGCAAGGTGAAGGGACGAATCGAGATCACGCAGGTCAAGGATCAACACACATCGGAAGCACGTATCCTGGAGGAGACGGACATCGCCAATCCCATCATGCAGGGCGACAAGATCTATTCGCCGACGTTCCGCAAAGGCCAGAAGACCCGGTTTGCCTTGGCAGGACTGATCGACATCGACCGGGACGGCAAGAGCGACCAAGCCAAAGTCAAGGCCCTGATCACGATGAATGGCGGACTGGTCGACGCGGAATTGCTGGATGACGGCAGTATCGCCGGCAAGATGACGATGGACACCCGGTATCTGGTCAAGGGCGATCGCCCCACGGACAAGACGAACCAGAAACTCATCGATGGCTTTACCACGATGACCGGCGAGGCCACCCGACTGGGCATCGAGACCATCACGATCGATAGCCTGCTGGACCGCATGGGCTACATCCCGGACAGGCGCGTCGTGCCGATGACTCGACCTTCCACAACCGGCGATGCCAAGACCGAGACGTTTCGGCCCAAGACCGCACCGGCCGCGCCCCGCTGAGCCAACAGCGAACTCGGGCTGGATCTGTAAAGTCGAAGGAATTCGATCGCCAGGGTGAGCGTGAGCGAGGTCCGTTTCCGCAAACCTCGTTTTGGGAGGTTGCGCGCGGGCAGTCGGCGCTGCCGGCCGAACCGGCCATGCTTCCCCTGGCGTTGCTGGCGGCCTTTCAAGGCGAATCGCGGAACGCTGATTGCGCAACGTCACCGGACGGTCCGGGCGACCGCTCCTTCCGCCGCTGATGGAGCGCGGAGCGGCGGTAGGCCAGCAGGCCGACGGCGATCAACTCCTCTTCCAATTCGTCATCGGTCGAGTTGCCGAGCGAGCGGATTCGTCGGCGACATCGGGATTCCGCACGGTGCCCAGCAGGTAGCGGTAGGCAACCCCCTGGTAGCGCTCGATCAGCGCAACGAGCGCGGCATGGGAGTCGTCTCGCGGCGACGCCTGGGCTTGGTTCAACAAGGTCCACATCGTCGAGATGCTTGCTGATGGTGAGGGCAACACGGTTGACGCGCCTATTGCGCGGCGAGGACCTCGTGCTCCGTGCTGGTCACCAGATCGCGGGCGTCGATCAAGTTCAGGTAGTAGACCATGGTCTTGGGCGGGAGTTCGGCCGTGACGCGCCGCGCGGCTGTGTCCAGGCGGGCGGGTTGGGCTTCCCACTTGCGATCTTGCCAGCGGCCGTCGTCGAGTGTAAAGGTCAGTTCCGCCTTGGAGATGTCAACCGCGGATTCGTAGGTAGCCCAGACGGTCGAGCCGTCGCGGCCCTGGGCGGTGATCTTGGCCGGCGGCGGGCCGCCGCACAGGATACTGTCGGCAAAGGCGTGGATCTCGCCCGGCTTCTCGCCGGCCGCGCCGTGTCCGTGCGGCATGCGCACGCGGATCGCCAGCGTCCGCTGCGCCTGCGGCAGCCGATACGACTTCTGCAGCGAGTCCAACGGATAGGCGAAATCGTTCGTGCCGGTGACCCACAGCATCGGCATGTTCGAGTGCTGCAGATACACCGAGGGGTCCCACCACGCGAGCCAGCGGGCCGCCTTCTCGCCGCCCATCGTCTCGAAGTTCTTCAACCAGGCCGAGTTCTCGCCGAGGAAGCCGCAGCCGTAGACCGGCACGGCAAAGCGGAATCGCGAGTCGACGCCGGACACGATGCACGTCAGGTAACCGCCCCAGGAAATGCCCGTCACGCCGATGCGTCTGGAGTCGATTTCCGGGCGGGCACGGAGCAGCGAATGGGCCAGCAGCGCGTCGGCGACGGCGTGGTAAGTCCACTGGTCGATCGCCGGCTGGTCGATCTGGTCGAAGCCGCCCCAGCCCGGCGGGCCGCCGTCCGCGTGGCGTCTCCAGCCTTGCTTGCCGGGCTCGTCGCGGACTGGCAGGCAACCGCACAGGTCCATCGAGATGGCCGCATAACCGCGGCTGGTCCACAGCCGGACCCAACCGTCGAATGCGGTTCCGCCGCCGCCGTGGATCAGAACCATGGCGGGGGCCTTTTTCTCCGGACCGGCTCCGGCGGGAGCGGCATAGTAGGCGAACACGCGCGTCGGCTTTCCCCGGTAGGGCAAGCCTTCGTAAAACAGCGATTGCACCTCGGGCGCGGTGACCTCCGGGGCGGGAAATTCCTGCGGCGCCTTGCCGAGGTGTTCCAAATCCCAACACGGTGGAACCGCACCGGCTTCGGCGCACCAGCCAGCACCGGCGGCAACCAGGAAGGACAACACGGACAGGCACAACCAGGCGAACGGGCGAAGATGACGATTCATGGTGATCCTCACGTCGAGTCTCGAAAGGAAGCGGTCCGCTCAGACGCGTCCCGCGCGGCAACGGGACTGGCATGTTACCAGAGCAACTCGTGCCTTGACAAGCTTCTTAAGCACCCTGGACGCCGCGCCGGCTGCGCAATAGACTCCACACAGCGCCGGCCATCGGCCTCGCAGTTGATCACGTAGCCCGGCCTCGCCGAGACCGGCAACGAGTCTCGGAAAGACTCGGCCACGTGGGTTTCTTCACATTCCATAAGGTGAATCCGATGCCTGCAGCCAAATCGCGTCTGGTCCTGAGCGCACTTCTGGCCCTGTTCGTCCCGCTGGCGCTTGCCGCGGCGGCGCCGCCCCTGTGTACGACGCACTTCTTCGATTGGTACGTGATCGACAGCCCGGCCGCTCTGCAGCAACGGCAGAAGCAGTGGACGTATCAGGTCGACTGGGGCGCCCTGGGCATCGCGCCGGAGGAGATCGGCACGAGTGTCCACTATTACGAGTCTCAATTCCGAAAGATCCGCGAGGCCGGTTTCGACGGTCTGCACTACGAATGGCACGCCAATCATCCCAAGCCGCAGTTCCTCGAGGCTCTGGGCAAGACCGGCCTGCCCGTGGCCATGTTCTACGACATGGAAATCCGGTTCCACGGGCGTCCTCATTTCATCACGCCCACCGAGGCCTTTGCCAAGGAGTTCGTCGGGGACGTGACCAGCTTTTACCGCGCCGTGCCGCGGCAACTCTGGCTGCACGACCGCAACGGCCGGCTGCCGATCGTGGTCTACGGGTACGCCTTCGACCGGCAGGTGACGGACCCGGCGGCGTGGCAGAAGTTCTTTGCGGCGATCATCCAAGGCGTGCAGACGGCGCTCGGCGAGCGGGCCGTGTTCCACTGGACCAATAACGGCTCGTTCCAGCAGATGTACGGCTTCCAGCATTTCCCGGAGATCCAAAGCTACGTCTTCAACGAAGCCTCCGCACAGACCCCGGTCGCCGCGCGCTCGGTGACGTTCGTGGTCCACTACGACGACCTGGGCGTGTCGTTTGCCCGCGACGGCAATCGGCCAACCCGCTGGATCCGCAACGATGTGCGTTATCTCCAGGAGGCGTTGTGGCTGGCCAAGCACACGGATCCCGACCTGGTGTTCAATTACGGCTGGAACGAGTTGTACGAGGGCGAGCACCTGTTGCCTTGTTCTCGTTGGGGAAACTGGCGTTACGACGTCGCGTCGGCGATGGTCCGCGACATCAAGGCCCACGCCCAGGCGGACCTACCCCGCGTGCTGGTCATCGCCGACGACTTCCTGCCCGCGTTGCACCAGGCAGACGCAGCGACGGCGACCCTGCTGCACCGCGAAATGGCTCTGCTGGCGCAACTGCGTTCCTTGCTGCCGCAGGCCGAGGTGGTGCTGCCCGCGGCGGGGCGGAACCTGGCGGACTACGCGGCCATCCTGGCTTTGAACATGGTCAAGACGCCCGACGAAGAAGCGGCCCTGGCAACGTGCGGACGGCCGGTGCTGTACGCCAATCCCGATTCCAAAACAGATACGCCCGTGACTCGCCTCTTTACGGCGCAGCCGCGGCGGCCGCTGTTCCCCGCCGGCCGACCGCCAGCCAACGAGTTCGTCGTGGCCACGACCAAGATCGACGTGGATCTGCGGCAGTTCCCCTTCCTGCAATTCCGCTGTCGCAACAGTCCGGAGACCCTTTTCCACATCCGCTATCATGGGCTGAACGGCAAGGGGCGAGAGGTGCCCGCGTGGCACGAGTCCAGTCCGACCGACGATCGGCAAACGGGCGGCGACTGGTTGGCCGATCAGGCGAACGTGGCGGACGTGGCCCGGCAGGCGGCGGGTGAGCCGATTTCCCGGCTGACGCGGATCGAAGTCATCCTTGACGACCTGGACGAGAACGGCACTTATTCCCTGGATATCGACTATCTGCGATTTGCCAACGCCGAGGGCCAGGTCGGCTGGACGGCCGAGTTCCCGAAGTGGACGATCGGCGCCAGCTTTGGCGGCCTGCCCGGCGGCCAGACCAGATACAGCTTCGCCCCGGTCACCGAGGGCGAGGAGC
>CAZAQY010000059.1:0-36452 GCA_964486845.1 uncultured Pirellulaceae bacterium
ATACTTTCAATAAGCTAGCTCTGCTAGCATTTCGCAACCTTGTGATCGAGGCCGGGAGCGGCCAGCGCTCGGGTCCAAGGCGGGCGATGTGGTGCGCGTCCAGGTAGAAGATCGGTTCGTCGCCATACTGCCGACAGATCTCAGGCAGGATGATCGCCGAGTCTCCCTGATGGCAGTCGGCAGGAGTGTCGTGAAGCAGGTCTCGACATCGCTCGAACCGCGCTAGCCAAACAGCGAACCGAGCAGCGCGTCGGTGGCTGCCTCGCGATCCGTGACGCCGTCGCCAGCGGCGATCGTCGCCAGCGTCTGTTCCCATTCCGACTCGCCGCCGTCCCATGCGTCAAACACCGAGCGTTGCGGATCGGCTGAGACGGCTTGAGTTACGGGCGCGCAAACGCCGGTCCAGGTAGACCAGGGCTTGATCGGCGAACGGCTGCCGGCCGGTGCTGCTCGTTCGATTGCGGTCGGAGGCGCGGCGTAGTTCAGCGTGTTGAACGACGAGACGCCCGGTTCTGCCGGCACAGCCGGCACGGACATCAGGCTGAGCGAGGGAGTCGCACCGGCAGTCGCTTCGCCTTCGCCGCTGACGGCGGCGGCGTTCAACATATTGACCACGATCAAGACGTCCCCGGCCGTGGCCGAGCCATCGCCGTCTGGGTCCAGGTAGGGCGGCCTCGGCCGGCCTGCTGGAATCGGGCCTTGGCCGTTCGCATTGATGTAGTTGATCAGAATCAACGCGTCCATCGGCGAGACGATTCCGTCACCGTTGACGTCGGCGTTGTTCGCCGCGTTTTGGTACGGCGGATCGGAGATGCCGGCGACGATCACCAGGACTGTTCCCACGGCCAAAGCGCCGCCATCGTCGCGGACCTGGTACTCGAACGAATCCTGCAACGACTGGCCGGTCTCCAGCGCCCTGAGGGTCGGCGAAATCGTAGGATCGTAGGTGAAACTGCCATCCGCACGCACGTCGATCTTGGCCCCGTGCTGGCTGACCACGGTTTCCTGGACGGTCACCAGGCCGTCGTAGTCGCTGTCCGGGTCAGAGTCGTTGACCAGTACGCCGGGAGCCGAGATCACCAGGACCGCGTTTTCGGCTGTCGAGTACTGATCGGTCGCGGGCACGGGGTTGGAATTGGCGCCTGTGACCGTCACCGTGACAGTGGCTTTGGTCCACAAACCCGAGGCATCCGCCACGACGTAATGGAAGGCATCGGTCAGGGGTGGGTCGCCGAACTTGAGCGCCGCCAAGGTGAGCGACGACCGCGGGTCGTACCTGAACTCGCCGTTGGCCTGAATCGTGACGGCCGCGCCCAGCCGGCTCACCGAATCGGACGAGGCGACCAAGACCGTCAATGCCTCGTTTTCCGGATCGTAGTCGTTGGCCAGCAGTCCGTCGACGCTCAAACTGGCGCTGTCCAGCACGGCGTTGTCGGCGACGGTGTACCTGTCCACGCCGGCCACCGGAGGATCGTTGACGCCGGTCACCGTAATCGTGACCGTCGCCAGATTGGACAAAGCGATTCCGTCCGTCGCCCGGTAGCTGAACGTGTCCGTCAGGGTCTGCCCCGCGCGCAGCGCCTGGAAGACAGCCACGCCCGTCGGATCGAAAGTAAACGTCCCTTCCTCCACGTCGATCACCACCGGCGCACCGCGGTTGCTGGTGACCTGGTAGTTCCATCTTCCGGAAACGGGGTCCAACTCCGGCGTCTTGCCATCGATCACGACACTCAGGTCGTCGCCGTCGACGTCGATGTCGTTCGCCAACACCCCGCGGCCGACGAATTTCAGCACGGTATCCTCGTCGGTCGTAATCAGCGGTTCGCCCACGGCCGGATCGTTGACCGCCAGCGGCGCGTCGTTGACCGCCGTGACCGTGATCGTGAACGTGCTGACCGTCGTCTGCGGGCCGGGATGGCCGGTGTTCCCCAAATCGTTGACCGTCACGTTTACCGTATCGCTGCCGAAGAAATTCGTGTTCGGCCGGTAGAGCACGCCGGAAACGTTGCCCAGGGTTGCGTTCATCGCGGCCAGCGAGCCGGTCAGGACGACGCTGCGGCTGTTGTTGTTGGCCACGTTGCCGGTTACCAAGCCGCCTGGCACGGCGGTGTTGACCGACAACACGCCGTGGTCCACCGTCAAGGTGACACGCACCGTAGCTCCGGGAGTCTCGCCGGCATCCACGTCGCTGACCTGGATCGCGCCGAAGTGGAATGTCTCGTCCTCCGGAACCGTCTGCCCGCTGGGCACAGTGACTTCCGGCGCGTCGTTGACGGCGTTAATCGCGAGGGTGATCGTCCGCGTAACGGTGGAGGGGCTGGCCGGGTTCGCCATGCCCGTCTGTCCGCCGTCATTGACGGTCACGATCAGATGGTCCGTGCCGTTGTAGTTCAAGCCGGACAGATACGTCAGGCCGTTGTCCGCAGCGAAGGTGGTATTGATCTGTTGCGGCGTGCCGGAGATCGAGACCACCGCCGTTCCGTTGTCTGCGACATCGCCGGCCCGTAATCCGCCGGTGATGTCGGGATCCACATTCACCGCCAGCGTGCCGCGGCTGACGCGGAGCGTCATCGCCAGACGCCCGCCCGGCGCCGGGGTCTCGCCCACGTCAATGTCGCTGACCGAAATGCCGGCGATCCGCCCCGCTTGGTCCTCGTTCACGAGAGCGCTGGTAGGCGCGATCACTTGCGGGCCATCGTTGACGGCAGCCACGGTCACCGTCACCGTGCCGATCGCATCCCGCCGGTCGATTTGGCCGTTGGTCAGCCCGTCGTCGGTCACGCGATAGGTGAACGTGTCCGTCCCGTTGAAGTTGGCGGGCGGTGTGTACCTTACGACGCCACTGCTGAGCGTCACCGTGCCGCCGGCGGAGCTGAGCGGATTGACGCTGGACAGAGTCAGCACCTGCGACGTTTCGTTGTCCACTGTGCCGGCCGGGGCCACCGGGCCTTTGGCATCGTTGGCGAGCAGTTGGGACGCCGTAAACGTCGTGGCCGTATCCTCGTTCGTCGCGCCTGTGTCGGACTGAGGCATCGGCGGATCGTTGACAGGCGTGATCGTCACCGTCACGGTGCCGATGGCCGTCTCGGCCGGGACACCGTCGTCCGCGATGGTATAGGTGAACGTCGCCGTGCCGTTGAAGTAAGCCGGCGGCGTGTAGATGACGTTCCTTCCGTCGTAGCTGACCGTGCCCTGCGAGGCTCCGCCCACCGCGACGATCTGCACCGTCTGGCTGCTCGTTTCGTTAGCCGGCCCCGGAGTGTCGTTGCTGGTCAGCACACTGCCTGCCACGGTCAGCGGCGGCCGCCCCGGATCGGTCGGATGGCGCTCCGCCATGGTCAGCGAATCGCCGGCGGCAATCGGCGGATCGTTCACTGGAACGACGGTAATCGCCATCATGGCGATGGCTTCCAACGGGCCGCCGCTGCCGAAGTTGCCCTGATCGTTCACGCGGACCACCAACTGATCGGGGCCGAAGTAGTTGACCTGGCCGCGATACGTCAAGCCATCGTAGCCGGAGGCACCGGCCAACGTCGTATTGATCTGGTCCGGAGTGCCGGTCATGGTGATCGAACTGCTGCCGTTGGCGAGGATGTTGGCCGCCGGGACGCCGTTGGGAACGTTGGGGCTGACCGTCAACGTCCCGTTGATGACCGTGGCCGTCACACGGACCTGCCCCGTGCCCTCCGCCGCGTCGACGTCGGCGACGGACACGCCCGCGATGACTTGGCTCGTGTCTTCGTTAACCTCCCACTCCGGAGGCGGGACGGGCACCGTGAGCTGCGGCGCGTCATTGATCGCGCTGATCGTGATCACCACGGTCTTGGTGTCGGTCTCCGGCAGGTTGGCGCCGCCGAGGTTGCCCAGATCGTCGGCCACCACCACGAGGTTCTCCACGCCGTTTGCGTTGGCGTTGGGTATGTAGAGGAGTCCGTTGGGATCTCCCAGCGTGGCGTTGATGGCCGCCATGGTGCCTTCCAGCGTGACTTGCGGGCTGTCGTTGTTGGTGACGGTCGGCACGCCGGCCGGACCGGAGACAGTCGTCACCAGCAGCTTGCCTTTGGTCACGCTCAACTGCACTTGGATGACGGCATTGCCGGCGTCCTCGTCGCTGACGGAAATGCCCGGCAGCAACAACGTCGAGTCCTCTTGCATCGTCTTGGCGGAGGGGACGCTTAGCACCGGTGGATCGTTCACCGACTCGACGGTGATCGCCAGACTGCCCTGAACGAATCCCCGGCCGCCCAGGCCGGTCAAGCCCTGGTCGTCGGCGTCGATGTCGAGTTGATCCGGTCCAAAGTACTGCGGATTCGGCTGGTAGATCAATCCGTAGACCGTGCCGCTGGCATACGTCAAGGTGTTGTTGATCTCGGCCGGCGAGGCCGCCAGGAACACCGTCCCGGTGCCGTTGCCAGAAATGTCGCCGGGCTTCAAGTACTGCGTTCCCAAATTGTCACGGACGGTCAGCGTCCCGTGACTGACGCGCAAGGTGACCAGCAGTTCGCCGCCGGGCGTCTCCGAGACGTCCGGATCGATGATTTGGATCGCCTGGATCGGCAAGCTGCTGTTTTCGGCCGTCGTCAGCGAGTCAGGGTTGACCAGAATCACCGGGATGTCGTTCTTGGCCGTAAAGCGAAGGTGGATGGTGCGGGTGACGTCCCGCCCGATCGCGGACCCACTGCTGCTCGTATTGCCGCGGTCATTGACGGTGATCTGCAGTGTGGTCGGGCCGTTGAAGTCCGCGGTGGGAGTAAAGACGGCGCCGGCCAGCGCGCCGTTGACGGCCGCCACGCTGCCCCGCAGCGTGACATGGCCCGTGCCATCGCCGCCATGGCTGATCAAGCCCGCCGTGGTGGAAAGCTTGAAGGTCCCATCGCCGGCCGCGATCGTGACGTCCATGGAATTGTCCGCTGATTCGGGCAGATCCACGTCGGCCACGGTGATCTGCGTGTTCTTGGCCGCCGAGAACTCTACGGGCGTGTCCTCGTCGAACACCAAGGCGCTGGCTTGCGTCGGCGCCGGGGCCGAGATGGTCGGATCGTCGTTGATCGCGATGACCGTGATCGGCACCGTGCCCGTCACGTCGACGCCGCTGGCGGCACCGGTCCGGCCTTGGTCGTTGGTCGTAATCGTGAGCACCACGGGACCGCCATTGTTCAACTCATTGAAGTCGCCGTTGGGCACCGTGTAGGTGACGCCGGCCGCCGCCGCCAGAGTGGCGTTGATTTGGGCGATCCGCCCGACCAACGTCACCGTTCCCGTGCCGTTTCCCGTCACGTTGGTGACGCCGCCCACGACGCCGGTGGCCACGTTCAGCGTGCCGCGTCCTGCCGGGATGGACACCGTGACCGTCAGGTCAGCTGTCCCCAGTTCCTCGAAGTCCACGTCGGTGATCTGAATGCCGGTAATCGGCCTCGAAGCGCCGGGGCCTTCGTTCAGGCTCTGCGGGGCCGGAACGGTAATCACCGGCAAGTCGTTGACGGGATTGACGGTGATCGCCACCGTTTCCAGGTCGGTCTGGGCGCCGCCCTTGCCGGTGCGCCCCTGGTCATTGGCAGTGACGGTCAAGATGACATTGCCGCCCGCACGGTTGTTGTTAAAGTCGCCGTCAGGCACCGTGTACGTGATCCCGCGGGGCAGACTCAGCGTCAGGTTGATCTCCGCCGGCGTCCCTGTCAACGTGACAGTGGACGAGCCGTTGGCGGCGATGCGCGAAGCCGGCACGCCTCCAACCGCGTCCGGCGTCACGTTCAAGAACCCTTGCCCCGCCGGGACTGTCAGTGTCAGTGCGATGTGGCCCGGAGGCGTGACCCCGGCGTCCAAATCGGTCACCCCCACGCCGGAAATCAGAAGACTTGCCGCCGGCCCTTCGTCCACGGCGAACGGGCCGACGGGAACCGTCAAGACGGGCGGATCGTTGACGGCCTCGACCGTGATGGGAATCGTCACGGTCTGGCTGAGGCTGGCACCGCCGCCGCTGTTGCCGTGATCCTGGACCGTGGCCACCATCTGCAGCGAACCATTGAAATCCGCCGCCGGGAGGAAGTGCAATCCCGTGGCATCCCGCAGCGTCTCGGTGATCTTCGCCGGCGAACCGGTGATCGTCAACTGCGCCGTGCCGTTGCCGGTCAGCGTGCCGTTGTACGTCGGGCTGGATGGCTCCGGATCGAGCCCGCCCGGAACGTCGGTCCGCACCGTCAGCGTTCCGGCGGTGGTCAGCAGGTTGCCGGCCCCATCGGTCAGCTTCAGGACCAGCGTGACGGCCCGCAGCGGGTCCACGGGGCTTTCGTCGGCATCCACGTCCGTGACAGCCAGCGGGATGTAGTAGTTCGAGGCGTCCTCGTCCAGCGTCCTGGGGCCGGGCGAAGTGATCGACGGAGCATCGTTGGCCTGCAGCACCGAGATGGTGACCGAATTCTGCGCCTGTTTCGCGCCTCCTGAGCCGACATTCCCCAGATCGTCGACCGTGACGAGAAGGATTTCATCCGCGTCAGGGTTCTGGTCCGTGCTGTAGTTGTTGTAGTTCAACAGGCCTCTGTACACGATGCCCGTGGCGTGGGCCAGGGTCGCGTTGATGGCCGCCGACGTTCCGGTGAGCGAGACGGAACTGGTGCCGTTGTTCTGCACCCCGCCGACACCGACCCCGCCGCTGACGTTCGTGTTGACCGTCACCGTGCCGTGCAACGCCGTGAACGTCACCTTGAGAGTGACCGGAGCGTACGCGGCGTCTTTGGCGTCGCCGACGACGATGCCCGGCAGCGGCAGATTGGTGTCTTCAAAGACCGTATACAGCGTGACGGGCGGCGTGCCCGGCAGCGTGACGGTGGGATCGTCGTTGACCGGCCGCACGGTGAGGTTGATCGTGCGTGTGACGTCGGGGGCGGGCCCGGAGCCGAAATTCCCTAAATCGTTGACCGTTACGGTCAGCATGTCGGCGCCGTTGAAGTCGGCGCGGGGCAGGTATTGGAGGCCGCTGAGCGCGGCATTGATCGCCACCTGGCTGCCCCGGAACGTCATGGCGGCGTCGGCCGTGCCGTCGCCGGCGCTGAATGTCAGGTCCGCCGTGGTGCTGAGCGTCAGGGTGCCCTGGAGAACCGACAAGGTCACGCGGAGTTCTTCGACGGCGGCCTCGGCGGCATCCAGATCGGACACCGAAATCGCGTTTCCGTTGCCGGCGTTGAAGACCAGCACCGTGTCTTCATCCGTCGCCTGGAACGTCGATTGGATGGTCAGCACCGGCGGATCGTTGATGGGATTGACCGCGATGGTCAGCGTGCTCTCCGGGGAAGTATCAACGCCCCCCAGCGCCGTGCCGCCGTCGTCCTGCAGCGTCACCACGACGTGGGCGATGCCGTTGGCGTTCGGCGCCACTTGGAACGTCAACTGGCCGGTCGCCGCATCGATCGCCGGTAGAACCGTGAAATCCGCCGCTTGGAGGGTCCCGCTGCTCAGGACGGTCAGGTGGAATTGCAGTGCTTGAATGGACTCGTCGACCGCCGTGGCCGGACCGGGCTGCAAATTGGTCGCCCAAGTGTCGACCTTGTAGAGGCCGGCATCTTCGGCGATTTCCACGAGGCTCGCGCCGGCGTCAAACGACGGAGCGTCGTTGACGGCGCTAATCGTGATCGTGACCGTGTCGCTGGCCGCGGTGAAGGTCTGGTCCGCAGCCGTCATCACCAGCACCACCTTGCCGTTCTGGTCCGGCAGGTAGTCCAGCGTCAGTTGCGAACCGGCCAGTTGGTAAGCGACGGGCACCGAGACGGCCAGACGGATCGGCGAGTAAGCCCCGGTATCCGTGCCGCTGATGTCCCGGGTCCACACGCCGCGCACGATCGAGGCCGAGACCAGCGCGCCGGCGGCGGCATCGGCGTTGACGGCGTCCACCAGTTGCTGGGCCGTGGTGGGATTCAAGGCGTTGGTGTTGGCGTCGACCGTGATCGTGCTGCCGCTGACCGTGATCACGGGCCCGCTGTTGTCGCCGTGGTTGCTCTGCGTGACCACCACTTGGACCGCGGTGCCCGCGGCGCCGGCCTGCCGCGCCTCGAACCGCACGTGAACGGCGCCCGCCGTACCCAAATCGCTGACGGCCGACGCGAAGCCCTCCACGGTCACGGAGTAAGTCAGGGCGTCGCCGTTGCCGTTGGTGACGTCGGCGTCCGCGAACCGCAACGACAAGTCGTAGGTCTGATCAGCGGAGTCTTCGAGGACCGTGTAATCGGCCAGCGGAGCGAGCAGCACCGGCTGCGTATTGGTCATGATCCGGATCCGGTAATCTTCGACTTCGCCTCCCACGCCCAATCCGTAGGCCGGCAAGCCGCCGCCCTGGCTGAGCCGGAACCGCGCGAACGTGTACAACGGAATCAACGCGTCATCGACATCCGCCGGTGTGGTAATCGTCAGCCGGTTCTCGCCGGCAAACACCGGCTGGCTGGCGAACACCTGTTCCGCGCCGCCGTCAAAGCGTCCGTTGTTGTTCCAATCCACCCAAGCGTCCAGCAGGCCGTTGCCGGAGGCCGTCACCGTGATCGGAGTCGCGAACCCCTTCGTAAAGATACTCTCGAAACGCACGCCGTCTTCGTCCCCCATCGATCCGCCGGCCACGGCGGTTTGCGGGACCAGGGACACCTGCGTCCCGGCGACGGAGACTGCCAGACGCTGCAAAAGCCCTGCGCCGACGGCGCTTTGGATGGCTGCCGCCATGTTGGCCGCCGTGGCCGCCGCATCGGGGCCGAGCTTCACCAGCCGATGCGCCTCGTTCAGCAGGGCAGGCGGCGTCTCGTTGTCGAATTCAAAGGTCACTGCGGCCTGCGAACCGTCCGACACCTGGAACCGGTCGCCGTCGGCAAGCAACATGGCGGCTGCAGCGTCGATGCGGACGGGCAGCCCGCGATAAGGCTGCAGGCCACCGCCCAGCGTCATCTCGTCAGCGCCTACGATCTCGATCGCGCCGCTGCCCAAATGGGCCGCCGAGACGCCGGGGAGCGTTCCTGCCAGCGCTTCGCCCTGGATCGCCTGCACGATTCGCCGCGCGAGGATTTCGGGGGTCTCCCCCGGATAGTAAACGACGGCTGGGGACGCGCCTGATCCGCCGGCCAGGTCGAAGGTAAAGGTCACTGTCGTGGCGCCCTGCCGGACCTGGAACGTCCCGCCGTCGGTGATCTCGGCTTCATCACCGGCCGCGGGGTTGCCGGGAACCTGGAAGACCAGCGGCGCCGTACTGGCCAGTGTCAGCCCGGCTCCCACCGAAATCCGGGCGGCGCCCGCCACGTTCAGCAGGCCGCCGTCCAGTTCGACCACCGTGACGCCGGCTAGATCGCCGGCGTCCACTGCGTCTTGGATCGCCAGGACCACGCTGTGCGCGATTTCCTCCGGTCCGTCGCTGGAAAAGTACGGAACCGGGTACAGGTAGAGCCCGGGAGGACCGCCGCCGCCCAGGTTCATCGTAAACGTCACCTCGTGGGCACCGTTGTCGATCAGGAAGGTGCCATTGTCGGTGATGTGCCAGGCGTCCGGGGCCTGCACCGTGGAGAGCGGCAGCAGGGACAGCGACAAGGGCGGAGCGCCGGACAGATCGACAAACGCGCCCGCGTCGTCGCCGTCGGCTGCAGCGGTCGGTTGCCCGTCGCTTTCCGTGTCGAGCCGGGTGCCCAGACGCAGCGAACTGTCCTTGAGTTGCACGTGCTGTGCGCCGTTGCTGACCAGGAGCGTACGGAAATCGTCGCTGTCGTCCGGGTCGTCCGCCAGGTCGCCGAAATCAAAGCTGGCTTGGCCCAGGATGATCGTAAACCGCGTCTCGCCGTCCGGTTGGTTGGGCTTGAGGAAATTGCCCGCATTATCGCAAATCCCCGGCACGAACTCGGCCTGGATCGCCCCTGCCGTAACCGCTTCGATCGCTTGTGTCGGATTCGGGTTGGCCGGATCGAGCAGAGCCCCGTCCAGGAAGATGGTCCTGCCGCCCCGTAGCTTGGCCGTGGCGACGAAGGAGCTGAAGCCCGTCCGGTTGATGGCGCTGATGATCACGCCCGCCATGTTCTCGGCCGTGAAGGACTCACTGGGGATGTATTCGATGGCCACCGCGCCGCCGGGAACGCCGCTCACCGTCAAACCGCTGGTGCGGGGATCGAACGTGTGCTGCGGTGTCTCATTCAGATCGATGGTGCCGCGGCCCAGGTACACGGGCGTCAATCCGAGCGACGCGCCTTGGATCGCGGTCACCATGGCGCGGGCGACGGCGTCCCCGTTGCTCGCCGGGGCCAGGCCGATCTGGATATTGCCCGCCGTGTAGCTCGCATTGGTGTCGAACTCGAAGGTCACGGCCGAACCGGCGCGAGAAATCCGGAAAGTCTGCCCGTCCGCAATGCCGCTGCGCACGGTGCCGCTCAGGTTGGCCGTCCCCGACGTGTCCATGCTCCCGCCCGGCGGAACCGTGAAATCCAACCGTCCGGCGCCCTGGTAGCTCAGCCGCAGCGCCGGGAAGGCCCCGGCGATCGCATCCTGAATCAGGCGTGCGAGTTCATCCTGGCTTTCCGTCCCGGTGGGCAGGATCGTCACGTAGCGGCTGCGCGTCGGCCCGCTCCGGTTCAGGTCGAACTGGAACGTCACGGCAGTCGTGCCGTCGTCGATCAGGAAGGTCTCGTCGTCAACAATGGCCGCTCCGCCGCCGGCCGGAACTTGAATCTGGTAAAGGTCGTTGGGCAACTGGACGCGCAGCTCGCCTTCCACTCCCGGCCGGCCCGTCTGCCAGACGCGGCTGGCCGACGTGTCCAGCACGTAGCTGTCCAAGCCGGAGTCATTTGCCTCGCGGACGTGAATGAACCCGTCACCCAGGTGCATCGTCTTGCCCAGGGCCGGGACCGCGGCCCGGATCGCCGCGACCGTCGCTTCGGCAATCTGTTCGTGAGTTTGAGAATAGTCGAACGGGATGATCCAGTTGCCGCTCGCGGGGTCGGTAGGGATGCGGTCCGCGTCGAACTCGAACGCCACGGTGTGCGTCGCCCCGCCCGCCGTATAGTCCACCGTGAGCACGTCGCCTTCCGCCACGCCGCCCGCATAACCGGATTGCGTCAGGTTGCTGTTTCTGCCGACGTCCAGGGTGTGCATCGCGCGGCTGCCGATGTGGACGCGATCGCCAAGGTACTGCGGTGCCAGTCCCAGCGTGCGATCGGCCGCCAGAGCCTGGAAGACAAGCAGGGCGATGTCTTCGGCCGTGTCGTCGGCTTCATAGCGGATAACCGTATTGTCGGCGTTAAAGGTGCCGTTGATATCGAACTCGAACACGCGGGTCACGGTCGTCCAGTCGTCCGGATCCGGCGTGCTCTCATCCGGCAGCCTGGCCGCGATCGTGAACGTATCGCCGTCGCGTATCTGTCCGGCGTCCACGGCCTCGATGGTCAGCGTCTGAGGAATCCACAGCTTGTAGCCGCTTTCGTACTCGAAGGTCACCCCATTGCCGGCTTCGTCCCGAATCCGGAACTGGTCGCCGTCCGCGATGGCGGCCCCGTCCGGCGCGGTCAAGACGTAGCGGTCGCGATTGTTCAGCGTGATGACGTAGGTGCGGTTGAACTCCCAGACGCCGGAGTCCGGCGTCAGCACCAGGACTTGATTGCCCGCGTGGTAACCCAGCAGGTAATCGGAAGCCCGCGCCCCGAAATCGTCGCTGGGATCCGTCGGATCATCGCTGGTCACCTGGGTCGCCTCCACCAGCAGGACCCCGTCCTGCGTCACGGAAACGGTGTCGGCGGTCACCGTCGTCCGGTCGACTCCGGTGCCCTCGATCGGCCGCGGGTCTCCGGGACCGTCGAACAACTGCAGCGTGAAATTGGGGAAGGTCTGTTCATCCACCCGGTAGACCACGGTTTCGGCGCCGGCGATGTCGAATCGATCGTTGTCCTGCGGGATGACGAGTTCCGCAAACGGCTTGTCAAAATCCGCGGCTTCCACCGCACCGCGATCCTTGAAGACCTTGTCTCCCGCGCCCAGCGGATCCGCCCAGGAGACGTCCAAGCGGAGTTGGCCGTAGACGTCGTACTGGGGCGCATAGATGGGCGACTGTGGCAGGCCGAGCGGCTCCTTCACCTGCACGTAGCCGAACCGGTCTTGCATGGTGTTCAGCGAGCTGTCGATCGCCAAGGAACCACGTTCCAGGTAGAAATTGCCCTGGCGGGCGTTCTTGAACAGTGGATCGTTGGCGGGACGGACGAAATCGTTGGCCGGATTGACCAGACCGTTGCCCGCGTTGTTTTGGAACAGGTTCCAGCCCGACACGGTCGCGGCGGCGGAATTGGCCGACACGTTGAGACCCGTCTGCAGCCCGGCAAAGATGTTGTTCAGGATCGTGGGCGCCGCGTTGTCGGACACGTTCACCCCCGTGCCGGTCCGGCTCGCATCGCCGTAGATCGTGTTGTTCACGATCCGGGCGAACGGCACCGCCGCATAAGGCAAGCTGTTGGCGGGATCGCCGCTGAGACGGATGCCGCCTTGCCCGTTGAATGCCAACAGGTTGTTCTGCACGACGACGCCGGGCGCCAAACCCGATCGCCGATTGGCGTTGTTGTTGACCGTCACGATGTCGTTCGGCGTGTCAAAACGGATCGGGACTCCTGGATGAGGCAAATTGTTGTTGGGATCCCGGCTCCCCGCTTCCACGCGGACCGCGAATTCGCTGGCGTTGGTGATCACGTTGTTCTCGATCAGGATCTGGCCCTGCTCGCGGCGGAAATTCGAATCGCCCTTGCGGTGGTACGAGTCCACGCCGTCGGGCACGTCACTGGAAACCTCCAAGGCGTCCACCAGATCCACCCGGTCGCTGCTGGCCGCGGGAACGATGGCGGTCACGGAGAAATCCGCCAGGCCGTTGATCGCGCTGCGCATCCGCGCGGCGACATCGACGGCGGTGACCGCGCCGAGGAGATTGACCCGTACCGCGCCGTCGCTGACCGTCCCGTCCGTGTCATACTCGAAGACGGCCGTCCATTTTCCCGAAATCGTGAACTGATCGCCGTCAGACACCGCCGTCGGATCGGGCGCGATCAGCGTGTAACCATCGACCAGCCGCTCGTTGGTATGGAGGGTCTCCTGCACCACCATCCACTGGGTCGAAGGCCGTACCAGGTTCGCATAATCGTTCCCCCGGCGGATCTCCAACTGGTAGTTCCCGTCCAGAATCCTCGGCGCGCCCTGGGGGTTTGTCCGGGCGTTGGAAGGAAGGTTGGACATGGCCGTGGAAGGCGCAGCCCCGGTCACCATCTCGCCGCGTTCCGTGGCCCCGACGATGATATCGTCGATATAGAAGCCTTCGTACTGGTTGTTCTGACTGCGAATGGACCGCTGAGAGCTGGTGAATTCGCCGAAGTTGGCGTCCACCCAGCCTTCCGCCGGGTCGTTCATCGTGCCGGCGGTACTGAAATCAAAACGCAGCATCAAGCTTGCCTGGCCGGCGTACCGCGTCAAGTCGATGCGCGCCTGACGCCATGCGCCCGTGTTGTCGAACAGTTCTTGGATCTGTTGTTTCCGCGGATATACGGAAAGAGGCGGCGCCGATGCGTTGAGACCTTCCGTAGCCGAGTCCGACAGGAACACGGGCAGTTCGGCATTTAGGTTCAAGGGATTGGCACTCAGCTGACTGTTGTTCGTCGCCAGCAACTCCCAAGACACACCGTCGTCATACGAGACGTAGACGCGGGCGCTGTCTCGGAAGGGGTTCGTGCCGTCGCTGTCCGTCGTGGCACCGGCATGGTTTTCCGTTTGCAGGAAGTAGTTGAAATACAGCACCGGCTTGTCGGCCGCATCGTACCCCGTCAAGCTGAAGGGATCCGTGATCAGGCTTCCCAAAGCCCCGCCGGGCAAATTGTACGTCCCCGACTCGCCGGGCACGATCCGCGGATTGCTGGACAAGTCCAAATGGACGGCGCCGTTGAGCACCCCGTACTGCCCCAGCGACTGGTAGCGGTAGTACCGCGAGTTGTCGTCGCTGACGAACCCGTCCTCGTAACGATCCAAGCCGAAATAGAAACTGGTGTGGCCGGGCGCTTCGGCTACGTTCGTCTTCGTCGTTCGGCCACCCTCCACCACCCCAAAACCGGCGTTTCCATCCACCCCGGCGGCGGATGGAATGCGGCTGTCGTCCGGGGCCGCATTGATTCCGTGACCGACTTCGCCGCCGCGCGTGGTCGTCGGGTGCCAAAGGTTGAAGTCGAGCGGCGAAAAGGCCAAGCCGGTGATGCTGAAAAAGCCCGGCACGTTCACCGTCACCGCATCCGCGATCCCGTCGCCCAGCGTGCTGATGGTCGTCACCTCAACGCCGGAAACAGGCGGGGCGGGGATCAGCGAGGCAGCGTCCGCGATCATCAGCGGCACGTCGACTCCGCTGTATTGCCCCGTGAACGTGACATAGACCGGAGCGACGTTCAGCGGGCCCCCGCTCAGCATCACGTCGCCGGGATCGATGTTCCCCAACGCCTCCAGGACTTTCTGCAGGCTCGGCGCCCCGTCCTGGAGAGTGTTGACGACGACGCTGGGCGGACCCCCGCCGGTCAGCCCTGCCCCGTCGCCCGTCATCTGCGGTACGTTGATGCCCGAATACGCGCCTGAAAAGGCGACGGTGAAGGGGAAGGACGGCAACCCCGCGCCCGTCACCGTCACATCGCCCGGCGCGATGTTCGGCAGCGCTTCCAAACGGGCTAGGACGCTCGCTGCCCCTGTGGTGAGCGTGGTCACGGTCACGGAAGGCGACGTGCCGCCCGTCAGCGATGAAGTGGCGGTCATTTGGGGAACATCCGTGGCCGCGTGCTGGCCGGTGAACTCGACCGTGATTGCGGTTCCCGGCAACGGCCCGTCCCGGACGATAACGTCGCCGGGATCAATGTTGGTCAGGGCCTCCAGGTACTTGCGGACGCTCGTCTCGCCTTTAATGACTTCGGTCACGGCCACGCTCGGCGACGTTCCGCCGACCAGACCCGAGCCGTCGGCCGTCATGTTCGGCACATCCTGTCCGCCCCAGGCCCCGGTGGCGACGAATTGCACGGTGATCGACGACGCCGGCAAAGGCCCGCCGCCGATCTGGATGTCGTTCACTCCCACGATGTTGGGCAGCGCGTCCAGGGCTTCGAACACGCTGGGGCTCCCTTGCTGAATCGTGGCGACCGAGACGTTGCCGCCGACCAGACTCGAAGTGACGGTCATCTCCGAGACCACTCGGTTGGTATACGCCCCTCCGAAAGTCACCGTCATGGGATTGGCGGGGAAAGCTCCGCCCGTGACCGTTACGTCGCCCGGCGCGATGTTGCTGAGGGCTTCCAACGCCAGCCGCACCGCCGTGGCGTTGGCGTTCCAGCTGATGGGGCCGGTCGTCTGGCCCTGAAACGTCAAGGTGAACGTGCCGGTGTACGGGGACCCGCTCATCGTGATGCGTTGAATTTCGTTCCGCCCGGTCATCGTCGGGCCGTCGAAACTGATGGGCATCGTCGTCTGGCCATTGAAGGTCAGCGTAAAGCTGCCCTCGTCCGGCAGGCCCGTAATCTGAATGCGCTGGACTTCGTCCACGTCCGTCGTCGTTGGCGCATTGTGCGGGATCTGAGCCGTCGTCTGCCCGTCGAAGGTCAGCGCAAAGGTCCCGCCCGTCGGGCCGCCGGTCAACGCCACCTGCTGCACTTCGTTCGTCCCGCCCACCAAGGGTGCGTTGTAGGGAATCGGCGCGGTGGTCTGGCCATTGAAGGTCAGGGTGAAGGTCCCGCCCGTCGGGTTGCCGGTCAACCGGACCGTCTGCAACTCCGGAGCATCGGCCGCCGCCTGCGTGTAGATCGGAATCGGCTGCGTCGTTTCCCCGTTGAAGGTCAACGTGAACGTGCCGCCGGTGGGACTGCCGGTCAACAGGATTTCCTGCGTCTCGTTGGCGGAATCGAACGCGATCTGCGGATCGCCGGTCAGCGGGTCGAGTGCATACAAGTCGCCGCTGGCGGTGACCGTGAACAGCCACCCGGCATAGGCCCCGCCCTCGACATTCTGCGGCCCCAGGGCCAAGCCCTGCAGGTTCGTGATGCCGCGGAGACTCAAGTCCTGAATCAGCGTCGCCCGGCCGTTGTTCTTGTTGATGGCGATGAATTCGCCGGCACTGGTCACACCGTACAGTTGGCCGCGCGTGTAGCTGCCCATCGCCAGCCCCGTGACGTAGCCGTTCAGCGGCGTTCCCAGGCCGCCGGCAGTGACGAACGAGGGGCCGCCGCCCAAGTTCCGGGCTTGCTCGCCGGCGGAGCTGGCGTTCGTCAATCCGGCCAGGACGAGCCTGCGGGCATTGGCGTCCCCGTTGATCGCGTCCACGATCTGCTGGGCGGTGCTGGTGATGTTGCCCTGGTTGTCGAGGTTCAGCCGGATCGTGATCGTCTTGGCGAAAAGATTGACCCCGGTCACCGCCGTACCCTGATTGACCGCGGTGAGAAAGTTGATGAAGATATCGTTGCCGTTGATCCCCGCGTCTTTGGCCTCGATCTGGATCGTGGCGGTGCCGTTGTTGGCGTCGCCGTCGCTGCAGAAGATTGTCACGGAAGCCTTCGTCACGCCCACCGGCTGGATGTCTCCCAGCACGCCGGCCCAGCCCCGGTCGATGTTGCCCACCATCCCGATGTTGTGCGGGTCCGCCGACCCGGTGTCGGGATTGGCCCGGTACAGCTTTGACGAATAGTGGCCCATGACGGGGTCCTGCTCACGCACCGCATAGTACGCCACGTAGGCCGGCGCTCGCAGGTTGTCTTGCGTCCCCAGACGCTCAAAGGTCATCGCGTCGACCCAGTCGGTCGTCGACTCCTGGTTGGTCTGATAAATCGGGGGGGTGGAACCGCCCGCGACGTCGCCAACGCCCAGTATCCCCCGCGGGGTCGGCACATGACCGGCGATGTTGTCCTCGCCCACCCGGGTCAGGGTGCCGAGGTTGGTACCGGTATCGATGTTGATCTGCTCCAAAGCTCCGGCATCGTCGTCGTCGTTCGGCAGCCGCCGGTAGGCGTACAGATTGCCGTCCGAACGCATCGCGATATCCTGGACCTGGTTGGTCGAACTCCCCACGCGGGTCACAATGTCGCCGGTCGAGGGGTTCACCGTCCACAGGGTGTCGTTGTTGAACAGGTACAACTGCACGTCCCCCAAGCTGAAGGGACGCACGTGCGTCGACAGCGAGACCGCGTCAGTGATATTCAGGATCGCGTCCGTTTCTGGATTGATTTTCTCCGGAGGCAGGTCGGGAGGCACGACGGCGTTTGGATCGCCCGAAGTGTAACCCACAAAACCGATGTGGTCCTCGACAACGCGCCGGATGGAATTCACGGGTTCCAGACGGACCTGATTCTGGCCGCCCGCGGACAAGAGCGTGGCCGTCACCGAACTGGGAAGCAGATTGTCCGACATCACGGCCACGTAATACGTCGCCGCTTGCGGGGCGACCCCCGCGGGCAGATAGATGCCGCCGATGAACGGGTCAAGCTTGCCCGCCGTGCCGCGGGTCAGGTCGTCCAAGTCCAAACCCTCGCCCGGCTTGGGCTGGTCGTCCTCGACGTTGGATTCGCGGGCGATGGCAATCAACGTGATTTGATCGGCCGCGACCGGGTCTTGCCGGAAGACCGCGATGGTCGTGTCGGGCCGCGTCAAACCGTCCGCGTAATCGAGATCGAAGACCAGCGGGAACGTCTTGCCGCCGTCGGTCAGGCCCGGCCTCGCCTGGATGAAGTCCTGGCTCAACGTAAAGCTGTACCAGTCCACGTCGCCGGCCGCGGAAAGCGAACCGCCGACGCTGACAACGTTGCGTTCGCTGAGCAGCAGGTTGCCCAAGTCCTGCGCGCCGCCGGGTGTGTTGTTGGCGGTGTTGTTGGCCTCGCCGGACTCGGCCAGCAGATTGGAATGCGAGGGAAGCCCGATGACCTCGATCCCGTTGGTCGCATAGCGGATGTCGGCGTAGCGCACGGTCGAGGCTGGCTCCTCGTCCGTCTGCCGCAGACGGATTTGCAGCTGGTAGCCGCCGGACGTCAGACCGGCCCGCAGCGTCGTGCCGGTGGGCGCCTGCTGATTGAGCAGGGGGACGGCGGAATCGACGGTGATCTCCTGGTACGCGCCGTGGTCGGTGACGGCCAGA
The DNA here is from genome assembly GCA_964486845.1 of uncultured Pirellulaceae bacterium. GTDB lineage: Bacteria > Planctomycetota > Planctomycetia > Pirellulales > Pirellulaceae > Anammoximicrobium. The sequence continues at coordinate 18,116 of CAZAQY010000059.1, forward strand.
ATCGTGTACTCGCCGTCGTTGCCCCCGCTGCCGTTGCCGGATCCCCGCACGTACAGCCGTTGCCCCCGCTGGAAGCCCTGCGACAGGAAATCCTGCTTGGCGACCACGCTGCTGACCGTAATCGTGTTGTCTGAATGGAAGGTCAACGAAGTCAACGGCGTGTCCGTCAGGCTGGGGCCTTCGCTGCGGACGCGGACAAAATACGTCCCGGTCTCGCCGCTCTGGCCGGGCAGCGTCACGCGCATGCCGGCATCGTGGCGGTTCTTGGAGAAAAAGTCTCCTTCGAACGCAAACGGCAGCAAGTCGTCGCCTACATCGACAGGACGTGTCACCGGGTCATAGACATAGGTGTTGCCTCCCGCGCCGGCCAGCACCTCGCCGCGCGCGTCAATCAACTCGATGTAGGTATTCAGCGTCGAATGGGTGCGGTCCAGATCGAGCCACACCTGCGTGCCGGTGTCGGCGGTAAAGCTGTACACGTCCATGTCGGCCGGGTCGTCCGGGCTGATGTGGCCGTAGACTTCAAAGCCCAGACGGCGGGTTTCGTCGCCGCTCTTCTCGTCAGGGGCCAGCGCGCCGAGTCGTTCCGCGGTGGCCGGGACCCCGTTGAGGTCACGTCCGCCCGTGTAGGCGGGTTCGAGTTCGTTCGTCGTCGCCACGTTGCGGTCGTGGCTGTACTGGTCCAGCTTGACGCTCCGCCACTGACCGCCCTGGATCGACGGATCGCGGGGAACCAGTTCCAGGAACGAAGTCATCGTGGCGGTCCTGGCCGTCGGATTGACGCTCCAGGCGAAGGCGGTCGTCACGTCGCCGGGGCCATAGACGGTTCCCAGCGCCGGGTCGTTTATCGCAGGCAGACTGGCCGGATCGATGTTGCCGGCCACGGAGTAGGTGGTGCCCGGCCCGTTAATTGCAAAGAGCAAATCGGGAAACTCATCGGCCGCCCAGCCATCGTAGGTGGCGTTGACCAAATCCGGGCCGGGCTGGTAGATCCCGCCATGGCTGAAGCCGATCCGCTCGGGACCATCCAGCGTGTAAGCCCGGAAGTCGGGCTGTCCGGGCGTGCCCGAGAGCCACAGAATGTCATCCCTGACGGACTGCACGTCCTCGTCCAGGTAGCTGATAAACCGCATGTTGCCCAAGGGGGCGGAACTGCTGAGGAGCACGCGGTTCCAGACGATCGCCTGGCCGTTGTTGAGGAACGTTTCCGCGCGCCAGTTGACCGTTCCGTTGGCGCCGGCAAACGTCCCTTCACTGACCACGAAGTCGGGTGCAATCAGCGTGGGCGGCATCGTGACGCGGGACGAACTGAGATTGATCGCGTTGCCGTTGGAACCTACGTCGATGTAGTTGTCAAAGTCGAATATCCAGTTCTGATTGATCCACAACTGGCTGGTGCCCTGCGCGGTGGCGCCGCTGGAAAACACGTTGCCGCCGGCGTCCGGCCGCACCTGGAAGTGGCCGGGGACATTGACCGGCACGTCGTTGTCGATCAGCGTACCGTTGTCGACCTCCGGACCGGTTGGCAGATTGCTGCTCCCGCCGCCCGCGCCGTTGCTTTCGGTGTCCGTCAGCCACAGTCCTTGCGGATCCAAGCCGGCGCCGACGGAATCGTCGGCCAGTGCCGTGAGCACGACGGGAAAATTGGGTTGTCCCAGGATCTGGATGGTTCCACCGATGCGGTCATCGATGTCCATCGGGGTCCCACTGGCCGTGAAGCCGGCGTCGTCACCCTGCAACTTGACCACCAGGCTCTCCGCCGAAGTGCTCTGCAGCCGCAACCCGCCGGTGGTGTGCTGGTTGACGACCATGATTTCGCTGCGCAGCACGTGGACGATATCGGTGTCGTCCCAGACGCTTTCGGTGGTCAGCATCGCCCCGCGGACTTCCATCGCGTTCAGGCCGTTATTGCCCAGGCGATTCTCGCGCACCAACGGGCCATAGTTGTTGCCGTACTGCTGGTACGCCTCGGCCAGGCCCGTGCTGCGGCCGTCGTCCGCGACGATGTCGGCGTTGAGCGAGTTGGCGTTGATGTGGATCGCCGCGGCGGCGTTGTCGCGGATGGTGTTTTCAACGATCACGGGCTGCGCGCCGCGGACGAAGATCGTCGCCGCTTCGTTGCTCAGCCGGCCGTTGCGGTCCACGTTCACCGTCTCCTGGCCTGCCGCGTTGTTGCGCACCGTGCTGCGCGTCAAGCGGAGTTCGGCCTGCTGTACCTCGACCGCATTGAAGCTGGCAAAGCCTCCCTCCACGGGGACCTCGCCGCCGCCATAGGCGATCAGCGCCCGGTCCATGCTGCCTCGCGAAAGAGCGTTGAAGATCAAGCCGCCCCAGTCGCCGGCGGCGGGAGAGGCATTCGTCGTGTTCCGGTCGGCGTTGGTGTCGAACGTGCCGCCGAATCCATAGCTGTCGTCGGCGATCGACGTGAAAACCACCGGATATCCCTCGGCGCCTTCGGCGATCAGGTGCGACGCTCCGCGCTCGGCCTCGATCCGCGATTCGCGCAATTTCACCACGACGCCCGGGTCGATCGCCAGGCGGCCGCTCAACCGGGCCTGTCGACCGGACGCGGTCAGCACCGGCCCGCCGGGATTGCCGGCGATGTGCAGGTTTTCGGGGATGACGTGGACGATGTCGTCGTCATCGAACCGGGCCGTTACCGTGAGCTTGTCCAACGGTTCGCCGTTGCGGGTGCGGATGCGGACCAGCAGGCCGTTCACCGAATTGCCGGTCACGGTATTGCCGTGGACGTCCGGGCCGACCCGGCCGTCGCGGTCATCGAAGCTGTTCGGGTCCGCCGAGATGGCGGCCCCGGCGCCGGCGGTGATCGTGTTGAAGGCGACCGTGGGCCGGGCCTGTTCCAGGTGAATCGGCGCGTAGTCCGACTGGACCGAATTCACGATGACTTTGCCGCCGCCGTGGCGCAGGTCGGCCTGGTAGACCGCGTTCAGGAAAACCCCCCGCGTCTCCAGGTCCGACGTATCGCGGAACACCAAACCGCCCCAATCGCCCGGCTCGGCCGCCTTGTCGTTCGGGTCCGTGTTGCCGCCAAAGGCATCGTCGTGATAGGAGCGGAACAGGACGGGGTGGTCCGGAGTGCCGAGGACCTGGAGCGCACTGCCGCTGCGGTCGACGTTGGGGATCGACGCGCCCACGTCGATGTTCGCCTGGCGCAACTTGAGCAGCGCCCCCTCGTCGATCATCAGCGTGACGCCCTGCGGCATGATGATCCCGTCGCCGTCCTCCAGCGGCAGATTCTTGTTGTCCGTGCCAATCAAATAGGCCGCATTGTCCGCCGTCGTGTCCGGATCGGCGTCGCTGCCCGCGTTTCCCACGACGCGGACCAGGTTCGAGGCACTGAGCAGGCTGGGCGTGCCCCTGACGTCGATCCGGCTGGCCCCCGTCACCTTGACCGCCGTTCCCGCCGGCGTCAGCGTCGCGATCGGGGAGGAGGGCGGCGCGAGGGAATTGACCGCGTCGCGAATGGCCAACGCCACACTCCGTTCGTCCAGCACGACGTGCAGGCCAGCCCCGCTGCCCCCGTTGGTCATGTCCGTGACGGCGATCATCGGGACGGCGGTGCCCGTCAACAAGGTCGAGAACTCGATGTCCACCGCGGCCGCGTTGATCGGACCGCCCGTCACCCGGATGTCGCCGGGATTGATGTCCCCCAACGCTTCCAGTGCGGAGCGGATCTGGGCGGCCGTTGCGGTGTACGGCAAAGGACCGGTTGTCGTGGGCGCCGTCGTGCCGAAACCGAGCGTGAAGGTGCCCGATGTCGGCGTGCCCGCGAAGGACAAGGTCTGAACCGGGCGGACCGGCACGGCGATCCGTCCCGCGCGCACCCCGTCGCCGTTCAAATCGAACTCGAACGTCCGCGGCGTGGTGCCCAGGTAAACCACAAAGCTGTTGCCGTCTGCCAGGGCCGAAGGGCCTCGTGCCGGCGACACAATGCGCGCCGCCGCGTCGGCGACCGCAAAGGCGATGCTGTCGTAAGGATCGGCCGCCGTGCCGCTGCCTTCGGGATTGCCCGGACTGGTGCTGCGCGCCTTGTCCACCAAGATGGTCTCGTCGCCAGCCTGGAACCAGAACTGGAACGTGCCGCCCGCACGGCCGTCCGCATCGCCGTCCAAGGCCACCCCCGTGGCGTCGACCAAGCCGTTTGCCGGTTCGTTGGGCACGAAGCCCAACTGCAACTCGTATTCGCCGTCGGTCGTGCCCCCGAACCCGCTGTCCGGCACCGTGGGATCATAGTCGCGGTTGCCCGTGCTGGTGACGCCGACGTAGTACGTGCCCGCCGTCAACTGCACGCTCAGGAACGAGTCCGTGCTGTAGTAGTCGTCGTTCCCGGCGATCCGCCGTCCCCGGGCATCAAACAACTGCAGCACGCTGTTCAGCAGGCTCGTGTTCAGCCGCTGCGCCGCCGTCTCGGCGGTGAACCGGCCGTCCCGGTCGAGCCGGAACTTGTACAGATCGATGTCGGTCGCGTCCGGCCGCCAGATGCGCTGTCCATGGACGATGTCGGCATCATAAGGAAACACCGGTTCGGGGTCCGGACCAACGTAGTTAGGTTCCAAGACGCGCGGATTTGCCTCGCCCATAACCGACAACTGTTCGTAGTCATGTCCCAGTCCGATGGCATGGCCGATCTCGTGCATGGCCGTCAGGAACCAGCCTCCGCCATAATCATCGTCGCCGGCGTACCTCTGGGCGTCCAGGATGGAGGCAAATTGCATGCTGTTGGTCATGCCGGTGATTCCCGGCACCGGCACCGGCGTAATCGCCAAGGTGCTGCCCGTCACGACCTGGAGATCGAATGGCGAAAACTGAGCGGGGTCGGTCACCTCGACGAATTGAACGCCAAACTGTTCGGCGTACAGTCCGAAGATCTCGCGCGCCCGGTCCTTCTGCTCCTCCGTAATCTGGTTGCGCAAGGGATTGAATTGGGAATCCCAACCGTATTGGTCGCCGAAGAAGTAGCGGGCGACACCGATGGCGCCCGGCACTTGCCACGCGGTACCCTGAATTGCCGACGCCGGACTGTTGATGTGCTCCTCCGCGGGAATGTCTCGGTGTCCCGGCTCTTCTTTGCCGCCGGAATAAGGCGGCATCGCAATCGCCTGAGGCTCGATCTGAGAACGAAACGTTTGCCCGGCCGCGCCGAGCACGCCCAGATCCGTCGCGGTGGAGAAGCTCGAGTTGTCGTCGTCGACGATCAGCCCCGCCGTCGTTTCCATCTGAATCAGATACGAACCGGCGCCGGCGGCAGAGGCGACCTCGACGAAGTACACGCCCGCCGCCGCTCCCGTCCAATTCAAGCGGTCGGTCTCCTTGACACTCAGCCGGCCGTTGGTGCCGTCGGTGATCACCAGCTTGGGAACGCTGAGCCCTGCGTAGAAGCCGGCAAACTCAATGTCGACAGGAGCCACGTTCAAGGGACCGCCCGTGACCACGATGTCAGGGTCAGCTCCGGAGGCGTCGATCTCCTCCAAGTCGTCCAGGGCGGCAAGGACCTCTGCCGCAGTGGCGTTGTAAGGGATGGGATCCGTCGTCGTCTTGCCGATCGTGCCAAAGCTCAACGTGAACGTCGTCCCCGCGGCGGGGTTGCCGGCGTACCGGAGTTGCTGGACTTCGTTGGAAACAGCCAACGGCACGCCGTCGCTATCCATGACCAAAACGCGCGTATCCAGCCGCCCCTGCGATACAAGTTCCGCATCGGGCGTCACCGTGACGTGCAAATCCGCGAGTTGCGGCAAGTCGACCTGGTAGACGTCGCGGTCCGCGCCGTCCAGCGTGGCCACCGTCTGGTAGCCGGCGCCGGCGAAGAGCGTCCCCACCAGGGTCGCCTCGCGCGGGTCGTCGTTCGCTTCCTCCGACTGGCCGATTTCCAAACGATAAGTATCGCGCGGCAGTTGGTACGCCGTGCTCAAGTCGCCGTCGTCGTCGAACCGCAACACGGCCATGTCCAGGTCGGCGTAATAAGCAACGCTGTGCGGAACCAGAACCAAATCGTCGGTGATCGTTTCCGTGCCGCCCGTGGCAATCAGCCGGTAGAACTCGCGATCTTCGGCGGCGGAGACGTCCAAGTCGTCGTCGTTGAAATACACCAATACCTGGTCCGCCGCCTGCGTCAGCTTGCTCAGGTAGCGGATATCGACCACGGACTCGTCGCTGCGGAGGTCGGCCAGAGGCAGATTCACATAACGTCCCAGGAAAGAGACTTCCCACGGCCCCAGGTTCGGCCCGGTGACTTGGACTTCACCCGGCACGATCGACGGCAATGCCTCCAGGGCCTCCCGGATCTTCTGCGGAGTGACGCTGTAGGCGCTCAAGTTGGCGGTCCGCTCGCCCCGGAAAATCAGCCGGAAGTCCCCGTCGGCCGGCAGTTTCGTCAGCCGCACTTGGATCCTGCGCGTCACGGGCTGAGGCACGACCGAGACAATCTGCGGCCCCAGATTCAACTCGAAGTCGATCGTGTCCCGGTCGGCGCCGGTCTGGGCGGGCGTCAAGGCCACGCCCTGGTTGTTGCGCAGCGCATGAATGCCCAGGTTGGCATAGTCCTTGCCGAACACCTCCAGACGGTAGACGTCGTCCGGCAGCGTTTGGGCAAACCGCACGATGACTTCACTGTCGGTGTCTCCCAGGCCGATGTAACCCGGAACGATCACTTCATCGGCCCCGCTTGTCTCCAAGGTGAGGGGAGCGGCCGCAGCGAGGGAGGCCGCCGGGTTGCCCAACGGGATCGAAGCCCGCACCAGCGCAGCGGCCGCCGGGGTGCTGTTGAGCGCGGCGACCAGGTCGAGCGCGGTAACGCGCGGTGTCTGAGCGTTGGTGTTCAGGGTGACCGTGATCTTGTTTCCGGCGACCTTGACGGCGGGCGCTTTGTTCAACCCCAGATCGGCGGCCAGCACCGAGACGTGGATGCCGTCGCCCGCTGGTCCGGACGTGACGGCGCGCAGCAGGACCTCCAGCCCCGCAATGCCGAAACTCGAACGGGCTTCCGCCAGACCCGCGCCGGACAAGACCAGCGGCGCCAGCGGAACGGGATAGCCGTTCCCGTCATGGCCCTCGGTCAACAGCAGGGGCGAGTAGTTGATCTCCGGGGCGGCCACGTCCGCCAACAGACTTCCCGATTTGACGCGTGCCCGGACCAGCGTCTTGGCGATGGGGTGTTGGTTGATTACGTCCGCCACCTGCTGGGCCCGTGTGTGGTATCCCGTCTCTGCATTCAAATCGACGGTGATCGTTGTTCCCGACACGCTGACCGCCGGCGCCATGCTCTGGTTCGCATGATCGCTCTTGGTAACCACGATCCGGATCGCATTGCCCGCCGTCCCCGGCGTCGCAGCGGTGAATTCCAATTCCGCCCAACCGCCCATCGCCGGGCTGCTGAGGGTATTGAAATTGGAGACGACCGACGCCGCGCGAGCCAGATTGGTGGTCAACGGCAAGGCCGTATTGCCCGTGACCGAAACCCGAATCTTCTGCTTCGCGGCAGCATGCGCATTCAGCGCGTCCACCAGCGCCCGCGCCGTCGTCTCGGCACCGCTTTCCGAATTCAAATCCACCGCGATCGCCTTGCCGGCGACCTGGATGAACGGCGTGCGGTCGCCGTTGCCGTGGTTGCTCTTGGTGAACGTCACGGTGATGCCTTCTTCGCTCAGGCCGAGCTGCGTGGCCTCGAACTCGACCACCACCGCGCCGCCCGTGTTGAAGTCCGTTTTGGCGTTGGCATAGTCGAACTCGCCGTCGGATCCCTGCCGGGTGATCCGGATGCCCTCCGTCAGGTTGCTCTGGCTGCGGTCGATGCCCGCACTGCCGCGGAACATGAGCTGCAGCTCGCGCGGGGCGACGTCCAGTGCCGCGTTGGTAGTTCGGGGCAACAGCAGGTCGCCTTCGTTGGGCCGCGCCGCGATCAGCCGGGGACCCTGCTCAGCAATCTGCCGCGCCGGCGGAACCGGCTTCGGGGAGAACGGTTCCCCCCCGGAGTTGCCATAGACGTTGATCTGCCACGAATTGAACGTTCCTCCAGCCGCGAGCCCGCCCAGGTCCCGGACGGTCAACGTCCACTGCCCGGCCGACGGCTCGTCCCAGTGCCGCGCCGACGTAAACACCCAATTGCGGTAGCTGCCGGCATTCCCGACGAGCCGTTGCTCGGCCAACACCGAAGAGGTTCCCGAAGGCGAGGTCAATACGACTTCCAGATCGGCCGATTGACTGTGCGTTGCGTTGAAGACGATCTCGACCCATTCGAGATTGATGTTTTCAGAAACGGTGAACGTCGATGAAACACCGGCCGGATCGCGGTCCGGAATCGCGGCCGAGACGTTGATCGGTCCGGATAGGTAGCTGATTTCCTCAGAAACATTGGTCCAAGCGGCCGCTGCATTCACGGCCGCCGCCGCATCGATGGCGCCGAACCCGTACTTGTGGTTCACCAAATGGCCGCCGGCATTGGTGATCCAGTCCGGGTCGGTGGGGTCGTTTTGCTTGGCGGTCCGCACCAGAATGTGCTGAACGTCGCGCCAGGTCAGATTCGGATTCGCGTCCAGGATCAGGGAAATCACCCCGGAAACCAACGGCGTGGCGGAGGAAGTCCCTCCAAAGTCGTTGGCATAGTCGCCTGCTGCGTAACCGTTGGCGCCCACCAGATCGGTCGTCGTGATGCCCACGGTGCCGGCCGGATTTGAATAGGCGGCGACCAGGATCGGAGCGCCCGGTTCGCTGTAATACGACTGCCGGCCGTTATGGTCGATCGCCGATACGGCGATCGTATAGCGGGAATTCGCATACCCGTCGTAGTTGGTGTTGTCGTCGCTTTGAAGGCCGTTGCCCGCCGCCCACACATGGATGTTGCCGAGACCGCCGCGCCCTGTGGTGACGCTGTTTTGCAGGGCGGCCAGCGTCAAAGGTCCAGGACTCGCAAGGGCGCCGATATCCGACGGCCCCCAGCTGTGATTGTAGATGTCAATCTGCTGCATTTCGTACGTCAGGGCGCTGGCTTCGTCAGCATCCGAGCTGGGGCCGGCGATCAGACGCAACCCCGCCAAGGAAGCGTCACGTCCCGCTCCCGCCACGCCGATGCCGTTGTTCGTCACAGCCGCTGCGACCCCGGCCACCGCGGTCCCGTGAAAGTCCCAAGCTGGATTGGGCGACGGATCGGGATCGTTGAAGTTAAAGTCGTAACTCAACGCCGGTTGGTACTTCGCCGCGAGGTCGGGATGCGTGTACTGAAGACCGTCATCGACGATTCCGATCACGACGCCTGACCCACTGGCGGCATCCCACGCGGTTCGCACGTTCGCATCAGCGCCCGGAGTCCCGCCCGTCTGGCCGGTGTTGAGCAGGTGCCATTGATTTGAGAACAGGGGATCGTTCGGCGTGAAACGCTTCGACTGCTGACGAGGCACCAGCGGGTAGAAGAAGTCCAATTCGTCCACGGATTCCAGCAGCGCCGCGGGATTGTCCTGCCCCACGGGCGCCTCGTAAATGAAAGCCCCGCTCAGCACTCTCACCGGCTCCAAACTGGGCACGCCTAGGGCGGCAGCCAAGTCACTCACGTCGGCGCCATCTGAGACACCGACCACCCATTGGGTCGCGGCTGCAATCTCCGCGTCTGTGTAATTCGCCAAGTCCGAGCTGCGCTCGATCGCGGACCTCACCGCGCTGGTCGGAAAACGGTTGACGTCCGTTGCCTCGCCGTAAGAACCGGCGGTGCTCCACAAGTAGAATTCCTCCTTGCTGAGATCCGCCTCGGTGAGCGCCGAAGCCGCCAGCAAGACCCTGGCTTCCAACGGCTCGTGCGCCCGTTGCCGACCCAGTTGCCTCTGGAATGCCTGCCGTTGCGATCGGCGGCGATTCTTGCGGTGGCGTTTCTGCAAGGTGGCGAGAAGACTGCGAAATGCACGAATGGACATAGAATGAACCCTACCTTCTGGACGGAAGGATCAAATGGAGGCTCCGTCAGCTTTTGAAACCGGTTTCCAGCAAAGCACGAAGGCCCGACACGCCGACCGAGGACAACCGCCCCAATCTCCGGCCTGCCGCCTAACTCCTGACAAAGCAGATTGTTACAGAATCAAGTATAGTCGCTAATCAGGACGTGTCATCAGTTTTGCGTTACTTGCCCGAGCGTTCAAAAAGGCATAACCCACAAGGACCTACGGCAATTCCCCTCCCTCCGAAACAGCACCACATGCCAAAGGCGACCCCGCCGCGAACGCCAATTCCGAGTCCTATGCGCCCCGTCAACACTCGCACCACACGAACCGTTGCCCTGTCCCACGTTCACGGAGAATCCGCGCAAAGTGTATCTCCAGATTCAACCGTTCTTGACGCCTCATCTGCCCATTTAGTTCCCCCCGCTCGGCACCACCCTTTGGCACTACTGACCAAAGTTAAGGCTAAGGAACTGCCAATATCTGCTATAGGTCTAGGGTATATTGGTAGACTTTACCGCCTACATCGACGGCACGCGATTGGCCAATCAAGGAATTTGGCAGAAGGTGAGATAGCAACAATCGCACGGACAAGGATACGTTCCGCTCCCCACGACCATACCGTGGCGGTTGGCATTGGCTCGCTTAACCGCGACCCGGCGGTTGAACGAGGAAGAGGATTGTTTCATCCTCAACCGCGCGCAGCATAGCTCGGCGACTCTCTCGTCGGGCTGAACTTCAGTCCGCTCGGGCGGTTAGCCCACTCGGGCGGAATGAATTCGGCCCTACGAAGTTGTTCCTGGACAGGTGCTTGCCACCGTTCGCTGTCTCCCGCCGGGGTCTGCGACCTACTGAAACAACGAGCCGAAAAGGCGATCCGTCGAGTTTTCGCCGACCCCGTTTGCTTCGCCGTCCAGGATGTCCGAGAGCGCCTCATCCAAAGCGGAACTGACCAAGTCCAGCTCATCCAGTACCGTGTCCAGCGGACTGGCCAGAGCGGGCGCTACAGCGGGCGTAGAATCGCTCACCTGCGGTTTGGCAACCTCAGCCGGCAACTGTCCGACCGACTCGACTGCCGCAGCGCGAGTGCTCGCGCCCCGGTCCACACGAGGCAATCCCAGGACCTGCCAGATCGGCGCCGAAGTCCTCATCAAGCCGTCAACCGAAGACGACGAAACCACTTCGGCCGGCATCTCACCCTCGCCGCCTGCACCGCCAGCGACCGCTGCGTTGACGTCATTGACAACGCCCAACACGTCGCTGGGGCTCACGAAGCCGTCTGCGTTGACGTCGACGAAGAGATCCTCGGGCGTGCCCTCGGGGACCGCCCCGGACCCGTTCTGGTTGATCATGTTCACCACGATCAAGGCATCGATCGCCCCGATTCTGCCGTCCCCGTTCACGTCGCTCGCCTGCACCGGGTTGTGATGCTTCCGGTCGTTAACGCCGTGTACCGTGACCCAAACCGTGCCCACCGCAGCGTCGCCATCGGGTTCGCTGATCCGGTACTGGAACGAATCCTGGTGGCTTTGCCCCGCATTCAAGAGCCGCAGCATCAACGAGCCTGTGGGATCGTATCGGAAACTGCCGTCGGCGGCGATTTGGACCGCCGCGCCCGCCGCCGTGACCAGCGTCTGAGCGAGGACCGTCACGGGGTCTCCGTCGGGACTGGTGTCGTTGGCCAGAACACCGGGCGCCCCGACCACCAGCGGCGCGTTTTCCGGGGTGCTGTAGAAATCGGGCGCAGCCCGCGGCGGGTCGTTGACCGGGACCACGGTCACGGTCAGCGTCCCCACGGATTCGGCCGGAGGCACGCCGTTGTCGCACACGCGGTAAGTGAGCCAGTCCTCGCCGTGGAAGTCGGCCGGCGGCGTGTACCTGACCAGGCCGCTTGCGTCCATGGTCACCTTGCCGCCGTGGTGACTGTGGTCGCTGACGCCGACGACCGTGAGGGTCTGGCCGAGTTCATCGTCGGCGGTGCCCGCCGGGACTGCCGGGCCGGGCAGGTCGTTACCCAGCAATTGCGCCGCCAGGAATGTCATGGGTTGATCCTCGTCCGTGGTGGCCCGGTCGTCCTGAAGCACCGGCGCGTCGTTGACCGGAGCGACGGTCAACGTGACGGTGGCGACGGCCGAGTCCAGGGCGCCATCGCTGACGAGGTAAGTGAAATGATCCACGCCGTTGAAGTCGGCCTCCGGCTCATAGGCGAACGAGCCGTCCGAATGGAAGTAGGTCAACTTGCCGTAGATGGGGCCGCTCACCACACTCGCCGTCAGGGCCGCCCCCTCGACGTCAAAGTCGTTCGCCAGCACGCCTGGGACGGGGATCGTCAGGGCGACGTCCTCGTCCGTGGCATAGTTGTCATCCAGAGCGACCGGTGCGTCGTTGACCGCCGTCACATCAAGAGTAACCGTGGCCACGTTCGAGTAGGCCAGGCCGTCGGATGCGCGGTAGGTAAAGCTGTCGGGGCCGTGGTAGTTGGCGGCGGGTACGTAGGTGAAGGAGCCGTTGCCCAGCAGCGTGACCGCACCATGGCTCGCCTGGCTCACCAGGCTGGCCGTCAAGACGTCGCCTTCCACGTCCGTATCATTGGCCAGCACACCGGGCGCGGCGACGGACAGCGGCACATCCTCCGTCGCCGTGTAGGCGTCGCCGGCGGCCACGGGCGCGTCGTTGACGGACACCACGAGGAGCGTGACGGTGGCGACGTTCGAGTCGAGTTTGCCGTCGGTGACACGATAGGTGAAGCTGTCGGTGCCGTGATAGTCCGCTCCGGGCGCGTAGCTGAACGACCCGTCGGCGTTGAATATCAAGACTCCCCGGCTGGGTTGGGTGAGAACGCTGGCTGTCAGCGGATTGCCGTCCGGATCGGTGTCGTTGCCCAGCACGCCGGGCGCCGCCACGGCCAGCGGCACGTCCTCGTCCGTCGTGTAGCTGTCGTTGACGGCCACCGGCGGTTCGTTCACATTCGAGACCGCGATCGCCACGGTGGCCACATTCGAGTCCGCCGTGCCGTCATTGGCCTTGTAGGTGAAGCTATCGGCGCCGGCGTAGCCGGCGTTGGGGGTGTAAACCAGCGAACCGTCGGGGTTCAGCGTCAGGGTTCCGTGCGCGGGCTGGCTGACGGCCAGGGCCGTCAGGACGTCGCCGTCCACGTCGGCGTCGTTGCCCAAGACGCCCGGCGCGGCGATGACAAGCGGCGTGTTCTGCTGCGTGACGTAGGCGTTGTTGGCCGCCACCGGCGCATCGTTGACCGGCCGCACGGTGATGGCAACGGTGGCCAGGTTCGAATTCAGCGTGCCGTCGTTGGCCCGGTAGGTGAAGCTGTCCGCGCCGTGATAGTCGGGGTTCGGCGTGTAGGTGAACGAGCCGTTGGCAGCGAGCGTCAGCGTCCCATGACTGGGCTGCCCGACCTTGACCGCGATCAGCGGATCGTGCTCCGCATCGGTGTCGTTGCCCAGCACGCCGGGCAGCGCGACCACCAGTGCCGTGTCTTCATCCGTGGCATAGCTGTCCGACACGGCCACCGGTGCGTCGTTCACCGCCACGACGGTGATCGTCACGGCCACCACGTTCGAGTCCGTCAGGCCGTCGTTCGCTTTGTAGGTGAAGCTGTCCGTACCGAAAAAGTCCGGATTGGGCACGTAAGTGAAGTAACCCGTGGCCTGGAGCGCCAACGTGCCGTGTGCCGGCCCCGTGACGACGATCGCGGCCAGCAGATCGCCGTCCACGTCCGAGTCGTTCGCGAGCACCCCCGGCGCGGCCACCACCAGCGACGTGTCTTCGTTCGTCGTATAGCTGTCAGGCGCGGCGACGGGCGCGTCGTTCACCGCCGTCACCGTCAGCGTCACGGTCGCCACGTTGGAGGCCGCGACGCCGTCGCCGGCCCGGTACGTGAACCTGTCGGCACCGTAGTAGTTGGCGGCGGGCGTGTAGGTGAACGAACCGTCGGGATTCAGGGTCAGCGTCCCGTGTGCGGGCTGGCTGACCAGTTGGCTGGTCAAGGCATCTCCATCCACGTCCGCATCATTCCCCAGTACGCCGGGCGCCGCAACGACCAGCGGAGTGTCCTCGGGCGTGGTGTAACTTTCGCCGACCGCCACCGGGGCGTCGTTGACCGGAGTTACCGTAATGTTCACGGTGGCCACGTTCGAGTCCAACGAGCCGTCACGGGCGACGTAGGTGAAACTGTCGGGCCCGTAATAGTTGGCCGACGGAACATAAGTGAACGAGCCGTTGCCGTTGAGGGTCAGCGTGCCGTGCGCAGGCTGAGTGATCGGTCTGACGGTCAGCAAGTCGCCGTCCACATCCGTGTCGTTGGCCCGCACACCCGGCGCAGCAACGTTCAGCACCGCATCCTCATTCACCGTGTAGCTGTCGTCCCGCGCCACGGGGGCGTCGTTCACCGGAGTCACCGTAATCGTCACGGTGGCCAGGTTCGAGTTCGCGAGCCCGTCGTTGGCCCGGTACGTGAAACTGTCGCTGCCGTAGTAGTCCGGGGCGGGCACGTACTTGAAGGAACCGTCCGGGTTGAAATAGGTCAGCGTGCCGTGGGCGGGTCGACTCGCGACGGCGGCCGTCAGCCCATCGCCGTCCGCATCCGTATCGTTGCTCAACACTCCCGGAGCCGCGACCGCCAGCGCCGTGTCCTCGAGCGTGGTGTAGCTGTCGCCGGCGGCAACCGGCACGTCGTTCACCGCGTTGACGGTGATGAAGACTGTGGCCGGATTCGAGTTCGTCTGCCCGTCCCAAGCCCGATAGGTGAAGTTGTCCGCACCGTTGAAATTGGGATTGGGAGTGTAAGTAAACGAGCCGTTGGCGTTCAACACCAGCGCACCGTTGGCTGGCCCGCCGACCAAGACAGCGCTCAGGGCATCGCCGTCGGCGTCCAGGTCATTGCCCAGCACGCCCGGCGCGCCGACCGTCAACGGCCTGTCTTCGTCCGTGCTGTAGACGTCGTTGCTGGCCAGCGGCGGATCGTTCACCGCCGCGATGACGATCGTCACGGTGGCCACGTTGGAGAACGCGAGGCCGTCAAACGCCTCGTAGGTGAAGTGGTCGGTGCCGTGGGCGTTCGCGTTCGGCGTGTACGTGAACGAACCGTCCGGATTCAGAACGACGGTGCCCAACCCGGGCGGCTGCACCAAGGACGCTCTCAGCAGATCGCCGTCCGCGTCCGTGTCGTTGGCCAGCACGCCGGGGGCCGCGATCACCAGCGGCGCATCTTCCAGCGTGCTGTAGCTGTCGCCCGTGGCTACAGGTGCGTCGTTGATCGGCCTCACGTTGATCGTGACCGTGGCCACGTTCGCCGAATCCAGGACGCTGTCGTTGGCGCGGTAGGTGAACGTGTCCTGTCCGTGGAAATTGGCGGCGGGAATGTACGTGAACGAACCGTTGGCGCTCAGTGACAGCGTCCCGTGAGCCACCGTCGAAACCAGCTTGGCCGTCAGCGGACTGCCCTCGGCATCGGTGTCGTTCGACAACACGCCGGGCACCGCGACGGTCAGCCGCGTATCTTCGTTGACGTCGTAGGTATCGTCCACGGCCAGCGGCGGATCGTTGACGGGGTTGACGGTGATCGGAATAGTGACCGTGTGCGACAGGGACGGGTTGGGGACCGTCTGGCCCGTATTGCCGTGGTCCACGATCTTGACCACCAGCGCCAACCGGCCGCTGAAGTTCGTTGGCGGCAAGTAGTGCAGGCCGTTCGACGCTCCCAGTGCGGCCGTGATGGCTGTGGGCGAGCCGTGAATCGTCACCGCTGCAGTTCCGTTGTTCTGGATCGAGCCGCCGATGACGCTCCGTTCGACGGTCAGCGTGCCCACGTCCGTGCGCGGCGCGCCGGCCGAGTCGGTCAACGTCAAGGTAACCGTCACGGGGGTAGGAGCGCCGACGGGATAGATTGGGTTCTCGTCGGCGTCCACGTCCTGGACGATCAGCGGGATGTAGAAGTTCGGGGTGTCCTCGTCCAGTGTCCTCTGTGCGGGAGCCAGGATGCTGGGCGCGTCGTTCACCGGCGCCAGCGAAATCGGGATGGTGCCCGTGACTTGCTTTGCCCCGCCGGAGCCCACGGACCCGCGGTCATTGACGGTGACGACGAGTTCCTCATCCAAGTCAGCTTCGTGATCCAGGCTGTAGTCGTTAAAGTTCTTGTTGCCCCGGTAGATCAGGCCCGTCGGGTCGGCCAACGTGCGGTTGATCCGCAGGGGCGTCCCGATCAGCACCACACTGCTGGTGTGGTTGCCGCCGGCCACCAGGATTCCGCCCGGCACGTCCGTGCGGACGTGCAACGTCCCGTTAGCAACTTGCAGCGTCACTTCCAGGGTCACGCTGGCATACGCTTCGTCCGCCGCGTCCCCGACCACAATTCCCGCCAGCGACAGATCGGTGTCCTCCCAACCATTGCGCTGCCCCGGAACCGTCAGCGTGGGCTCGTCGTTGACGGGCAGGACCGTGATCGTGACGGTGCCAGTCACGTCCGGGCTTGGCCCCGTCCCGGTGTTCCCTTGATCGTTTACCGAGATCACCAGACGATCCGTGCCGTTGAAATGCAACAGGCCCTGGTAGATCATGCCGTCTAACGCTTCGTTCAGATCGTCCGGCGTCCCGGTCATCGTGATCCGGACCTGAGGCACGCCGATGACGGCGGCGGGGTCCAGGAGATTATCGGGAGTCCCGTCGCCGTCGCCGTCCACGGGGTCGCCGCTGGTGAAGGTGATTCCCACCGCGTCCGGCAGCGTCAGCGTGCCGTTGCTGACCCACACGCGGACGAGCAACTCGCCGCCCACCGTCTCCAGCACGTCGACGTCGTCCACCGTGAGGACATTCGGCGGGACCTTGAGGGACGAGAACACGAGCGGCTCGTCTTCGTTGACCGTCTGGGCGGTCGGCAGTCCGAGCGTGGGGGGATCATTCGTCGCGCCCACAAAGATCGTGTGTTCGTCGTAGGCCGTCAGCGGCCCACCGCCCGTGTTGCCCAGGTCGTCGGCCGAGATCTCCAAGATGTCGGGGCCAATAAAGTCCAAGTCCCCGTAGTACGTCAGCGTCGCCAAAGCGGCGTTCACGTCGGCGATGGTCCCCACGAACGTCAACGTTTGATAGGTCCCCGCCACGATCGGAGCAACCAGATCATCCGGCGGCGCGAGGGCCGGCACGCGATCGTCGATCCCGTCGCCGTCGACGTCGAAAACCAGGCCCGTGGTGGTCCCCAGCAGCAGGCCGCCGTGCGATACGTGCAACGTCACCTGCAGTCTGATTGCCGCCGGGTCGTGCAGGTCGTCGGGGTCGTCTATGGTGATCCACCGCGGCCTCACGAAGGGGGGCGATTCCAACAGCAAACCCGTGGTGGTGTCCTCAACCACCGAACTGGGCAAAAGCGAGGGAATCTTGATGGCCGGCGGATCATTGACCGGCTGGACGATCAACGCCACGGGCCTCATCGCGGACAAGCGAAGCGGGCCTGACGCGTCCGTATTCCCCAAGTCGTTGACCTCAATCCATAGGTTCTCGTTCAAATTGCCGGTGTTGAAGTTCCAATCGCCGTAGTAAGTCAACGTCTCGAGGGCCGCGTTCAGGTCCGCGATCTTGCCCTGGACGATGATCTGTTGATAGGTCGTCTCCACGGCGTCCCGGAGGGGCGCAATGCCATCCTCGGCCGCCAACACCTCGGACACCGTGCCCAGGCCCGTACGGTCCATGACCAGCCCGCCGTGCAGCACCCAGACCCGCACCTGCAATTCGATGCCGCCCGGCTCGTACGGGTCATCCACGTCGTCAACCCAAATGCCGTCGCCGTCCGCGTTGACCAGCAACAGGCCGCTTTCGGCGTCCTCATCCAGCGCCACGGCCAACCCCGCCGGGACAAAGATCTCCGGCCGGTCCTGCACCGGCAATACGGTAATGGTCACCGTCGTCTCGGCGCTGAGCGAAGCGGCTGGGAGGCCGGTGTTCCCCAGATCCCCAATCTCCAGTCTGAGCCAGTCCGGCATCAAGGCACCGTTCGGATGGCCCGAATTGTAATCGGGGTCGACGGTGTACTGCAGGCCCGTCAGGGCCGCGTTCAAGCTGTCCAAGGGGCCGCGGAAAATCAGCGTACGGAACCTGCCCAGCGGCACGTCGTTCCCGTCCACCACGCCGTCGCCGTTCAAATCGTCGGGCGTCCCGTCCCCGTCAATATCGTCGGGGAAAGCCAGAGCGGGCAGGCTCGCCGACGGCAACGACAGGGTCCCGTGTTCGACCGAGACCGTGACCTCGCCCTCCCAGTCCGGGTCGTAGAACAAGGTGTCCGGGCCCACGACCAACTCGCTTCGCGCGTCGACGTCAAAGACCGTAAAGGGCAGGACCAGAGGCGGAGCATCCTCTGGAATCGTCACGTCCTCAGGCCGCTCGACAATCTGCGG
>CAZAQY010000060.1:0-35654 GCA_964486845.1 uncultured Pirellulaceae bacterium
AACAAGAACGCGGCCCGATTATCGCGCTCAGAACTCAACTGATCAAAAGCATCATCAGCTCAATCGCAAGACCAAGTGACCGCTGCTGCTGCCAAATCTGCGTGCGTCCGGAGCATGTCCGGGCGATGTCACCCTCGGTATCGATGTTGGCGATTCGTTGGACATCGACGTCATTGCTTCATCGCCCGCCTGCGGTGCGTTTTGTTCCGCAGGAGGTGCTTTTGCTGACATCGCTAAGTGCGCTCGGGCGTTGAGGCGATCGCGAGTCAGATGGTGTCGGCGGATGAGTGGCTCACGTAGGACGGCGCTTCCGGGCTTTCGTGACAGCCTGGAACGGCTGTCCTACGTGGTTGTCAACACGGTCGGCGACGAAGGATGAACACCGTGTCCGAAATCTCGTCGTTCAATTGCAGCGGCGTGTCGATCTGGTACCAGAAGTCGTAGACGTCCAACATTTCGAGCGCCGGGACTTGGGCCAGCAGTCGGCGGAACTGGGCGGCCGTGTACAGTCGCAGTGGGAACTCGTCGCGGAGACGCAACTCTTCCGCGCCGCGGCGGACGAGGAGGCTGATGCGAATTGTCTCTTGGCGGCGCCGGCGGTCGCTGGCCGTGACCCGCAACGTCACGGTGACCTGTGTGTTGCCGCTTCGTTCCGTCCAGCGTTCGATGCACTGCTCCGGTGCGTCCGGCGGCAGCAGGTGAAAGCCGAGAATGTAGATGCCGCCGGGACGCAGACTGCCGGCGATGCACTGCAGGTGCCGGCGGGCGTCCTGTTCCGTCAGCAAGTGGCGGAGACTGTCGAAGGTGTTGTAAGCCGCGTCGACGGGGCGAGGCAGCGTGAAGTCGGCCATGTCGGCCCGAAAGACCGTGGCCTGGAGTTTGCGGCGAACCAAACGCCGGCGCAGGTAAGACAACGACGGCCGGCTGAGGTCGAATCCCGTCACGCGATAGCCGCGACGTGCCAACTCGGCAACCAGTCGGCCGGTGCCGCAGGCGGGTTCCAACAAGTGCCGCACGGGAAACTGGCAGTACTTGCGGCACGCCGCTTCGATGAAGTCCGCCTCCGTCCGCGTCTCGGAGCGAAAGGCGAGGTCGTAGTACTGCGGGCAATCGTACCAGTTGCCCGCGACAATGTGCCTGCGGCCAGCAGATTGGTTGGTCGGGCTGGGGGGCTTACGGCTTGGTCTCTCCGGATGCAGCATTTGCCTCCATGGCCTCCGTTGGTGTGGGCTGGGCCGCCGGCTGCCCATCGAGTCTCTTTCGGATGGCCGCCGGTTCGTCGAGTTGGCGATGCGAATTATCGGCCAGATCGACAATCGCCCGCGCCAGCGCTGTCGCACCTCGTCCGGTTCCAGACGATAGGCCAACGCGCCGACATTCCCAATGCGAGCGTCGCAGGGGCTATTCCAGCAATGCGGCGGGCCGCAGCATGGACTGGCCTTTCCGATACCAGGGCCTACAGGTAGTCCTCGCGGATCGGGCAAAAAACGTCCAATGCCTTCGCCGGCTTGTCTCCGGCCACGACGCGATGCCGGATGCCCCCCGGGATGCGCCACATCTGCCCGGGGCGGACGACGTGATGCTCGTCGTCGATGAAGAACTCCAACTCGCCTTCCAGCAGGATGCCCATCTGCTCGTGAGGATGGCTGTGCCATTCGACCACCGAGCCGGCGTCGAATTCCACGGACGACAACATGATCTCCTGGCCGGGCAAGGTGTGAATCGTCACGCCGGGGAAAATCGTGTGGTGCGCACACTGCTCGCGGCTGGCAACGTACTTTGACATGCGTGGTCCCACCCTTCACAGAAAGGTTGTTCGACCAATTCTAACGGCTGCAGACAGGGCCGTAAACGGCCAGAGGGAGGGGTTCGGCAGGGGTTGCCGCGGCAGGCTGCATAAGAAACACAGCCGCCTGGAAGAAAGACGCCCGGCTTTTTCGGAAAAGCCGGGCGTCTGAGCACTCCCTCGCGTCACTTGGAGCCTGCCCGCTGGCCCAGTCGCCCATCCATCGTCAGGATGCCCATCGGGTGGTCGCCGATCATCTTCAGCTTGTCGACGATCCCCGACGCGCTGGCCTCTTCCTCCACCTGTTCGGATACGAACCACTGCAAGAAGTTGATGGCCGCGTGGTCCCCTTCCTTCGTCGCCAAATCGACCAGGGCGTCGATCTTGCGGCTGATCTCACACTCGTGCTCGTAGGCTTGCTGGAAGGCTTCCAGCGGCGTGGCCCACTCCAGCGGCGGTTGGCCGATCTGCTTCAGCGCGACGCGCCCATTGCGCGCGTGAATAAAGTCCAAGAACTTCATCCCGTGCGCGCGCTCCTCTTCGGCCTGGACCCGCATCCAGCTCGCCATCCCGTCCAGGTTCTTTGCCGTAAAGCAGTTGGCCATGGCAAGATAGAGGTAGGACGAGTAAAACTCCGCGTTCAAATGGTCGTTGAACGCCTGCTCGATCTTCTTATTCATCGAATTTCCCTTTCTTCACAAGTTGTTTGAATCAACAATCCGGCATTCCCAAGCCTTACTTGGATATACCGGAAGCCGGCCGGATGACAAGGGGTGCAAGACCGGGTTTCAACAAAGAACCTGTTAGGACGTGTAATTGATGAGAACGAGTCTCAATTGCGGCGATTGGCAAGACCGGCGGGCTGACGCCTGCGGCTCGCCTGGACGCGGTACCCGAACTAGGGGACCATCGCTTCCGTAGGTGCGGGTTTGCCGGTTTCCGCGGACGGCGGAGCCGCCGCGGCTTCGATCAGCGGCGCGACGGGGGCGCGCTGGCGGGTGTAGGCGTCGAAGTTCATCAGCAGATCGACCAGGGCGTCCAATTGCTGGACGCTGGTGCCGGGATACAGCGATTGATCGACGCCGCCTAGGTGCGGCGTGTCGGGTTGGTAGGGGATGATGATCGGCATTCCGGTGTACGGCAGGGCCGATCCCGGCTCGGCCACCCAGCGCCGGACGTAGTCGGGCCGGAATCGCTTGTACACGTCGGCCAGATTCGGGCCCTTGGCCCGGTCGCCGGTCCGGGGCTCAAAGTCGCCGATGATGTGACACGTCACGCAGTAGTTCTTGTCGGTGACGATCCGCATGGCGGCGGTCAAGCGGTTCGCGTCCGCCGCGCGGCCGGCGCCCGGCGTTGTTTTCTGCTGGTCGCGATACGCCTGCTCCAACTCCTGGAGGTAAGCCCGATCGCGGCGGTCGTTGGTCTGGTAGGGGTAAGCCGCGCCGTCGAGGGCGGCAAAATAGTCCGCCAGCGCCCTGGCCTCGGTGGTCGACAGATTGTACTTGGGCATCCGCATGAAGGAGGCGGGCCGGATGACATACGGAGTCAGCAAGTAATCGTACAGCCATTCCGGCCGCACTTTGGCGCCCTCGCCCAGCAGCGGGGGCGGCAGCCAGCCCCAGGCTTGCGAGCCTTCGGCATTGGGATTGGCGGACTTCTCCAGTTTCGCCACGTGCGGCAACAGGTACTGAGTCAGGAATCCCCCGCGGGCTCGTTGGCGGTCCACGATCTGGTCTCCTCGCACGTTGACTGCCGTCCGGCCCACTTGATAACCGCGCCCCTCCAATGCCGCGGGCTGCCAAAGCTGAAACGGGTATTCCAGCGTCGCCGGCAAGTACTCCTCGTCCTCGAACAGCTCGTCGCCCTCCTCGTCGAACACCAGCGGCCGGCCGTCGCCGCCCAGGGCGGGCATGCCGGCGAGCGTGGCGTGCAGCAAGCCGCGAGCGTCGCCTTGCTGAGACGACTGCAGTTCGTTGTCGCGGAAAGCATGGTCGACAAACGGAAAGACGGCCTTGCCGGGTTGCGGCCGGAAGGCGCCCGGCGCGTATTCCAGTCGCCACTTCTGCGGCTCCAGCAGATGGCAGGTCGTGCAGCGGTATTTGTCCAACAGGACTTGTCCCTCGATGATCGCAGCCCGCGCCGGGGCGGGCGTGTAGATGTATTTCTCCGCCGCCGGCGGCGCGACCAAGCCCAGCACGAACGTGATGATCGCCTCGCGCTCGCCGGCGTCGAACGGGAACTGGGGCATCCGCAACCGGTCGTGGTACGCTTTGTTCTGGGCCACGCCGTAGTCATAGCTGCGCGGCTCGGCCAGCTTCTGGAAAATAAATCCAATCCGGCTGCCAGCGGCCAGTTGCTGGCGGAAGTAATCGACCGTCGCGGGATCGCCGGGGCTTGCATGGAATTGCAGGTAGGCGTTGATGTTCTCGAAGGCGAGCATGCCCGAATCTTTTCGCCCCCAGCCAGTCAGCGTCGGGCCGATCTGTTTGGCCGTCTCAAATCCCGGAATGTCGTGGCAGCCGAAGCAGCCGTATTTGGCAATGCTCTTGCGGCCTACGTACCGCAACTGCTGCCGGACGGACAGTTCTGGCCTCGACTCACCGCCGGTCCGGCGGCGGTCGTGCTCACCGCCTTCTTCCGCCACGATCAACTCCTTCTCCGCTTCCTGCAGCGTGTTCCCCAGTTGCGGCGGAATCCCTTGCTCGACGTACTGCTGTGCCCGGCTCTCGTGGAACGTGCCGCGGAGGTAGGCCAGCGTCAACTGGTCCAAGATCGGCTTGTCGATTGGCGCCAGCACCTGAGCTTCGTATCCCGTCGTTGCATGCTGCAGCAGGAATTCGGCGATGTCTTCTGCCGGATCGGTCACGGAGAGGACCTGACCTGCGGCGTCGCGGTTCTGGACGGGTTCCAGCAGCAGGTCGGGCATGATGGTCCGCGGCAGGAGCCGAGTCGGCTGGCGGATGAAGTCCACCAACCACGCGCGGCCCGCGCTCGGCGCAACGTTTCCGTTCGGCGCAGGTCTCGTGACCTCGCTGCTCGGAGCAGGTCTCCTGACCTCGCCGGAAGGGCCGACCGCAGGTCTCTCGGATGATGGAGACCTATCGGTCACTTTGGATGCGGGGTCGGGAGACCCGCGCACAACGGGCGGAGACCCGCTCAAAACTGAGGTCAGCTTGTCCGCCATGTCCGACAGATCGGGGCCGGCCAAAATCTCGTCGGGCGCGCGGAATGTCTCGGCGTCCGCAAACGCCTTGTGGCTGTGGCAGGCCAGGCAGCCGCGAGTTTGAAACAGCACCCGGCCGCGTTCCGCCTTCTGGGTTGCCGCCGTATCGCTGATCCCGTCGGGCCCCGGAGCGGGGCCGGGGTCTTGCGAGCGGTCGCGCAGGTAGGCCACGATGCCGCGGATCTCCAGCGGCTCGTACTCCTCCGCCAGTTGCCGGCTGCCGCCTTGGAGGTGATTCCACAGTCCGAAGACGCGCGGCATGCGAGTGGCAGGACGGAACCGCTGTGGATCGCTCAACCAGTCGTGCAAGAAGGCGTCCTGCAGTTTGCGGCCGACATACCGCAGACTTGGACCCGGCTGGCGGAGCTGGCCGGGCAGGCTCTGTGCGAGTTCCCGCCCGGCGGCGGCATCAGGCGGCTCGGTCCGCAGATCGGGACCGATGCTGCGGCCGTCCTGATAACCGTTGATCTCGTGGCAGCCGTAGCAGCCATAGGTGCGAATCAACCTGTCGCCACGAAGCAGCTTCGGCGCGGGCGGTTCCGGGAACCGGTCGCTGGGCCGCAGGTCGGCGACGCGATGGTGACATTTCAGGCAGGTGCTCTCGATGAACCGCCGGGGGTACATCGGATACTCCCAGAACGCGTTGTCGAACCAGCCGTACTGCCGGCGCCAACGTTGCCGGTCCGCAAGATCGCTGGGCGAGTGTGAGGCCCACTTGAAATCGGTGGCGCTGCCCTGCCCCTCGTGACAGACCGTGCAGGCAAATTCGGACATCTTGTGCGGGCTGAGATCGCCCACGAACAAGTCCAGCCGGGGATGGCTGGAGAACGGATGCGGCAAGCCGCGACGGACGGTGAGCACGAGAGACGCCGGCGCCGAGCCGGTGCCGACCGATTCGCGATCGCCCGACTCAGGCTCCTCTTCGTCTTCGCCGTTCCGAGCCGCGGCGCTCTCGGCGCTTGGGGCACGCTCCCCCGCGGCGGACTTGACGGCTGTCACCAGTTGGGCGATCGCTTGCTGGCGGCCGGCTACGTCCTGGCCGTTGACCGCGACGATCACATCGCCCATTTTCAGCCCCGCCTCGACGCGCGGCAGCGGAGCGACGCCGCCGGTTCGAAACAGATCCAGCAGAATCTGATCCGCCGATCGAGCGACGGACGGTTCGGTTGCCCACGTCGCTTGCGCAGCCGGCGTTCCCGGCCGGACGTAGCTCACGGTGACATCGTTGGCCTGGAGCAGGCCCTCCTCTGCCAGTCGCAGGCCGAGAAGTTCTTCGAGGGGGCGAGAAGAGTCAGACTGTTGTGCGGCGATGGAGAGCGTGAACTGCAGGATTTGCTCGCGGGGATGCGCCGGCGTGTCGGCCGAGCCCGGCTCGATCTTCTGCACGGCCGTGTGGCACGTCGTACAGCGGTCGAAACGCGGAACCTGGCGGAAGTTGAAGTCCTGCGTCAGGCCCTCGGCCCACAGGTTCTCGATCCGCAATGGCGAATTGAACGCATCCAGAATCGGCAACTCCAGAAACTTCTTGCCGGGAAGTGGGAAACCGTGCTCCAGGTTGAAATACGCCGACTTACGTTCCGCGACGAGGCCTTCCAGACGCGCCAAGTCGGCACGGCTGTCGGCCAATTGCTTCGCCAGCTCTCCCTCGCGGGCCGTCAGCTGAGCGAAGATCGCGTCCAGGGACAGCCGATGATCTTTTGCGGCGGCGTGCTGTCGGGCCAACTCGGCAACCTCCGCTTGCAGCTTGTCCGCCGCGGCTTGACGCTGGCCGATGTCCGCCGCCGGCCGGCCCGCGCGGACGGCCAGCCCGACCTCCGCCTTGGCCGCGTCCCAATCAGCGGTCCGCAGCTTTTGGGCGTGCGCACGAACGTTTTCACGACGGCGAGCGTCGTCGATCAGGTGCCGCATTTGCGTTAACACGGCCGCTCGCAACGTTGCACGAAGCCCGCTGCTGCCACCTGCCTGGCTGCTCTTGTCGCGGCGAGACGATTCCAGTTGGTCGCACGCACGGTCAAAGCCTGTCAGGGCCTCCGGGACTCCACGCCGTTGAGCGTCGCGGGCGACTTGAGCGCGGAACTGGGACAACCGTTTTCTGTCCAATTCCTGCCGCCGAGCTTCCTCCATCTGGCTCTCGATCTGCCGGCGCTGACGCTCCGCTTCGCCGGTCTCATACTGCAGCTTCCGCCAGCCAGCCACGCGGCCCTCGATCCGGTTCGCTGTCCGCTGATACTGCTTCCACGGACGCTGATGGTCTTTGGCCAGCAACCACACGGTCGTCGCCAACAGCGCCAACGACGCCAGGGCGAACAGCCTGTGCAACAGCTTCATCGGGTACATCGTCTGGTCGCTTGCGGGCATGGGCCTTGTCCACCGCGGTTACAGGTTCAGAAAGTACTCCGGGATCGAGACGATGTAGCTCAGGTTACCTGTCCAACGGGCGAGCATCTTGATCGGCAGCAGGGTCATCACCAGCAGCAGGAACATCATCAAGACATAACGGGCTGTGCCCATTTGCGAGTACAAGCCGCGAAAGAACCCGGCGCCCTTGGCCAGCGCTGCGGGGACCACGAAGAAGTACAGAGCCAACAGCACGATTCCCGGCAGTTCGCGGAGCAGGATGAAGCCGAACCGTGCCATGGCCCCTGCATCCGGCGGCGCCAGCGGCCGCTGGGTCTGCCACAGCCAGACCCAGAAGTACTCGGACAGGCTGACGTTGTTCAAATTCGCGGTCTTATGCACGTCCCACGTTTCGTACAGGCCGAAGTAGTTCCAGTTCGGGCCTCGCAAGAAAGTCCCGATCACGATCAGCGAAATCCAAAGAGCCAGGAAGCCGAACTGGTACACCAAGTACGCAAATCGCCGTTGGCGTATCGTGTAGTAGCCGTTGCCGAGCTGGTTCTTGTCCAGGTAGGGGATGGCCGACAAGCCGAAGATGATCAAAGCCGGCAGGACGACGCCCGCCATCCAGGGATCGAAGTACAGCAGCATTTCCTGCAGGCCCAGGAAGTACCACGGCGCCTTGGACGGATTGGGCGTGTTCATCAGGTTGGCGGGCTCTTCCAACGGGGCTTGCAGCACCAGGGACCAGAAGATCAGGAAAGCCGCCAGCGCAACCATGCAAATCAACTCGATGTAGACCAGATCCGGCCAGACGAGCACCTTGTCGCTGTCCCGCTGTTCGATCGTCCCTTCGCCGCGGGCCAGTCGCTGGTCGTTTTCCACGGCCCGATGCGCCCCCAGCCACGTGAAAAATCCCAACAGGAAGAGCATGCCGACGATCGGCACATTGTCGGGCTTGCCGACAATCCGGGCAAAGTCCGGATCGGTCATCGAGGCGCCCAGGAACGCGAACCCCAGGTTGAGCATGATCCAGGCCACGGCGGGCCGGATCCAGAACCGCCGCGCCAAGAACATCAGCAGAATCGCCGCGAACGTGCCCAGCAGGTACCAAGTCGGCTGCATGGCGCAATTCAAAACCGCCTTGGCCGACTCCGGCAGCGAAATTCGGCTCAACGACGCCGCATCGCCGCTCAGGGCTGCGGCCGACATCAGACCGAACAGGGCCGCCAACAGCAGCCACAGCGGTACGGTCGTCACGCGCAGCGGACCACAGCGGCACAGGACCGTCGCCCCGCTGCTGCGCCAACCGCGAACGGCCGCCAAGGCGTTCATCACGGCCAGCGCCAGATAGTATCCGGCGAGAAAGCCGGATATCTCCTGGTAGAACTCGGTCAGATCGACGTGGCTGTGCATGGCAGTGAGAAACGGAACCATCCATCGGGCGAGCCGGCGGCATTACATCGGGCCGCTGATCCCGCCGTCCTTGCGCACTCGCCAAAAGTGTATCGCGGACAACAGCGCGGCGGCCAACGGAATGGCGATACAGTGCAACACGTAAAAGCGGTTCAATGCCACTTCGCCCACAAACCGCGCTCCCAGCAAGCCAAAGCGGGCGTCGGACGAACTGGTGATCAAGTCGATCCCGTCCACGGTCAGAATCTGCGAGCCGGGACCTTCCGCGCCCAGCAACGGTGTGGCCCGCGCCATGTTGGTCCCGACCGTGATGGCCCAAATCGCCAATTGGTCCCACGGCAACAGGTAGCCCGTGAACGACAGCAGCAGCGTCAGCACCAACAGGATGACCCCGATCACCCAGTTGAACTCGCGCGGCGGCTTGTAGCTGCCGGTCAAAAACACGCGGTACATGTGCAGCCACACCGCGATCACCATAGCATGACCGGCCCAGCGGTGCAGTTCCCGCAACACGCCCAGCGAAGTGACGTCGCGCAGGTCGAGCATGTCGCGGTAAGCCCACTCGATCGTCGGCCGGTAGTAGAACATCAGCAGCACGCCCGTGATCGTCTCGACCACAAACAGAAAGAACGTGATCCCGCCCATGCACCAGGTATAGCTGAGCGCGATCCCGTGCTTGCGGATCGAGACGGGGTGCAGGTGCAAGAAGAAATTGGTCAAGATCACCGCCACACGGTTGCGGCGGTCCAACGGCGGCGGATGCCGGAAGATGCTCTTCCAGAGCTGCCAGCGGCGGATTCTGTCGCCCAATGACGGCATGCGGGTCGATCCTTACACGTTCACGTAGCAATCCGGGTCCTGCCACTGGCCCAGTTCCTGCTGGAACACGCGGCTCTTGTCCACTTCCAACTGGCCGTCTTCCGCAACGCGGATCGCGTACCGTTCCAGCGGCCGGGGAGCCGGGCCCTCGAAGTTGATGCCGTCCTTGTAGAAGCCGCTGCCGTGGCAAGGGCACTTGAATTTCTGTTCGGCGTCGAGCCAAATCGGGGTGCAGCCCAGGTGAGTACAGTACGTCCGCAGCGCGTAAATCTGCGGCCGGCCTTCGTACTCGTGCCGCACGATCCAGACGCCGAAGCGGTTGGCGAATCGCGTCTCGACGTGTCCGGCCGCATAGCCCTCGGGCCGTCCGGCTTTGAATTTCGCCGGCGGTTCGATGACGATGTTCGGAAACATGAACCGCGCCAGTCCCAACAGCCACAGCAGGTGCGTGGCGGCCAGCAGCGAAAACCCGCAGGCCAGCGCCGAGCCGAACAGAACGCCGAAAAACCGGCGAAAGAAGCCCCGGCGAGGGGATTTGCCGCCGTCCAGCTTGGCTCCGTTTTCGCCTGTCTGCGGTTCCGTGATGTTCTTTGCATCCGCCATAACACACCGAACTGATGCGCGCTCACACTTTTTCCCGGCGAAGAGAAGCCCGGAGATTTTCCGAAAAAGCCGGGCTTCTGGCACGCCAAGACGCCGGAGCGGGCAGTGGTTGCTTTATGCCCGTTTTACTTCTGCCGGTGCGCGTGTCAACACCCGTACCGATAACCGGGGACGACCACTTGCCTTTCTTGTCGACCGCCTCCAATCCTCGGCTGCTATCCAAGGCGCGGCCAGGCAGACGCTCGACGAGGCTGCTCCGCGGCGGACCCTCCTCGATCGCTGAGCCATTGGTACAGGAAGATCCCGGCCGCCACGTTGACGTTCAACGAATCGACTCCCGGCCGCATGGGGATCGTCACCCGGCGTTCGCAGAGCGCCAGCCAGTGGGGCGCCAATCCGAACCCTTCGCTGCCGAACAGCAACGCCGTGCGCCCGGCCGGCGCGACGGCCGAGAGCGATTCGGCGTCGTCCGCCAGCACGGTAGCCACGAGTTCAAATCCGCACGCGTCGCGCAACGCGGTCAGATCTCGCGCCAAGTCCGCGCTTTCGATCAACGGAAGGCGGAAGTTGGCGCCCATCGAAGTCCGCGCCGCGCGGCGAGAAAAGGGATCGGCGCAGTCCGGCCCCAGCACCAGCGCATGGACGCCGAAGGCGGCGCTGCTGCGCATGATCCCGCCCAAGTTCTCCGGGTCTTGCACGCCGGCGCACGCCACCCAGGTCGCTTCTTCGCCAGAGGATTGAGCCAGCTGCAGCAAGTCCGCGCTGCGGGGCCGCAGACCGCAAGCCAATACGCCGCGATGGAAGCGGAAGCCAATCAGCTCCCGCACCCAACCGCGCGGGATCACCAGCAGCGGCGTATCGGCAGGCGCCAGCGCCGACCATTGGTCGGCCAGTCGCTCTTCGACCAGGATCGATTCGACCTGCAACCCGCTGGTCAACAGCCTTTCCGCCAACAGTTGGCCTTCGACCACGAAACGTTCACTGCGCCGTTTAGCGGCCGGCGATTTCAGATCGCGATACAGGGCCAGTTGCGGATCGTCGATCGTTTCGATGCGAATCAGGGGCATGCAGGCGATCCTTGGGACGGATAAGCTACTGACCGCGAACGGCTCCGTGCCTTGCTTGGTAGGATGCGCGGCTGGTGCGCGGCGGCGCTACCAGTATCCGGGATCCCCGCACAACTTTGCCGCCCACGCGATCACCAGCACGCCAGCCCAACTCCGTGTCAGCCAAACGGGCAGGGCCGGCAAGACCGCTTTTCCCTGAGGCATACCCAAGCTCCTCTGCGCGTGACAGAATCCTTCGAGAAACTTCCCCGACGACACTCTGAGGTTATCCGATTCGGGCCCAGAGTCAATCGGACCGGGCACAATTGCAGTTTGCGCCGCCAACTCGGCTAGGTATGATGCTTGCATGAAACAACTTGCCTTTGAATTGCTGTTCCATCTGGACAGGCACCTGGCCCAACTGACCGAATCGTACGGCACGTGGACCTACGCGATCCTGTTCATCGTGATATTCTGCGAGACCGGCCTGGTCGTGACCCCGTTCCTGCCGGGCGATTCGTTGCTTTTTGCCGCCGGGGCGATCTGCTCGCTGGGATCCTTGAACATCGGGACCTTGTGGCTGCTGCTGGTGATCGCGGCGGTGGCGGGCGACACGGCGAACTACCAGATCGGTCACTTTCTCGGGCCGAAAGTCCTGCGCGGCGAGCGGTCGTGGCTGTTCAACAAGAAGCACTTGGACCGCACACATGCATTCTTCGAGCGCTACGGCGGCAAGACGATCATCATCGCCCGCTTCGTGCCGATCGTCCGCACGTTCGCGCCCTTTGTGGCCGGCGTGGGAGCCATGACCTACCGGCGGTTTCTGGTCTACAACGTCGTCGGCGGCGTGGCCTGGGTCACCGGGTTCTTGCTGGCAGGCTATTGGTTTGGGAACATTCCCTGGGTCAAGTCGAATTTCTCGGCGGTGATTCTGGTGATCATCTTCCTATCCGTGTTGCCCATGGTCGTCGAGTACTTCCGGCACGCGAGGGAGGCCAGAGCGGGCCGAAAGGAATCGACGGCCGGGTGGGAGGAGAGAACGGCGGTCGGCGGACTCTCCGGGGTCGAAGATCCGCGCAAAACGCGTGTGACGAGCGCAGGCTTGGAGTCCGGCGAGTACGTCGGCGGTCTCGAAAAAGTTGAATCGTGATAGAACCCGATCGCTCGGACAGGGCAACCAGTAGGCCGTGCCACACCGAGAACGTGACTTCGCACACGCCACGGAGATCGGCGCCAGCGCGGATAGCTACGCCGCGATGCGCCGCCGGTAGCTGCGCAGACCGGCCAATTGCTCGATCTGTTGCCTGGTCAACTGGACGAAGTCCGCCGGCCTGCCTTGCCCGTCGGCGGCTTGCGAGAAGACCATCGTGTCGTTGTGGATCATGCGCGGCAAGAACTTCCAAGCCCGAGCCATCGCCTCCGGATCCTGATCTCCCGCGACCACGACCAAGTCGACTCCCGAAATGTAGTTGGCGATCCGCGACAAGGCATCGAAAGGATCACCGGGCACTAAGCGCACTCTGACGTGCTGCTGCCGCAGTTGCTGGTACGCGTGTTTCAGGGCGATCTGGGGAGTACCGGCCCGACGATCCTCGAAGAGGTCGATCCCGGTGTACTGCAACTCGACATCCGCTTGATGCCGGGACACGATCGCGAGCATCCGTTCCGCTCGAACGCCGTCACCGACGCCTAGCTCCAAGATACTGCGAATGGGACGTTTTTCGATCGAGCGGTAGATGACTCGATCTGTTGCTGGCTGGGAAAGATAGGCAAGGTAGGTGTACTTCAAAGTACCAAGTTGACTCATCCCTGAGTTCCTCGCGGGGCTGGGATCGCAACCTCGTTGCACGAGGCGAGCCAGTGGCAGCAGTGACAGCCGGCCCTACCTGTACATTTCGGCCGCAGGCAGGCAGCGAATCAAGAAGAAGTTGCCGGCGGCAAGGCAATGGCAGATTGTGACGGCAGCGGCCAGTCCGGCGACGATCGGCGGGTTTTCGACTTTGAGCGTCGGGCAAACTCTGCCGGCCCGCCGGGCGCCGCATGTCACTTGGCCGTATAGCCGCCGTCGACAGCCAGATTCGCGCCCGTGACGTAGCGGGCGGCATCGCTGAGGAGAAAGACCACGGCCCCGCCCAGATCCGTGCTGTCGGCCATCCGGCCCAGCATCGTGTGCTCGCAGTAGCGGGTCAGAAACGGCTCCGGTTGGTCGTTGAAGAACCCGCCCGGCGAGACGGCGTTCACGCGCACACCGCGACGCCCGAACAGGCTGGCGTAGAAGCGGGTCAGGTTCAGCATGCCGCCCTTGTGGAAGAAGTAGTCCGGCGGCGGTGTCCCCATGTTCGTGCCGGCGTACAGTTCCAAGCTGGGCCCGACCACGCCTTGAATGGAACCGATATTCACAATGCTGCCGGACTGCTGCGTACACATGGCCTCGCCCATCGCACGCGTCATCAGGAATACGCCCGTGCAGTTCACGCGCATCGATTCCTCCCACGCGGCGACGGGATCGTCCGGGGTCCGCATGGGGCGCAGAACCGAGTTGTTCACCAAGCCATCGACGCGTCCGAACCGTGCCATGACGCGATCGCGCAAAGCAAGCACGGAGGACTCATCGCCTTGATCCAGCGGTTCCGCCGTGACGGAGAAACCCCGCGCCGTCTCCTCCTTCGCGACCTGCTGCAAGCGGGTCAGATTCCGCGAAGCGATCACCAACGCGGCCCCGGCCTCAGCCAGCGCCGCCGCCAAGCCGCGGCCGTACAGTCCGCCGGCGCCGGTCAACACGACCACTTTCCCGTTCAGGCTGAATTGATCGAGGATTGTCATGACGGCCCAAACTCGGCGACTTTCGCCCGAAAATAGTCTCCCACGCCGATCACGTCGGCTCCCACATTGAACGCGCGGTAGCCTTCCGCTTCCAGGACGCTGCGCGGCTCAAACAGCCCGGCGGACATGGCGAATTTGCCGTTGGCCCGCGCGGCTGCAGCCACACGCTGCCGGGCAGCCACGACCTCCGGTTCGCCGATCTGTCCCGCCCGGCCGATCAGATGGCTGAAATCGCCGGGACCGAACAACAACGCGTCAAATCCAGGCACGGCCGCGATCTGCTCGACGTTGGCCAACGCTTCCGGCGATTCGATCTGGAAAATCAACACCCGCTCGGTGTTGCTGTGATGCAGGTAGTCGGCCACCGGCATCTGGCAGAACTTGCCGTCGATGTTGCCGCCGTCCCAGGCGCGGCGGCCGAGCGGATGAAAGCGGGTCATCTGCACGATGTGCCGCGCTTCGTCGGCGCTGGCGACGTGTGGCACCATCAAGCCCGTGGCGTCGGCCTCCAGCGGCTTGACGTAGTCGCTGTAGCTCCCCTTGGCCACACGGACGATCGTGTCCACGTCGTACAGCTTGGCGGCCCGGACCTGGTTCTCCAGATTGAGCCAATCGTTGGGCACGTGTTCGTTGCAGAGCCACACCGCGTCGACGCCGGACAGCCCGGCCAACTCCACGACGCGGGGATCGCCCAGGTTCATTTTCAGACACGTGGCCGACTGGCCCGCTCGGATTTTTCTCAACAGTCTGCTTGTGCGTAGGTTCATGGAAAGCAAGTCTAGCTGTGGGGCGATGCAAAAGGAAGACGGCCATAGCACAATCGCCGCAAGCAGACAGGGAATTGAGGCCAGCGGAAGGGATTGACCAGCTGAATGCCGTCGTAGGAGGTAGGTGCGCCCATGTCCTCCGTGTAGAGTCTCGTTACGGCGGCTTCCTTGCAGGCTCCCAGGAGCGTGCTGTCCCAATGGTTGACGCATGAGTTCCCCCCCCCAGGACGTGCCAGAGCAGGAGGGTCGGCATCGGATCGGAACTGAGCCGTCGCAGAAGGTCGCGTGGCTTGGCCTGTTCGATGGGCTCACGCCGATCGAGACGATAGACCAAGGTCCATGAACGTGGCCGTGATCAGCCGACTCATGACGGCGACCTCTTGAATCCAAGTCAATAATCCGCCCGCACGCCTGAATTCTATGCGCCCCGTGGCGGAATGGCCATACGAGGGCCCGAGTTCCGGCTTCGCCCTTCATCCTCGCCATCCCGAACACGGCATGGTTGCGAATTCCTTTATGCCTCCAACTGCCCCAGCACGTCGTCCAACTCAACGGTCTTTCCCGCCTGCTCGCGACTGCGGATGCCGGCAATCAGGATCGCCATCAGTTCCAACGTCTGCTGGAAAGGAAACGGCCGCCGTCCGGTACGGACAAACTCGATGAACGCGACCAACTGTTCGCGAAACGCGGTGTACGTGTCGGTCAGCCGCAACGGCAATTGGCCTTTGGTGCCGTAGACGTGGACCGCACCAAAACTGCCGGCCGCGTCGTGGATCGCCGCGATGGTCAGCTGGACGCCGCTGGGGTGACGGAGGTGGACCAAGTCCGAGCCGGGTTGAGCCACGGTCTGCACGTGGGCAAAGCCCGGCCCGACAAGCGGATAGACCGCCTCCAAAGCATGGATTCCGTAGCGTTCCCAGGTCTTGCAGGTCAAACTGGTGATCCAGCGGATCTCTCCCAGATCGTCCCGCTGCTGCGTCACAGCGCGCATTTCCGGCGCGTAGCGCAGCCCGCTGGTCGAGAGGATCGCCCGCCCGTCCGAGTGCCAGGCGGCGAATTGTTTGAGGTCAGCGAGGTTCGTCGCCAGCGGCTTGTCGACAAACACCGGCAAGCCGGCTTCCACAAACGGCCGTGCGCGGCGCACATGGTCGTCGCCGTCGTCGGTGGCGACGATGACGGCGTCCACTTGGCCGATCACGTCCTCCGGCCGCTGGACGACGTGCTCGATCTTGCTGGCGGCTGCCACGCGCGGCGCATCCGCCGGGTCGTCCGTCCAGATGTGCGTCACCCGCGCGCCGGGGATGCGCACGGATGGCAGCGGCTGCTTGCCCAGGTAAACGGGGATCACCGGATAAGGACACGCGGCCATCGCGGCCGGATCGTAGCCGTTGATGATCGCCGACCACGAATAGGGGTGTCCGTTGCCCTCGATCATGCCCAGCATGGCCAGACGGAGTTCCGGGGGAGAAGAGGCCGGGTCGTTATCGGCGGTATGGTCGATCATATACCCTCATCCTAGACCCCGACGTAAATCGCCTTGCCGGTTCGCGCCGACTCGAGGGCGGCCAAGTTGAATTTGAGGGTTTGGACGGCTTCGTCGATCGTACACAGCGGCGTCTGCTTGCCTTCCAGACCGTCCAAAAACGCCTGCGCTTGGGCCACGAACAGATCGTCGCGGTCCGCGACCGGCGCGGCGTGATGCGTCCAGCTCGAGTCGCCCCGGCGAAACACGCTCCAGCGCTGCTCGTGCCCCTCGAACCTAACGCTGCCGTGCTCGCAATGGACCTGGATCGTAACTTCATTCGGCGCTTGGAACTGGTTCAACGTGTAACTGACCAGCACCTCGCCGTTGCGAGCCGTGACGCAGACCGTGTCTTCGACCGTGACGCCTTCCAACGCCTGATGGGCCGCATCGCAGAACAGCCGCGCCGTGGGACCCACCAGCCATTCGACCGCATTAGCAAGGTGGGTCAGCGCGTCTTGAATGGCCCCGCCGCCTGTTTCATGCCGCGTGTAGTAGATCTCCCGGTACGCCGGGCGAAAGGTGGGAAAATGCTGGCCGGCCACCACGGACACCTGGAGCGGCCGGCCCAGCGAACCGCCGCACAGGAACTCGCGCATCGCTGCGACGCCGGGAATGAAGTGGTACACATAGGCCACGGCCGCAAACCTCCCGGCCTCAGCCGCTGCAGACCGCAGGGCGTCGACCTGGTCGATTCGCGTGCTGAGCGGCTTTTCCATCAGCACACCCGCCCCATGCCCCAGCGACTGGACCGCCAGCGCGATGTGGGTATGCGCGGGAGAGCAGACCACGACGCCTTGGTACGGGCCCGCGGCCAGCGCGGCCGACGCGTCGCGAAAACCGGGCACTTGGTAACGCTGGCAGACGGTTGCCAAGAGTGACTCGTTCACCTCACAAGCGGAAAGTTCAGCTCGGCCCGTACGCTGAAAGCAACGCAAGTGGCGCTCGCCAATGCTGCCACAGCCGACAATCAGAATGCGATGGGTCATCGGACTGGTCACCACGTGTTCAGCGTGCCGTCTCCCGCGCCAGCACGCGTTGCACGACAAACTCGTACGCCTGGACGGTATCTTCGTAATCCGTGGCGTGTCCGCCGGTTTCCCGGTGCAGCAGGAGCATGGCGGGGTTGGACTTCTCCAACTGCCCGGCCAGACGCAAGACGCTGGCCGGCGGAACCAGAGTATCGCGTCCTCCCGTGGTAAACGCAATCGGCATCGTCAACTTTTCGGCCGCAAATTCCGGGCTCCGCTTCCGGTACTCGTCCGGCCGCTGCTGCTTGGTGCCGCCGTACCAGCGGCGGATCGAATCCTGAAAGCGATCGTATTCCAGCATGTTCGCCGTGCCGTTCTGGCTCACCACGCCGTCGACCAGGTCGGGGTGCAGGGCGGCAAAGATCAGCGCGCTGGCGCCCCCCATCGAGCCGCCGCCGAGGACGATCTTGCTGATCCGATGCCGCGCCCGCACCTCGTGAATGATCTGGACCAAGTCCGCCTCTGCCGCCGGACCCATCCACGAGTCGGGCGCGCGGTAATCCGGCGAGAGGAAGATCATCCCATGCTTCAGGGCCACATCGCGCGCCCCGCGGCATTCGCCCCGCTCCTGGCGCACGTACTGCCAGCGGTCCGATCCGTGACCGTGAAGGCCGATCAACAGGTGCATTTCGTTCGCTGCGTCGAACGGCTCCGGCAACAACTCGACGTACCGCTGTTGCGAGCCGTCCTGTGCGGATCGGAACTCCACGTCTTGCGGCGGCCCCCAACGCTCTGCAGCCGGCAGCGGCGGGACAACCAGCAAAACGACGAAACTGACGGCGGCGATCTTCATTTCGCATCGCCCAGCGAGCGGAGCTTGTCGAGCAGTTGTCGCTTCAACTCGCCATCGGCGCGCGAGGCCGCCTGTTGGTAGTAGATCTTGGCCAGTCCCGGTTTGCCGGCCTCCTCATAGCCTCGCGCCTTTTCAATCCGCACCTGGATTTCCTCCTGCCGGGCCGCGTCCTGCTGAGCTTGCTGGCGGCGAATCTCGGCCACACTGATATCGCCGTGGTTCGCCGAACTGCTGGCCGCCGAGCCGGAGGTCGCGGGCCGCGAGTTCGCGGGGCCGTCGGGGTTCCGGCCGCCCCGCAAGACCAGCGGTGCTTCGTCCCGTGCAGGCACCGCCGGCGCGGGATTCAAGCCCGCTGCCGGAGCCGCGTCCGCCGCAGCCTGCTCGGCAGCTTGTTGCTCCTGCTGCAACCGGGCGACGCGCTCGGCCAGTGGGCTGACCAACGATTGTGCCTGCGGCATCTGTGCCTGGGGCACCACGGGCATCATGGGACCCATGGGAGCGTTGCCCACGACAGGAATGACGCCGGTGACGAACGGAACCATCGAACCGCTGAACAGGTATCCTGACCCACCGTTGGGAATCACGATCGTGGGCGCAGTGACCGTGTGGCTGCGGTTGCTGCCTTGTCCAGCAAGCATGTTGAAGCCGAGTCCCAACGGGCCTCCGAACTGCATTCCGAACCGGGCGTCGGCGGCAGGATCGTAGCCTCCGAAGGGCGGTGGCGTTGAATTGGCGGGCCCCGTCCTGAAATACCACCCACCCCCGCGCCCGCTGCGGCCCATATTGATGCCGCCAAAGCCGAAGTTCTCGTAGAAACTGTCGTTGATCGTCTGGAAAGGCGACGTGATCTGGACTTGTTGAGCGTGGATGGCGGCGTTCTGTCCGCACGCCAATCCCCCCCAGATGACGATGATCGCCAAACAACCGCGCAACATAAGGTCTCTCCCGCTTTGGTCCTGCGACAGCGGCACACTGCGACCCGCTTAGCAGCGATCGGAAAACAATTACTGTCCCGTGTCTCGTGCCGATCATCACACGGAGTGTGATGGCTACTTTGACGGAGCGAAATCACTGTTCGAACGCTGCCTAGCGAACTCTTTCATTTTAGGGGCATCACCTCCCGAACGTCAATGAAATTTAACCGGCTCAAGCCATCTTGTAGATCGTCGCGGGGGAGGTACGATCAGCAGTCAGATGGCGCCTCGAATCCGCGTACTTCATGGAACCTGACTCATGACGGTGTATTTCGCCGAAGGCTCACCCGCGACCGAACTTAGCGATCAGCAGCTGCGGGAAGGGCTCCAAAGCTGCTTCCGCCAGCTGGGCCCACGCAAGCGCGTCCTGGCCTTGCCGCCGGACTTCACGCGGTACAACAGCCGCGGCGGCCTGCTGACCTGCCTGGTTCACCAGTATTATGGCGATGCGATGGTCGACGTTATGCCGGCCTTGGGGACCCACGTGGCCATGCCGGATTGGCAGTTAGAGAAGATGTTTCCCGGCTTGCCCAAGTCGCTGATCCGCGTGCATCGCTGGCGGGAGGACGTGATCACCGTGGGCGAGGTGCCGGCCGAATTCGTGTCTCAGGCGACCGAGGGCATTTGGACGCAAGCTTGGCCGGCCCAGTTGAACAAGCTGGTTTGGCAGGGGGGACATGACTTGATTCTCTCGATCGGGCAGGTCGTGCCGCACGAAGTCATCGGCATGGCCAACTACAACAAGAACATTTTCGTCGGCACGGGCGGCTCGCGCGGGATCAACGAGAGCCATTTCATCGGCGCGGCATACGGCATGGAACGGATGATGGGCCGGGCGGACACGCCCCTGCGGCGGATTCTGAACTACGCCCAGGAGCACTTCTGCCGCCACCTTCCGTTGGTATTCGTGCTGACCGTGGTCGGCACGAACGAGCAGGGCGAGCTGGTGACGCGAGGCCTGTTCATCGGGGACGATCACGACTGTTTCGAGCGGGCCGCCGAACTGTCGATTCAGGTCAACTTCAGCATTCTCCGCGAGGAGTTTCACAAGGTCGTCGTCTACTTGGACCCGGAAGAATTCCACAGCACTTGGCTGGGGAACAAGGCCATTTACCGCACGCGCATGGCGATCGCCGGCGGGGGCGAGTTGGTGGTTCTGGCACCGGCAGTCAAGACGTTCGGCGAGGACGGCGAAATCGACCGGCTGATCCGCAAATACGGGTATCGAACGACGCCCGAAATCATGCGACTGATGCGCGAGAACGAGGATTTGCGGAGCAATCTGTCCGCGGCAGCACACTTGATCCACGGCTCGTCCGAGAATCGCTTCCGCGTCACGTACTGTCCCGGACACTTGTCACGCGACGAAATCGAAGGCGTCGGCTACCGGTACGACCGGCTGGAGGAGGTTCAACAGCGTTACGATCCCCGACAGTTGCAGGACGGCTGGAACACCCAGGCGGACGGCGAGCGTGTGTTTTTCATCCGCAATCCGGCGTTGGGGCTGTGGGCCTACGAGGGCCGGTTGCGATGAGCGGTTCGGGCCGGGCTCTTGCAAGCCTCGCGTGTCCCGGTAGAATAACGTTCCCCGTCTGCCGTTGCGACGCGGGCGCGCGGCGGCAGCTCATCCCTGTCGAGCGTCCCAGTCGCCCGTGCCCCATGAGCGAGGACAGGCATTTGCTTACGGAAGCGGAAGTCCAACGTAGTTTCCGAAGACTGTTCAGAAACGACCGAAAAATCGAGCCGGACGCCTTCGAGAGGGCCGAATCCCTGCTCGACGAGCTTCGTCCGGAAAGCCCGCTGCGCCATCGGCTGCAGACGGAACTCGAAGAGTTGCGCACGATGCACGAAGCGGACGACACCTGATGCGCGTGTCCGCCCGCAAGCGCAGAAGCCCGGCCTTTTCGGAAAAGCCGGGCGTTGCCAAGCACGCATTCCGGTGTGGCACGGCCTACTTGTTGGCCGTGTCTGCGGCGAACACGGCCAACAAGTAGGCCGTGTCTGCGGCGAACACGGCCAACAAGTAGGCCGTGCCACACAAGACCGTGACCCCGTTTGGTGCTAGCGATTGACCGTGAAACCGAACGTCGTGCCGACGGCGGTCACGGCTTCGGAATTCTGGTCGATGAACGGCCCGCGGCCGATCCCGGTGAAGAGCCCCAAGAACTGCACGCCACACTCCAATTTGATGTCCCGCGTGATTTCGTACGCGGCCAGAGCGCGGATGTCGGTCCCGACGACGGTCTCGTTCGCGTGCCAGTCTTCGGTATTCTTGTATTTCACGAGCCCTTCCGCTTCCGAGCCGGTGCCTTGCCCGTCGTAGTAGGTGCGTTCGACCTCAAAGCTCCTGCTCAAATGCTGGTAGTTCTGGCCTCCGAAGGCCCGAAATTCGGCCGTCAGGTTCCAGCGGCTGACGCGGCGGAGCCAGCGCAGTCCGAGTTGGCCCGTGATGATCTGGTTGCTGAAGTGAAATCGGTCGGAGATCAAATCCTCGGTGGTCGAATCCTGGAACTCGATCGGGATCGAACTGGGCCCGAAGGGCGGCCAAAGCGGACTGAGCCCGTCTTCGTCGTAGACCCGCATGGTCTGACGCTGGAACCTGTCCTCGAACTTCATGTAACGCACCCCGAAGAACGGCTCCAGAATGCCGCCGTCGTGCAGCGGGGCCAAGCGGAAGAGCTTGTTCAACTCCACGGAGTTCAACTTGGCATAATTCAGACTGTCGGTGAGGTCGTAGAACCTCCACCGGTTGGGCGGGCCCGCGTCGTTGCGATCCGAATACGGGTTGATGACGTCCTCGAG
This sequence comes from uncultured Pirellulaceae bacterium, assembly GCA_964486845.1. Lineage (GTDB taxonomy): Bacteria > Planctomycetota > Planctomycetia > Pirellulales > Pirellulaceae > Anammoximicrobium. The sequence goes on from CAZAQY010000060.1 coordinate 21,943, forward strand.
GTCCTGGTTGCCGCCACCTCCTTGTCCATCCGTTTCCGGAGGCACGAAACCTTCATCGTCTTCATTGACGCGATTCAGCTTCTCCTGGATCAGGTGATTCCCGACGTTCGGACCGTCGATGTGCATGTACGAAACCAGCCAGCCGTGGTCATGGTCCACGTCGTCCACCATGTAGCCAAGGTCCCAACGGTTGCCCCACGTCAGATCCATCAGGTCCGAGGTTCCGGGATTGGTCACCAGGATATCGTTCGGACCAATGCTGCTGGGATAGTCCGCGTCCCGCGGCCGGGATACGCCGATGTACATGCGGTTGTAGGACCCAAACCAGCCCGTCCGCAACACCACATCGCCGTCGTAGGTGTCGATGTCCGAAGCCGGCGCGAAGAACTGCAGATCGTGGTTGAAGTAGCCCGGCTCGACGAACGGCTGGTAGTGTTGAGCGGCGGCTACGGAGGCCAACGTCACCACGATGCCAAGTGCCCCCAGTGCGGACAGGATTCTTCTGGACGACATGGTCGTTTCCATCCTCTTGGTTCGCGAACTGCTCGATCCGGCCTGAATCGACGAGGACCGGTTGTCCGAGTTTTTCCGTATGTGACGGTAGTATCGGACCAGATCGTTACGAAAGTTGAGTAAGAAAGGCAAGCCTTAGCGAAAATCGTGATTGATCGGGCTCCCGAGGATCGCAAGTGCTGAGGAGCGGCCCGTCGCCAGTCGCGCAAAAAGAAAGCCTCCGCAGGCGGGGCAGGGACCTGGGAGGCTGAAGATTGATCAGGCTGAGCCCGATCAACAGTTCCCAGTATGCTTCACAAAGGCCCTTCTTCAAGTTTCCTATTCTTTTTTTTGATCTTTCTTTCCTGTTATTCCCAGGGCATAATCCTGATCTATTTTACGCAACTATGGATCCGCTTTTTCCAATGGCCGCTTGTGGCCACCGCACAAGTCGTCTGTTCATCGGATTCATGCGGTGGTTGTGCCTGTGTCACGCGCGCCGAATTGCCTCGTTTCGACGCATCGGGCTATAATGCTAACGAGTCAAGAAAGCTGGTCTCCGGGGAGGACGAAAATGTCTGACTACCTGCGCATCCTGTCGTTAACAGGCCTTCTGTGTCTGACCGCTAGCAGTTGGTCGGCCGACTCGTCGCGAGATGGCGATGAGGGTTTCGTCCGGCTTCGCACAGGAGAAAAAAAAGTCCCCATGGCGCTGGAAACGGCCATCATCAGCTTTGCCGCCACGGGCGATCAGCATCACGGCGTGCATGTGGATTTGGTCGGGGCGATTCACATCGCAGACAAGGCGTATTACGAGGAGTTGAACCGGCGATTTCGAGGCTACGATGCGGTGCTGTACGAGTTGGTGGCTCGCGAGGACGCCAACGTTCCGCGGGCCGGCCAGAGTCCCGGATCGGCGGTGGGGGGCATGCAAGTGGGGATGAAATCGTTGCTGCAGCTGGAGTATCAACTGGACTGCATCGATTACGGCCAGAAGAACATGGTACACGCGGACATGAGTCCGGAAGAGTTCGCGGCGACCATGAAACGCCGCAACGAAAGCTTTGCTGGCATGTTCTTCCGCTTGCTGGGAAGGTCGATGGCGGAACAAGCGGATGATCCGTTGGGGACGAGCGACCTGCAAATCGTGGCAGCCCTGTTCGCCCCGGATCGCGCCCGACGCCTGAAACTGCTGATGGCCAAAGAGTTTGCGAACTTGGAGGGCGAGATCAGCATCTTCGACGGACCCGAAGGCTCGGCGATCATCACCGAGCGCAACAAGAAGGCGTTTGAGGTGTTGACCCGCGAAATCGGCAAGGGCCGTAAGAAACTGGCGGTTTTTTACGGGGCGGGGCATTTGCCGGACATGCAACGCCGTCTAGAAGAAGACGTTGGAATGCGACGGACGGGTACCGAGTGGATTCCTGCCTGGTCGCTGGTTTCATCCGGTTCCGCAGAGAGCAAGAAGTGATGATCAGTCGCGGGTCGCCAGGTGATCGGTGATCGGTAATCTTCAACCCGCAACCCGCATCCCGCAACCATGCTCACCATCAACGACAGCATTCGACCGGCGGATTTGCTTCCATCCCTGCAGCGCATGTGGCAGCTTTCTGCTGCCAAGCTGTTGTCCATTCAAGCCGACTGGCTGCCGGAGCGCGGCACGCCGGTGTTCACCGCCGCAGGCAAGTACACCTCGCAAGGCTGGACCGAGTGGACTCAGGGCTTTCACTTCGGTTCTGCCATCCTGCAATTCGATGCCACGGGCGATGAGTCTTTTTTGAAAGCGGGACGCTCAGGTACGGTCGCGCGCATGGCCTCGCACGTCACCCACGTGGGCGTTCACGACCACGGTTTCAATAACGTCAGCACGTACGGCAACCTGCGGCGATTGATGTTGGAAGGGCGCTTTCCGCACAACGCGCGCGAGTTGGATTTCTACGAACTTGCGCTCAAGGCCAGCGGTGCCGTGCAGGCGGCCCGCTGGAGCCAGACAATCGACGGTCACGGTTACATCTATTCCTTTAACGGCCCGCACTCGTTGTTTTCTGACACCATCCGCTCGCTGCGCGCGTTGGCCCTGGCGCATCGCCTCGGTCACGCGCTGATGGCCGAAAACGACGCCGCGATTTCGCTCTTGGACCGACTCGTGCAGCACGCTCGGACCACCGCCAAGTACAACGTCTACTACGGCGAGGGCCGGGATGCGTACGATATGCGCGGACGCGTGGCCCACGAGAGCATCTTCAACACCAACGACGGCCGGTATCGCTGTCCCAGCACGCAGCAAGGCTTCAGTCCCTTCAGCACGTGGACGCGCGGGCTGGCTTGGGTCATGTGCGGATATGCGGAGCAATTGGAGTTCCTGGCCACGGTCTCAGACGATGCCTTGGAGCCCCTGGGCGGACGCACGGACATCGAAGCGATGATGCGGGCAGCGGCGCTGGCTGCCTGCGACTTCTACCTGCAGAGTACGCCGACCGACGGCGTGCCGTACTGGGACACGGGAGCGCCGGGGCTGCAGCGACTAGGTGACTATCAGCAACGTCCGGCGGACCCCTTCAATGGCCACGAACCGGTCGACAGTTCGGCTGCGGCGATCGCCGTCCAGGGACTGCTGCGGTTAGGGGGCTATCTGGAAGCTGCAGGCGACGCGCACGGGGGCCGACGATATTGGCAAGCGGGGTTGACCGTCCTGAAAACGCTGCTGGAAGAACCTTATCTGTCGGTCCGCGACGAGCATCAAGGATTGCTGCTGCACACGGTCTATCATCGCCCTCGCGGCTGGGATTACATCCCACCCGGCCACAGCATTCCCTGCGGCGAGTCCTGCATGTGGGGCGATTATCATCTGCGGGAGGCCGGCCTGTATGTCCAGCGGATCGCTTGCGGCGATCCCTACTACGCGTTCTTCGCGCCGTAGATTCGGGCACGGGGCTGCTTCCGTTGGCCGACGATGATCTGGCCGATCAAGCACCACACGGCCACGAACAGGAGGCCCATCACGAATTGCATCCAGTGTAGCAACATCTTGGAAACCCGATGCCGTTTGTAATCCGGGCTCCGTCCCCTGTGGACCGCGCACCGCGATCGCATTCAAGCGTCCTTGTTCGTCAGAGCATCGGCTGAATCCCGATCAAAGTCGACTTTATTTCCCAAGCTTAGCTCTACGAGTGTAATTGTTGTATTCGTCGCAGACGCTGGGGTCTGCCCATTTGAGCAACTTTGCTTGGGGTGGGATCAATCTGCGGGCGCGGGTACAATTGAGAACCCGTTAGGCGAGCGGCCGAGACGAACGTGGGGGCTCGTCCACGAGCAATGTCGTCTTTCGCTCGGCGAAAGGACCCTCGAACCATGCGCACGTCGCTCAGCCAACGAATCGCAGCTTGGCTGTTGGCCGGCCGTTGGCCGCTCTTGTTGCTGGCCGTGCTGGCGGCCGCGGTCTGCTTCCTGCCGGCTCGGAATGTCAAATTCGATCGTTCGATCGAAAACATGTTTTCGCCCGATGATCCCCTGTTGCGGCCTTACTCGAAGCTGAAACGCGTCTTTGGCGGCAACGAGGTCGTCTTGGCCGTCTACTCCGACCCGCAACTGCTGGACGAGAGCCGCCGGGGAATCGAGCGTCTGACCGAGATCAGCCGCCAGTTGAAGGGCACGCCGGGCGTCCGCGACGTGCTCAGTCTGGCGGAAGTCGACGTGGTGCTGGACAAGATAGCCTTGGCTGCCGGGTTACTGCAGTCCGAGGACGCCCCGGAGTATGGGATTGTCGATACGCAAAGTCCGTTGGCCAAACGATTTCTGAAGCTGTTCGAAGGGTACACGCACGGCAGCGACGGCCGCACGGCGGCGGTGATCTGCATGTTGGAGCCGCAGGAGTCTGGCGGCGTGACTCGCGAACAGACGGTCAACGCGTTGCGGGAAAAGATCCAGCGGCTCGCGGGCGGCACGGTGGCCGGCGAGCCCGTGATGGTCGTCGATGGCTTTCGCTATGTCGAAGAAGACGGCCGGCGCCTGGGCTGGGCCTCCACGATCTTGCTCTCGGTGGTCCTGCTGATCTGTTTCCGCAGTCTGAGGTGGATGGTGCTGTGCATCGTCGTCGTGCAAGTGGCACTGCTCGCCACACGAGCCCTGCTGGTCGTGTCCGGAACGCGCCTGAGCATGGTCAGTTCGATGCTGACGGCCATCGTGACCGTGGTAGGCGTAGCCACCGTGATGCACGTGATCGTCCGCTTTCGAGAGGCGCGCCGAGAGGGCAAGACGCCGCACGAATCGTTCTTGCTGATCGTCGCCGTGCTGATCCTTCCCGTGTTCTGGGCGATTGCGACCGACGCCGTCGGGTTCTCGTCGCTGCTGGTAGCCGGCGTGGGTCCGGTGCGGGATTTTGGCCTGATGATGGCCATCGGGTCGTTGTTGGTGCTGGTCAGCGCGATCCTGGTCGTGCCGGGCCTGACGCTGATCGGTCCCCCCGTGCAGGTCGTGGGCCAAGCCCGCATCGACGGTCTGCTCGGACAGCAGCTGATGCGATCGGCATTCTGGCTGGAACGTCGCCCGAAGACCATTCTTTTCGTGGTCCTGGCCCTGTGCGGAGCCGGTGCGGCCGGCGCTTACCGGCTGGAACTGGAGACCGACTTTACGAAGAACTTCCGGTCCGGCAGCCATATCGTCCGAGCCTACGAAATCATCGAGACCGACCTGGGGGGCGCCGGGATTTGGGACATCTTTCTGCCCGCGCCGCCGACATTGGACTTTGGCTATCTGCAACGTGTGCGGAAACTGGAGCAGCGGATTGCACAGGAGGTGTCGGCGGACGCCGGGCAGCAGGGGCCGGCCGTACGGACCGTGAGCATCGCCGACGCGGTCTGGGCGGGATCGCCGAGACTCGAACGGAAACGTCCCTTCACGCGCACGGCCACCGTTCGAGCCTCGGTGACCGCCATGCGGACTCACATGCCGACCTTTACCGCGGCCCTGCACTCCGAGGATCCGCAATCGCCGGGAAAACACTACTATCGCATCATGCTGCGTTCGGCCGAACGCCAGTCGGCGGCTCAGAAAAAGCACCTGATCGAAACAGTCACACGCCTGGCTCGCGAGGAATTCCCCGAGGCGGAGGGAGCCCCCGCAGCCGAGGTGACGGGCTTCTTCGTGCTGCTCACCAATCTGATCCAGAGCATCCTCCGCGACCAGTGGCTGGCTTTCCTGATTTCCACCAGCGGGATCTGCTTGTGCGTGCTGATTGCTTTCGGCCGTCCGGTGTACGCGATCATCGCCATGGTGCCCAACGTGCTGCCGATCATGACCGTGACCGGCGTGATGGGCTGGTTGGACTTCAAGATCAACATGGGCGCCGCGATGATCGCCGCCGTGTCGATGGGGCTGGCGGTGGACAGTTCGATTCACTACCTCCAGGCGTTTCGGCGGGCTCGGAACTCCGGGAAGACGGTCGTCGATGCGATCGCCGAAGTCCAGGGGACAGTCGGCTTTGCGATGGTCTTATCCACACTGGCCCTGGTCGCCGGGTTTGCGGTGTTGGCGACCAGCGAGTTCGTACCGACGATTTACTTCGGCGTCTTGGTCAGCCTGGCGATGCTGGGCGGACTAGCCGGCAATCTGGTGATTCTACCCCTGTTGCTGTGGCTGGTCAGTTGGCGGGAGCGGAGACAAGACAAGCCGCCAATTGTCGAGGCGGAGAAGGAGTAAGTGACGAACGCCGTCACCCGAGGTCGGAACTTTCGCCGCCGGATAAACCATCGTAAGATGACGCATATCCCGCGAACCCCCTTCCGTCCGACAGGAGATAACGACGATGTTACAAAGCATCTTTCAATCTGGCATGGACCGGCGTCGCTGGCTGGCCGTCGTCGTGGCCCTTGGTGCTGGACTGCCGATCCTCGACGTGGTCATTCATCCGTTGCCCTATACCGAGAGTACGCCAGAACGCGTCACGTATCCCCGCGGTGCCCGCTGACGAGCCTTTGCAGATCCTGCAGCAGCGGTGGACCTGCGCGATCGACGACCCGCCCGCCCCCACCGTGCCGTCGGACAAGCCGACTTCACGGATCGATTTCATCTCTTACCGGCCGGAGGCGCGGTTCCGCCTGATTCAAGCCGAGGTGATCGTCGGGCCCATGGCCTCCGACCATCGCTCCGTGTTGGCCGTGGTGGAGATTCTGCATCTCGGCCAGGTGCGGCGTGACGGCGGTGAACAGATCGTCGACGGCGATGCCGTGCCGGGCCATGAGTTCGGCGGCGGCTCGATTTCGTTCCGCGATCGAGGCGGCGGCCTGGTTCCGCGCGGGATCATCCGGGATCGGCGTCGTGCTGGCCCAGAGGAGCTTGGCGCCCGTCTTCTGCATGCGCTCGATGAGCCGCTCCAGGCGCTGTGTGTAGTCCGCCAGCGGCGTGCCGCGGTCGTGGATGCCGAAATTGAAATGGATCACCTCCCACTGGTTCGCGTTCGCTTTGGCTTTCCTACGGCAAAGCCGGCAGCTCTACTCTTTCCCTGCCGGGGTCCCGTTTCTCAATGCCTTCAGTTCTTTCTCCGCGTCGGCCCGCCAAGCGGTGTCCTGCGAAACCGGACTCTGGATGGCCTTCGTCAGATGTTCCTCGGCGAGTTGAGACTTGCCCAAGCCTTTGTAGCACAGGCCCAGCTTGTAGTTCTCCCACGAGTGGTCGGGATTGGGAGGCCTGCCGGTGCCCAGGTTTTCGGGCCACTCCATGGCGAGGCGCAAATCGTCGACGGCCTTGCTGTAATCGCCTTGTTCGAGGGCCCGACCCACGCGCAGACGCAGGGTTCGTACGTAGAGTTCCCGGGCGCCGGTCCAGCCTTCCCACGGGTGAAACGTGTGACGCTGCAGGATGTCCAGGGCTTCGTCGTATTGTCCCACGTCGGTGTGGTAAGCCGCGCGCGCCAACAATACTTGAAAGTCGCCCTTGACCTTCGGGACAGCCTGCTGAAACAAGCGATCGCGCTTCGCATGGTCACCCTGGAGACTGTACACACGATCCAGGGCAAGGTGGTACGCGCTGTCGTTTGGATCGAGGGCGTGTGCCTTTTCGTACTCCGCCTGAGCCCGAGCGTAGTCGTTCAATTTGTGCCAGTAGATCTCGCCCAGGTTGCCGTACAGGACGGGATAATCCGGCTCCGCCTTGCGCGCGGCCAGCAGATGATCCAACCCCTCGCGCCACTGCAGCTTGGCCGTCAACAGTGTGCCCAGGTAGTAACGCAGCTTCCAATCGTCCGGCAAGTGGCGCAAGCCCGCTTGCAGCACGGCCAGGCTTTCGGTGCGGAACGGGAAGACGTAATCCGGCGAAAGCTTCGCACCTTGGGCGTAGTGCGCCTTGGCCGATTGCGGGTCGCCCGCTCTCTCGGCCAGGTAACCCTGATAGAAACAGACGAATGGATGCGGCACCGCGCCGGGCTGCTGAGCGTATTGGTCCAGCACCGCGGCGGCGTCCTGGTGCAAGTTCATCTGCAGGTAGTCGCAGCACGCCTCGAGATAGTACTGGGGATCGCTCCTCAGAACAGCAAGCGATTCGCGTTTCGCCGCGCCGAGGAAGACTCTTTCCAGCGACGCCAGGCAGTCCAGTGGATCGATGGCCAGAACCTGGTCGACCATCCGGATCGCTTCCTCCCCACGTCCCTGGCGCCGCAAGACGCCGGCCAGCATGGCTTGCGCCTTCAGGTCGCCCGGATTCTCACGCAGCGTGCGCCGGAGCCGTTCTTCGGCCCGGCTGAAATCGCCCGCGGCGACGGCCAAGGACGCTTGGACGAAGGGGGCGATGTGGCGATACGCGGCTCGGCGTCCCACCAGGTCAAGGTCCTCTTCGACTCGCTCCGAACTGCCCAGCGCGATACGGCTCAACGCCCGGTAGTAGCGTGCGGTGTGGTCGTCGTCGTTGCGGCGGAGCACCTGGTCGGCCAGACGTTGGGCTTCGGCGAACCGGCCCGTCTTGTAATGGATGATGGCCAGCCAGCGCAAGGCGGGCGTAAAGCCGGGGTCCTTTTCCAGCGCACGGCCGAACAGTTCCACCGCCCCTGGCAGATTCCAATGCTTCATCGTGTAGTAGCCGGCAAGGCAGAACTGCTCGGCCGTCGCCGTGTCGCCTGCCGGCAGTTCCGGTTCCAGTTCCGGCGGCGGAATCTTTTCGCGCTTGGGGCTGTAGCTGAGGATTTCGCGGCCGTCGCTGTCGAGCAGTATCACCTGCCCCGCCTCCTCGGCTGCGGTGAAGGGGATTTCTTTGCGCCAGCTGTCGCCGGGCGCCGCGCTCAGCGTCTCGCGGTGGATCTCCTTGCCGCCCGCCAGCACTCTGACGATGGCGTTGCGAAACGGCTTGGTTACGTTGATCGCGACAAGGAGTCTCTGATCCCGGACGACGAAATTGACCGCCGCATCCGGATTCCCCGTGACAAATCCGTCCATGCCTTTGATCGGATACCAATACTCGTCCCACGTTTCTTGCAGGTGCGGCTCAAAGATCCAGCTGTCGCCCTGGGTCAGCAGTCGGCCCGACTGCAGCTCGATGTACTGCCCGTCCTGGTCGGTGAGAATGTCTTCCCAGATCAGCCCGCTGCGAGCGACTCCCCAAGTCCAGAATTTCTTGCCAAAGCTGTCGTGCCGCGAGGCGAAATGGACGCTGCCGCACTGGCGTTCGTGGTTGTAGGCGGCCACAAAGTCGGCGGGCGTGCCGCAGAAATAATCGAATGCGTGGGGGGTATTCCGGTACCAGCCCAGGTCCTGGCCTTGATAGTTTGGCCACGGCTGCGGATTGCGGCGCCGCCCAGCGTAGGTGTAGTCGGCCGGCGGAAAAATTACCTTGGTGTCCGGCCAGGCGTGGACGGCGGCGTTGGCCCAGAAGTAGCCGTTGTTGTCCGTCAACGTGGGGTTGTACAGCAGAATCCGGTTTCGGAAGCACGAGCGGTCGGGGTAGACCGTGGTCGCCACCGCCCACTTCATCCGCCGCACCCATTCCCGCGCGCCCACCACGCAAGTCACGCTTCCGTCGTCGCCTTGGATGATCTGATACTGCACCGGCGAAAACGTGTTGACCGTATGGCCCCGGGTGGGGAAGTTCCACTCGATCCCGCCGGAAAGCCACGCGCCGCGCAGGGCCACCAAGCCGGGTTTAATGACGTGGTTGTGGTAGATGAAGTCGAAATCGCCGTTCGTCTTGTCGTGTGCGGCAAAGATCCTTCCGCCCACGTCCGGCAGGATGATCACGCGGATGTAGTCGTTCTCCAGAACCACCGCGCGGTACGACTGGACCGCTTTGTTTCGAGTAATGTCCGTCTGCATCGGATACGGGTAGACGTTCAGATTCCACAACGAGGGATTCTTGTCCTCCGGCCCCATCAAGTACGTGGGAATCGCCAGCGTGGTCTCACGGACCGACGCGGCACCGGCACTGGCAGAAGACGGCAACATCAGCATCCCCAGTAAGACAATCGTGGCAGCTAAACGCATCGTATCCTCCTTGGCTCTTGAGCCCGAATTCAGCAAAGGACATGTTGTGACAGACCTGAGCCGCGTTTGAGAAATAACGGTCTTGTGTTTCTTGGCGATCATCACACGGAGTGTGATGGCTACTTTGCACGGAGTGTGATGGCTACTTTGACGAGGCGACAGTTATTTCTCGGACGCTGCTCGGGGACGCTCCGCACGACTTGCCGTGCAATTCCACGAGCCTCAAGGGCAATCCACGAGTGCTTGCGAAATGCCGCGATCCTTCAAGCTGTTTTGGCGTTCGATCCTCATCGGACGAATCACGGCGACGAGTCGCCCGTTTCGGCGGAGCCGATATGCAGCTTGGCCCACTTCTTTCCAGCCAGTTTTTTCAGTCCCTGGGCCGTCACATTTCCGTTTTCCTTGAACGTCAACGATTGCAGGTTCGGCATGGCCAGCAGTTTGTCCACGGCCGCATCGGTGATGTCCGTCGTTCTGATCGACAGCTCCTTGATGTTCGGCAAGGTGGCGATCACCTCGACGGTGGCGTCTGTCATCTGCGGCACGGTCCAGATGTCGAGCACTTCCAGCGACTTGAGAGCTGCCAAGTTCGCCAGGCCCGAGTCGCCGACGGATGCCAGTTCGTGCAGATACAGCCGCTTCAGCTCGGGCAGATCGCTGAACACCTCCATCGCGGAATCATCGATGGCGGGCAGGTCGCGCAGCGTGAGGCGTGAAAGCTTCAGGCCTTTCAGGGCCAATACGCCGTCGGAACCGAAGCCAGGGCAGCGGAAGACCTCCAGTTGTCTCAACTTGCCAAGCTTGGCGATGTGCTGCCCGGCCTGGCCGGTGGCGGCAAAGTCCTGCATCAGCAACGAATCGAGCGTCTTGCTCTGAGCCAAGTACTCCATGCCGAGTTCCGTGACTGCGACACTGCGATGCTTCAGCGCGGTCAGGTTTGGCAGCGAGGCAATGACCTTCATGGTCATATCGCCCGCTTCCATGTTGCCGCGCAGGTCCAGAGTTCGCAGTTCCTTCAGCTTTGACAAATGGCTTGTTCCCAGATCGTTGAAGTTGTTCTGCGCCAGCGCCAACCGCTGGAGACTCCCGATTTCACAGATGCCCTTGAGGACGCTATTGGTCAGATTTGTGTTCGACGACAGGTCGAGATCGATGAGCTTCGGAAACGACTTGGCGATCATCTCCACCGTCGGATCATTGATGACGGAGTTCGTCAGCGCCAGCGTCGTCAGGTTCTGCAGGCCCGCCAACTGCGCCGCCATTTCGTCGTTCAACTCCCGGAAGTTGTAAATCTGGAGCTTTTCCAGATCGGTGAGCTTTCCGAAGAGGGCGATGTTCTCGGCGGACAGCACGGAGCCATCCTGAATGACGATCTCGGTCAGTACTCCGCCGGGCAGAAGCTTGTACTTGGCGTTGGCGCCGAGGCCGTCCAGCAGCGATTTCGCGGCGTCCACGTCCTCGCCCTTGGCCGTTCCAGCCTGAGCAGTGGGCTCCGACTCCTGGCTTGTACCGGTCGCGCCGCCGCCACTCGCGCCCGGACCGACGCTGCCGCCATCGCCTTGGGGCGCAGGACAACCGGCCAGACAGACCAAACTGAGTACCAAACCAACGAGGATACCACGACCCAAGAGCACACTGTTCATCGTACTTACCAACTCTCAAAAGGAGATTTCCCCACCGAGTTCGCCGCGGTGGCGTTCTGCCTGACGGCTTCCACCGAGACGAACTCGGTGGAGAGCAAATCATCCTGGTTCGTCGCGCGTAGCTGCCAGGCGTGCTTCCACCGAGATGAACTCGGTGGAGAGCAAATTCCCCCCCTGGTTCGCCGCGCGTAGCTACCAGGCGTGCTTCCACCGAGAAGAACTCGGTGGAGAGCACATCATCCTGGTTCGTCGCCTGCCCCTCTAATCCAGCCGATACCCCTCCGGATACTTCGGCTTGACCAGGTCGGCCACGCCCGGCGTCTTGAGGGAGGCGAGGTTCGTCACCTTCAGGTTCTTCGCATCCCACTCGACTTTCTCGCCCCAGTCGCCCATTTCGCCGTTCGCGCCGCCCGTCGCGGCGGCCCACACGGCCAGGTTGCCCAGGAGGATCATTTCCGTCAGCGGGCCGGCTCGGTTGATGAAGTTCGAGTGGCAGATCATCGGATCGCCGGCGGCCAGCGCCCGGAACAACTCGTACATGTTGTTCACGTCGTTGTTGCCCTTGTTCTCGGCCTTTTCATATTCGACCGTCTTCTTCTCGACGCCCTTCAGCTCGTAGCGCCCGCAATAGTCGTCGCTGCTGTAGAACGCGCCCTTTTCGCCGACCACCATCACGCCGCTGTTGGACACCTTTTCGATGCCCCACTTGCTGAACACTTCCTGCGGCGGCTTGTTGCCCAGGCGATCGTACCACCAGAATGGAATCGCCGGCCGTTCGGACGTCTCCGGGAACTCGAACTTGATGATCGAGCTGGCCGGGAAGCTGTCGTAGTCGTGGCCGCTGCTCTTGGCCTGCACCGAGACCGGATCCTGCAATCCGCAGGAAGCGAACGGAACCGTCAGCTGGTGACAGGCCATATCGCCCAGGGCACCGGCACCGAAATCCCACCAGCCGCGCCACTGGAAGCTGTGGTACAGACCGGGCCAGAATTCCCGCGACGGGGCGACGCCCAGCCAGTTCTTCCAGTCGACCCGTTCCAGCGTACGTTCGATTTCCTTCTTCTTCGCTTCGATGATCTCGTCGGCCTTTTCCGGGTTCTCCTTCTTAGCCTGCGCGGCAAACTTCTCCATGGTCATGCGGCGTCCGGGACCTTGAGCCCAGATCGGGCGATTCGACCAGGCGTAGACTTCCTTCAACGTGCCGAGCACGCCGGAGCGGAGTTGCGCGATCGCCTCGCGCGAAGAATCCAGGGCCGTCCCCTGATTGCCCATCTGCGTGCAGACGCCCGTTTCCTTGGCCACCTGGGCGAGAAGTCGAGCTTCGTAAATCGTCCGCGTCAAAGGCTTCTGCGTGTAGCAACTGATGCCCAGCCGCATGCAGTCCAGCGTGGCGGGGGCGTGCATGTGGTCAGGCGTGCTGATGGTCGCGACCTGGGCCTTCTTGCCGTGCTTGGCCAGCATCTCGCGATAATCCGTGAATTTTTCGGCATTTTTGAAAGCGTCGGCCTTGCCTTTATTCTCGAGCGTGTTCCGGTCGACATCGCAGATGGCGATCACGTTGCCGAATTGAGCGGCGTTGCTGGAATCGCTGCCTCCTTTGCCGCCGACGCCGATGCACACGACGTTGGGACGTTCGCTGGCGGACCGGCTGAGCGCCACACGGTTTCCAGCGGCTACCCAGAAGCCGACGCCCGCGGCGGCGGTCGTTTGCAGAAATTGACGACGAGTGGTTCGAGCCATGAATGAATTCTCCTTGTCGATAGAGGGCGGAAAGCGGCCTGTCGCCGCAACTAAACTCGTTTAACCGCGACCCAACGGGGAGCGCGTTGACAGCGGGCCAGCCGCGCGCTCCCCGTTGGGGCGCGGTTAAACGACTCGAAGATGTGCGCACCCGGCGCGCATCCCACAAACCAAAGCTCCGACTGGCGTTAAACTTATACCAGAACTCGCATTCATTCAATTCCCCGTGGCAGGATATTTGGGCCGGCGCTTCCATGAAACCGGGTGCCAAATCGGCCCCGTCCGCCGCCAGACGCCTGCGGATACCCTGGAGAACGCACACATGAATAAGGCAGCGGCGGGTACATGTGCTCGAGTAGGGGGTGCGAACGATGGG